>DATJKM010000016.1:0-18991 GCA_035491515.1 Candidatus Udaeobacter sp. | reverse complement strand
TCTTCTGGCAATCGCTGCATTTTCCGTTGAGATGTCCAAAACGACTTTGCGGCTGGATACGCTAACCGAACCATTCATCCGTATGAGCGCGGATAGCTCCGCTCTCTCACAACAGCCGTCCGCTTCAATTAATGTTAGCTCCTTCTTCGTTTGCGCCGCAAATGACATTATGTATCACCTCTTTCGTAACATCCAATTCTCAACTAATTTATATATATGATGGCTTAAACGTTCGGCATCATGCCGCAAAAAAGTACGGAATAAAACAAGACGGTCCGCGATTACCTCATAACCCTTTTGGGTCACCGCGTCCAAATCCAGATGAACCGCTTTCGCACCCATCTCTGCGTATTTGCTTTCGATTTGCGGCGGAATCTCGCCATCATTCACGATCACGTAATCAAATAAATGATGGCCGATATGAGCATGAATCGCGTCCAAATGATCTCCTACCGAATAGTTATCAGTCTCTCCAGGCTGCGTCATAACATTACAAACAAACAGCTTTACCGCTTCCGAATCCACTATCGCATTCGCAAGCTTCGGAACTAACAGATTCGGAATAATGCTTGTATATAAGCTGCCAGGTCCGATCAAAATGGCGTCTGCCTGCTCAATCGCTTCAACCGCCTCCTGCAGCGGCTCCACGTCGGTCGGCTCCAAAAACACCCGCTTGATTACCTTGCCCGCTTTCGGAATCATTGATTCCCCCGTGACAATTGATCCGTCGGCCATTTCCGCTTTAAGCACAATCGCCCGGCCCGCAGCCGGGAGCACCCGCCCTCGAACGGCGAGAACACGGCTTAGCTCGCGAATGCCGGTGACGAAGTCGCCGGAAATATCGGTCATCGCCGCAAGCATAAGGTTACCTAGACTATGCCCTGCAAGTCCTGGCACTGATTTGAAACGGTACTGAAGCACCTCGGTTAGCAATGGCTCTGCATCGGCTAATGCCATAAGCACGTTGCGAATATCGCCGGGCGGAGGAATCTGAAGCTCGTTGCGTAAAATACCCGAGCTGCCGCCATCATCGGCTACCGTAACGATAGCCGTAATATCAAGCGGCTTTTCCTTAAGCCCTCGCAGCATGACGGAGAGACCTGTACCGCCGCCAATGACGACGATCTTCGGGCGTCTCATTATCTTGTGTCTACTCTGCATTCTCTCACCCCGTCAATGCTTGTCACGTTCGGCATCGCGATGGCTGACACGCACACGTTCCGTATCACTGCTGCCGAGCATGCGTCCCAAATATTCAGAAATGGCAACGGAACGATGCTTCCCTCCTGTACAGCCAATGCCGATAACAACTTGGCTTTTTCCTTCCTTTCGGTAAAGAGGAATAAGGAATTGCAGCATATCCAGCAGCTTCGTCAGAAACTGCTGTGTTTCAGGCCACTTCATTACGTAATCGTATACATCCGGGTTTTGACCGGTATTCGGGCGCAAATGCTCCACATAATGCGGATTAGGCAGAAAGCGAACGTCATAGATAAGATCGGCATCAATCGGAATGCCGTATTTAAAGCCGAAGGAGGTTACGTTTACCGACAGGCTGTTCTGTTCCAAATTCGTGAAGTGTGTAATAATACGTTCCTTCAAATGAGCCGGCTTCAAAATGCTCGTATCGATGACCTGCGATGCCCAGCCCTTTAAATCCTCAAGCAGTCTACGCTCGTTTCGAATACCCTCAAGCGGCATTCCCTCCGGCGCCAACGGGTGACGACGGCGGCTTTCCTTATAGCGCTGAACAAGTACAGAGTCGGTTGCATCTAAAAATAATATTTCGCAGCTGATCGTATAATGCTCTTTGATGTAAGCTAAAGATTCGGACAGCGCCGTAAAAAATTCCCGCCCGCGCAAATCGATAACGAGCGCCACGTTTCCGATTTTACCTTTCGACTGTTCGATCAACTCCGCAAATTTAGGGATAAGAACGGGTGGTAAATTATCTACACAGAAGAAACCGAGATCCTCCAGGCTTTGGACAGCAATGGTCTTGCCCGCGCCAGACATCCCGGTTATAATGACAAGCTTCGCTACTGTTGCCGCCTTTTCCATGAATAAACCTCCTAAAGACTTTGCGGATGCAAAGTCACTTCGTCAGGATACGCTAAGGTTTGCTAATGCAAACCTACTTCGTAAGGATTAACCTAACAGCTTACCCTCTTAGAATAAGACCAGCCGCACCTACTACGCCAGCGTTGTTGCCGAGCGTGGCTGCCACGATTTTCACGTTTTCTTTCGCTTGATCCTGGGTATACTTCTCGAATACTTCACGAATTTGGTCGAATAGGAAATCTCCCGCTTTCGACACGCCGCCTCCAATAATGAAATATTGCGGATTCAATACGATCGCGATCATCGCCAGCGATTTACCCAAATAATAGGCTGCGCGATTAACGATGCGAGTTGCTACTTCATCTCCAGCTTTCGCAGCATCAAGAACGTCTTTCGCCATAATATTGTCTACCTGCGAGAGTGACGTACGATCGCCGCGTTCCACAGCGTCTTTCGCCATACGAATAATGCCCGTTGCCGAAGATACCGTTTCCAAGCAGCCCATCTTACCGCATCCACATTGAATGGCTTCAAGGTCAGGCACGATTGCCATATGACCCAGCTCGCCTGCCATTCCCATGTAACCTTCAACGATTTTGCCATCTATAATAATACCGCCGCCTACGCCTGTTCCGAGCGTATAGCATACGCAGTGCGAAATGCCTCTACCCGCTCCGCCCCAAGCTTCGCCTAGTGCGGCAACATTCGCATCATTATTGACCTTAACCGTCTTGTTAAGCTCTTGCTCCAAATAAGCCTTCAAATTGACATTTTCAATTTTCAGATTTGGCGCAAATTTCACAATACCGTTCGGAATGTCCAGGAATCCAGCAATACCAACGCCTACCCCGTCAACCTGCGCCCAATCATAGTCCGATTCGACTACGATTTGCTGAGCATATTTCGCAATATTTTGAAGGATAGTGTCCGTTCCTTTGCCCGCCTCAGTCGGCCCTTCATACGTCTGGAGCAATTGTCCATCCGCATTGCAAATGCCTACCTTAATAGCAGTTCCGCCGACATCGACCCCAACGTAAATCTTTTCAGACATCACTAGTCCACCTCATCAATATGTTAATCTTCTCTGTAACACTATAAGCGACCTTCATCCTCCGGTCAAGATAGCGGAATACAGGGAAATCAAGCGCTATCGGCTAATGAAAAGGCTATACCGTCAAGCATATCGCTCTGCTGGTATAGCCCCCCCTCTGTATCTTATGCTGCTGCTCACTATGATTAAACCGATTTGCTCCAATCATGTGTAACGGCGCCTTCTAAAAATCTTTCGCAATCCAGTGCAGCCATACAACCGCTGCCTGCTGCTGTGATCGCTTGACGGTATTTGCTGTCTTGAACATCGCCGCATGCGAACACGCCCGGTATATTCGTTTCGGAGGTGCCTGGTTTCACTTGAATGTAACCATGTTCGTCCGTATCGATTTGGCCCGCAAGAAATTTCGTGTTCGGCGTATGGCCGATCGCGATGAAGATACCGTCTGTTTCAATGACGTCCTCTTCGCCAGTTGCGTTGTCGCGAACCTTAAGTCCGGTAACGCCCATTCCGCTTGCAACGACCTCAACCGGCGTGCGGTTCAGGCTCCAGCTAATTTTCTCATTTTCGCGAGCGCGGTCCTGCATAATTTTTGAAGCGCGAAGCTCGTCACGGCGGTTAACGAGCTCAACGTTTGTTGCAAAGCGAGTGAGGAAGCCAGCTTCTTCCATCGCGGAGTCGCCGCCGCCTACTACGATGATTTTCTTGCCGCGGAAGAAGAAGCCGTCGCAAGTTGCGCATGTGCTTACGCCGCGTCCAACATTTTCTTTCTCCCCTGGAATGCCGAGGTATTTGGCCGACGCACCGGTAGAGATAATAATGCTCTCTCCTACAAGCTCTCCGTGACCTTCCACTTGAAGCTTGAATGGACGCTCTGACATATCCACGCTATTCACCCAACCGGTGATAAACTTAGCGCCGAAGCGCTCTGCTTGTTTACGCATGTTTTCCATGAGCTCAGGGCCCATGATGCCTTCCGGAAAACCGGGGAAGTTCTCAACTTCTGTCGTTGTCGTGAGCTGCCCGCCCGGTTCAGGACCTTCAATAATAAGCGGGTTCATGTTGGCGCGGGCCAAATAAATAGCCGCTGTAAGTCCTGCCGGTCCGGTACCGATAATAATGGATTTGTACATCACATTCACCTCGTAAAATTTTATTCGTCCTGCAATTCCTGTGTCGAGAAGACGGAGCTTATCGTTCTCATCTTTTCTTTTATGCCGCATACCTCGTCAATCAACTTGACGTTCTTGCTTACGGTAGCGATCGATGTGCCGTAACGTATCGATACCTCATGATACGAAATCGCCCGCCGATGCATCTTAGCTGTCAAATATTCCAACGCGGCTGCCCAGCCCTCCGGCTTTGTCAGCTTCGGAACGTCCGGATACACCCGCGACAAAAACTCTACCCATAAGGTCATCAAATCATGCTGCTGAACCAAATCGTACTGCTTGCTCATGCGGCCCAGCGCCATTTCAACAACAGCTTGCCATTTCTCTTCCCACACAGGCAGTCTCGAGGGTACGCGATTCGGTTCGATTACCGTTTCTTTCCCTTCCAGCACGACACGCAAAGACTCTTGAACGCCTATCGTCCGCAGTACGAAGATGGCAATGCGCTTTAAGTAATCATCCTCGTCCTGCTCCAGCAGGAATGTCTGCAGCACGTCCTTTACTTCGCTGTCGGCAATCATACCGAGCGCTTGAATAACCTGCAGCTTCGTATGCTGGTCGCCATGGCGCAGGGCCCAAAAAAACGACGACCGAACAAGCGGATCGCGCTTGAGGTGATCGGGAATGCCGTCCGAAGACTTCTCCCATAGCTTAAATTGCTCCTCAAACGGCAAATGGTAATGGTAGCTTATTGATCCAGTCTGCTGCCCGCTTCGGACGAGCTCAAGCTGTTCCATGTAATAATGGGGGATACCCGATGTCGGATCGAGCTTAATCGTCTGCTTCCACAGCCGCTCGGCTTCCTGCAAGCGACCGATATTGCATGCAGCGACAGCCGCATAATGATACAGACTAGGGTCCTGATGCAGCTCAGCGTCCTTAAGCAGCCTAATAAAGTGCTTATAAGCAGCCCCATGCTCTCCTAAGATGCCCATAGTAGTTGCCAGTTTAAACACATGCTCCTGATGGAACGGCACCGTCTTCGTAAGCAGCTCGACGAGCGGCTTCAAGCTTTGTTCGTCATTCTTATGCTGATAGAAAATGGCAAGGTTGCAAAGCGCATGCAAATTGCCGGATTCGATTTCGAGCACCTCATGAATAGTATCCATCGCCTTATCGAACATGCCCATATAATAATAGGCTAACGCCAAATTGTTGCGCGCAGCCAGAAAATCCGGTTGGCCCTCGATAATCTTTTCCAATATGCGTACGGCCTCGGTGAATTTGCCTTCCTCAAGAAGCGTCCGGGCCAAGTCATGCTCGACCATGCCTTCACGCGATTTAATGTTCGTCAGACGCGTAGGGCGCTCCAGCTCAAAATGCAGCAAATCCATCATATCTTCCGCTTCGTCGAGAAACTGCCCCTCGGAATCCTCTTCTAAATATCGGATCAACGAGCTCTCGGCCGCTTCATACTGCTCCATATTGGCAAAATTGTTCGCCATATAGAAATGGCATTCCGTCATTGTCGGATCGAGCTCATCCACAATCCAACCTAAGATCCGGTTCGATTCCTCATAATTGCCCATTTCAGAAAGAATGCCGGCCATATTGCAATGGTTTACCGGATTGTCCGGCTCGTATTCTACGGCGCGACGAAAATATTTAAGTGCCTTGTCATAATGGAATCGATCAAGCGACCGAACCGCACGTTCGAAAAAAAACGTGGCGTCCCATTGAATCGGTATGACTTTCGTCTGTTGATCTACGGCAACACGTTTCTTCCCTTTCACTGGCAAGGCACCTCCCGTTACTTCCGATTTTCTACGATTATACCATAGCACTACCCATCAGAACACGAAAGAATATGTGGCAAAATCGCGGACGGCAAATACACCGCCCGCGATTTCCCGCGGCAATACTATTCAATTCGCATATTAAACATCATTCGGACGCTTATACGCCACTGCTTTTGAACAAGGTGCTGATGGATCCGCCTTCCAAAATAATGCGGGTTGCTTCTGCAAGCAGCGGCGCAACTGAGAGCACTTTGAAGCGTTCCGGCGTCGATTCCGGCAGCTTGATGGAGTCTGTAACGATAACTTCTTTAATATTTGGATGATCTAAACGCTCAATGGCCGAGCCGGAGAATAACGGGTGCGTAGCGCATACGTAAACATCTTCAGCTCCGCGCTCCTTCAAGCTTTCCACAACGTTGATAATCGTAGATCCCGTGTCGATCAGATCCTCGATGATAATCGGAGTCTGGCCTTCGACATCCCCGATTACGTGTGTGATAACCGATTCATTGTGCGCAGGGCGTTTCTTAATCATGATCGCAAATGATGTATCCAAGTAGTTCGCAAGCTTCTCTGCTGTTGAAGCGCGGCCTGCATCCGGCGATACAACAACCGGGTTCTTGATGTTTTTGGACTTCAAATAATCGCTAATCAGATCAAGCGCAGTCATATGATCGACCGGAATGTTGAAAAAGCCTTGAATTGCTGGAGCATGCAGGTCGATTGTGACTACGCGGTTCGCTCCAACTGTAGTGAGCACATCCGCCAGCATTTTCGCTGAAATCGGCTCCCTTGGTGCTGCTTTGCGTTCCTGACGCGCATAACCGTAATACGGCATGATGATGTTGACCGTTCTTGCGGAAGCACGCTTCGCCGCATCAATCATGACAAGCAATTCGACAAAATGCTCGTTGATCGGATGCGAGAATGATTGCACGAGGAAGACATCGCAATTCCGAATCGTTTCCTCGTAATGCACGTAAATCTCACCGCTTTTGAAACGGGACATCTTGATCTCGCCTAGCGTCAGACCAAGCTCTGCACTAATTTTCTGAGCCAATACCGGATTAGACGAACCCGAAAAAATACGCACCTTGTCGCTTAACATGATACCCTCCTGAGCGTTAAAACCAATTAATTTTACGGAACTAGTACTCGTCCTTGTCAGATCATTCGACAAGGCTTATTTGATCATCTATATTATACATGGATTTTACCATATTTCAAAAATCAATCATCACTAATTTTCGACAATTAAATGTCGCCAGCTGCGAAAATCCGACATCTTTCAACAAAGCATACGCTTGATCCAAATATTGGCCCAGTCTTTCAGGCTGATGAGCATCCGAGCCAACCGTCAGCGGAATGCCTAATTGCCGCGCATATTCCAGCATTCTGCGGCTTGGGAACATCTCTGCGGCAGGCGTGCGAAGTCCGGAAGCATTAAGCTCGATAGCGAGCCCGTGCCGCTTAACCGCATCCAGCGCAGCATTTTCCAAATGCGTAACATCGCCGTCCGGCTGGAAGCCGAAACGCTTGATCACGTCAATATGCCCTATATAGTCATAGAAACCGGTCGCAGCCGCTTTGCCGATCGCATCGTAGTATTGCTCATATACAGCCATGCGGTCGCGGCCTTCCCAGCCCCCCGTTTGCCGGAAATCCGTAATGTCCCATTCGCCGAGAAAATGAACGGAGCCGATGACGTAATCCCAAGGATAAGCATTCACGATCGCTGCGATCTGCTCCTCGCAGCCTTCGATATAATCGCCTTCAAGCCCAACGCGAATGTCGATTTGCCCTTTATACTTCTGTTTAAGCTCAAGGCATTCCTCCACATAACGCGGAAGCTCATCCATCGGCATCGCCATTTCCGGATAGTAAGCGGCAGGATCAACATGGAGCAGCGGCATATGGTCGGAGAGGCCAAGCTGCACGAGTCCGATCTCTATTCCCTTCCGTACATATTCCTCTAGCTCGCCGACGGCATGACCGCAGCGGGCATGGTGGGTATGGTAATCGATAAACATGTGCATACCGGCCTTTCTAAGGAAATTTATAACTAGCTTTCATTTCATTTATCTCATTTTGTTCGTGGTTGGCTTGCCGTGACGGCTGTTGATCTCACTGATTACATCATCCAGGGGCAGTCCGCGCTCGCGGAGCAATACCATCAGATGAAAAATAAGATCGCCGACTTCGCTGCGAAGCTCGTCATTATCTTGATTTTTCGAAGCTATGATGACCTCCGACGCTTCCTCGCCAACCTTCTTCAAAATTTTATCTACGCCTTTATCGAACAAGTAGGAGGTATAAGAGCCCTCAGGCCGCTCTGCGTAACGCTCGGCGATAATACTCTCCAGCTGTCCCAGCGTAGCGAACCGGTCTGCAGAAGCCGGTGCGGCTTCTGAGGATGCTGGTGCATTTCCGTTAACCTCAACCGGATTGAAGAAGCAGCTGTAACGTCCTGTGTGGCAAGCCGGCCCCTTTTGCTCTACTTTAACAAGCAGCGTGTCGCCGTCGCAGTCATAAGCCATCGAGACGATGCGCTGTGTGTGGCCGCTTGTCGCCCCTTTGTTCCAAAGCTCATTCCGCGAACGGCTCCAAAACCAGGTTACGCCGGATTCCACGGAAAGCTGAAGCGACTCCTTGTTCATATAAGCGAGCATAAGCACTTCTTTGCTCTGCACATCCTGTACAACGGCAGGCACTAGCCCAGCGTCGTCCCATTTGATTCTTGAGATAATCTCGCTCTGGCTGATTTCCGTCATCGTACCTCTACTCCCTTCAACCGCAAGTCGTCCTTCACTTCACGGATCGTCATTTCTTTATAGTGAAAAATCGTAGCTGCAAGCGCTGCATCCGCATGGGCCTGCTGGAATACTTCGTTAAAGTGCTCGATTCTTCCTGCTCCGCCTGACGCGATAACCGGAATGCCCAGCGAGTCCGACACCGCCTGCGTGAGCTTAATGTCGAAGCCGTCCTTCGTGCCGTCCGCATCCATACTCGTCAGCAATATTTCGCCTGCGCCGAGACGCTCCACTTCGCGCGCCCATTCCAGCGCCTTAATGCCTGTCGTCTTGCGTCCGCCGTGCGTGTAAACCTCCCACTCGCCCCACTCGGCATTGAACTTGGCGTCAATCGCCACCACGATGCATTGCGAACCGAACTTGCGCGAGCCTTCCTGCACGAGCGTCGGGTTTAAGACAGCCGCCGTGTTAATGCCGATTTTGTCCGCGCCTGCGCGCAGCAGCCGCTTCATATCGTCAACATGGGAAATTCCGCCGCCTACCGTAAACGGAATCGTAATTTCTCCTGCCGTCCGCTTGACGACCTCTATCATCGTTGCGCGCCCTTCGACGGAAGCCGATATATCCAAAAATACAAGCTCATCAGCGCCCTCCTGGTCATAGGTGGCCGCCAGCTCGACTGGATCGCCCGCATCCCGCAGGTTCACGAAGTTAACGCCTTTCACAACGCGGCCATCCTTCACGTCAAGACACGGAATGATACGTTTCGCCAGCATGTTGCCCTCTCCTTTATGCCCGTTTAGCCGAGCTTAATAATATCCGGTGTTACTTCGTAGTGCTCAATATTACTTAAAAACTAAGAGCGTTCGCTGCTTGTCAGCGCAAGGAAGTTGCCAAGCAGCTGCATGCCGAGCTCACCGCTCTTCTCCGGGTGGAACTGCATGCCGTACACGTTGCCGCGGCCGACAATCGCCGTTACCTGCTGATAATAATCCGTCGTCGCCAGCAGGTCGGAGGCCAGCTCCGGCTTCGCGTGGAACGAATGCACGAAATAAACATGCCCCTCCGTCAGACCGCTAAACAGCGGCGACTGCTCCTGCAGAAATGATAGCTTGTTCCAGCCCATATGCGGGATTTTATAATCGCCTGCGAAGCGAACGACCTTGCCCGGCAGCAGATTTAATCCGTCGTTTGTGCCGTATTCTTCGCTTTGACTGAAGAGCAGCTGCATGCCAAGGCAAATACCGAGCATCGGCTTGCCGGAGGCCGCATACGCTTGTGCCACCTCGTCCAGCTTCGTTTCGCGCAGGTTTTGCATCGCATCCCCGAAGGCGCCAACGCCCGGAAGGATTGCCCCGTCTGCTGCCGCGATCGTTTGCGGATCGGCCGTAATAACCGTCTCGTAGCCAAGACGCTCAACCGCTTTGCTTACGCTGTGCAAATTGCCCATGCCGTAATCAATAATCGCGATCATACTACAGCACTCCCTTCGTCGAAGGCACTCCTTGCACGCGGGGATCAATGCTCGTTGCTTCATCAAGCGCACGTCCTAGCGCCTTGAACACCGCTTCAATCATGTGATGCGTATTTACGCCATAATGAACGATTACATGCAGCGTGATGCGCGATTCAAGCGCCAGCTTCCACAGAAACTCATGAACAAGCTCCGTTGAGAAGCTGCCTACCTGAGAAGATGGATATTCTGCACGGTATTCAAAGTGCGGACGGTTGCTGACGTCGATAATAACCTGTGCGAGCGCCTCATCCATAGGGACGAATACGCTGGCGTAACGCTTAATGCCGCGTTTGTCGCCGAGTGCCTCGCGAAGCGTCTGCCCGATGCAAATCCCGATGTCCTCTACTGTATGGTGATCATCGATGTCGATATCGCCGCGCGCTTCAACTTCCAGATTGAATTGGCCATGCTTCGTAAACAAATCAAGCATATGGTTAAGGAAAGGCACATCCGTATCAATCTTCGTCTCGCCTGTACCATCTACTGCAAATTTAAGCTTAATATCCGTCTCGCTGGTTTTACGTTCTACCGATGCTTCTCGTACCCGATTTTCCGACATTTCCATTCCCTCTTCCTACAGTTTATTAATGGTTTCTATGGTTGTTTCCTCAGCTGATTCATTAGCGGTAAAAAGGGCTTTATACGTTCATAACCGCACTATAGCGCCCTTTTTACCGTTGTATTGACGCTGCATCGTTCAATTGCGCTGCGACCGTTTTACCCGCGTTCCTTCTCAAGACGGATCTCGATCGCGCGAGCATGTCCTTCAAGCCCTTCGTGACGCGCCAGCGTCATGATTTTGTCGCCATTCGCAAGCAGCGCTTCTTTGCTGTAGTAGATCAGGCTCGACTTTTTCAAGAAATCGTCGACGTTAACCGGCGAGGAGAAACGTGCCGTGCCATTGGTCGGGATGATGTGATTCGGTCCTGCAAAATAATCCCCTACCGGCTCCGAGCTGTAAGGCCCGAGGAAAATCGCGCCGGCGTTCTGAATGAAGCCGAGCAGACGCATCGGATCGACCGTCAGCACCTCAAGGTGCTCAGGCGCCAGCTGGTTGACAACGTCGATACCCGCTTCTAGCGAATCGACGAGCAGGACAGCGCCGTAGCTGTCGATGGAGCTGCGGGCAATAGCTTGGCGCGGCAGCGTGGAAAGCTGACGCTCGACCTCCGCTGCGACCGCTTCCGCAAGCTGCTGCGACGGCGTAATGAGAATCGCCGAAGCCATCTCATCGTGCTCCGCCTGCGACAGCAGATCCGCGGCTACATACGCGGGATCGGCAGAATCGTCAGCTAGCACGACGATTTCACTTGGCCCGGCGATGCTGTCGATATCGACGGCACCGAATACGGCGCGCTTAGCCAGCGCCACGTAAATGTTGCCCGGTCCGCAAATTTTATCGACCGGAGCAATGCTGGCCGTGCCGTACGCAAGCGCGGCAATGGCTTGAGCGCCGCCGACCCGGTACATCTCCTTGACGCCCGCTTCTGCGGCGGCAACGAGAATATACGGGTCGATGCCCGCTGTGCCGCCGGTTGCAGGCGGCGTCACCATCACAATCTCCGGCACGCCGGCTACCTGTGCCGGAATGACATTCATCAGCACGGACGACGGATAAGCCGCCTTGCCTCCGGGCACGTATACGCCGACCCGCTTCAGCGGCCGCATAATTTGCCCGAGCATCGTTCCGTCCTGCTGCAGATCCATCCACGAATTCCGCATTTGCTTCTCGTGGAATACGCGGACATTCACGGCCGCCTCGCGAATGGCCGTGAGAAAATCGGCGTCGACAAGATCATACGCCGCCTCAATCTCCTCCTGCGTCACGCGCAGCGACGCCGCATCCAGCTTAACGCGGTCATGCTGCTCCGTATACCTCAGCAGCGCCGCGTCCCCCTCGGCCTTCACGTCTGCAACGATCCGCAGGGCCGCTTCATTTTGCTCCGGTGTGCCATACTCCACCTCGCGCTTCAAACCAAACTGCTCCGCTCGCATGATGCGCATATTGCCCACTCCTTCCACGTGCTTGAATATCTATAATTTTACGCCCGTACAGCCAGCGCCTCTTGCAGCCGATCGCAAAGGCTCTGAATCACGTCATTTTTCATCCGGTAGCTAACCCGGTTCGCAATTAAGCGGCTCGTAATGCCGAAGATCGATTCCATCTCCACGAGTCCGTTCTCGCGCAGCGTTTGGCCCGTTTCCACCATATCGACGATGCGGTCCGCAAGGCCGATCATCGGCGCAAGCTCAATCGATCCGTTCAGCTTAATCACCTCAACCTGCTGGCCGAGCTCACGGAAATAAGCTGAAGCCACGTTCGGGTATTTGGTCGCTACACGCGGATTAATCGTCGGCTTCCAGTCGGGCATGCCGATAACCGACATGCGGCATTTGGCAATACCTAGATCGAGAAGCTCGTATACGTCCTTATTTTCCTCCATCAGCACGTCTTTTCCTACGATGCCGATATCAGCTACGCCGTATTCCACATAAGTCGGCACATCGACCGGCTTCGCCATAATGAACTCCATGCCCGCTTCTGGAAGCTCAATGATCAGCTTGCGCGTATCATCAAAATCATTTGGAATCGGCAGTCCCGCTTCGCGAAACAGCTTCGATGCCACCTTATAAATGCGGCCCTTCGGCATCGCCACTTTCAAAATATCTTTTGTCTCTCCGCTCATATGACGCTTCCTCCTTTCATTCCATTTCCGTTAAACGACAGCAATTTTGTATAAGTCACGCCTTTATGTGTAAAAGAGCGCTGCTCTTTCGATAGCAACACTTCATCCAGCGCATTGATCTTCTCATCTGAACGCTCTGTTACAACGCTAACGCCCTGCGCGCGCAGCTCCTGCGCTTTAACAAGCGCTTCGCCCCGTCCCGCCGTGTTGTAGACGACCAGCGTACGCTCCGTTTCGTTCTCATCGTTATCGCCAAGCAGCTCAAGGATACGTGTCGTCTTTAGCGCAAAGCCCGTTGCAGGCGCCGGTCTGCCGAACTGTGCCAGCAGATTGTCATAGCGTCCGCCGCTCACAACCGGGAACCCTAAATCAGCTGCGTAGCCTTCGAATGTCATGCCTGTGTAATAGGAGAAGTCCCCGATCATCGTCAGGTCGATGAGCACATGCTCGCATACGCCATACTCCTTAAGCACATCCCAAATTTCGCATAGATGCCGGATCGATGCCCGTGCATGATCATCCACGCTTAGCTGCAGCGCCTGATCGCAAATCTCCTGGCCGCCGCGCAAGCGCAAAATCCCTTCAAGCTCGCGCTGCACCGATTCATCGATGGAAAGCTCGCGCAGCTGCTGCCGGTAACCTACAAAATCACGGCCGAGCAAGCAGCTCTTAAGCTGCTCCTGAGCTTCCGTACGGCCCGGCAGCGCTTCCTCCATTAGGCCGTTCAGGAACCCGACATGTCCGATCGCTATTTTGAAGCGTTCAACGCCTGCCGCCTTCAGTGATGCTATCGCAAGCGCGACGACCTCCGCATCCGCTTCCGCCGATGAGTCGCCGACAAGCTCTACGCCCGTTTGGAAAAACTCCGCCTCGCGGCCAGCCTCTTCCTCAATAGCGCGGAACACATTGGAGTGGTAGGACAAGCGCTGCGGGAAATCCGCTTGCTTCAATAGCGATGATACAACGCGGGCGATTGGCGCGGTCATATCGGAGCGCAATACCAGCGTCGTACCGCGGTTATTGAGCAGCTTGAACAGCTTCTGATCCGACGTTGAGCTGGCAACGCCCACTGTATCGTAGTATTCCATCGTTGGTGTTATAATTTGCTCATAGCCCCAGCCTTGCATACAGGCCAGCACCTGACGCTCAATATGACGCAGCTTCGCAACCGCGCCCGGCAAATAATCTTTAACGCCTATCGGCTTCTCGAATACTTTTGGTTTAGACATGTATTTTCACCTTCACTTACTTTAGTGGTTTAAAGTGCTACCATGTTACCATACTAACAAATTAAAGAGTTTAGTCGTAATCTTAGCATGAATAGCTTCTCCTCGTCAAGCAAAAAGCCATCCTTTTTGCCCAAAAAGAAAGCCTCGTCCCGTTACGAAACGAACTCGTCTGGACGAAGCTTATTGCAGCTTATTCTATTCATTTAAAATGCTGTGCAAGCTCTCATCGGGCAAGCTTGGCATAACCGTCTCGCTCCGCTTAATCTCCCGCATCGGATTGCCGCCTACGAATGCATAAGCCGGCACATCCTTATGGATGACAGAGCCGGCGGCTATTACCGCATGATCGCCAATCGTTACACCCGGCAGTATTGTCGTATTCGCACCAATCATGACGTGGGACCCGATGACGACATCGCCCAGCCGGTACTCCTTGATCAAATATTCATGGGTCAGAATCGTTGTATTATATCCGATAATCGTATTATTGCCGACCGTAATGCGTTCGGGGAAGAAGACATCGACCATGACCATAAGCGCAAATGCGGTATGCTCTCCGACCTTCATGCCGAGCAAGCGGCGGTAAATCCAATTTTTGAACGGAAGAACCGGACAATAACGCGCGAGCTGGATAAAAATAAAATTACGGACCGATTTGACTCGGCTTACCGTCGAATATACCTGCCATAACGCGTTTGGTCCTTCCACCGGATATCGTTCAACTTTACGCAAGCGTCTCCCGCTCCAATCCTACAAATGCATATAGATCGCGCATGTCGTGAATAACATGGTGAGCTCCCGCTTCCTTCAGAATCTGCTCGCCCTTCAGCGACCAAGCGACGCCAACTGCAATCGCACCCGCCGCAATCGCGGATTGGATATCTACTATACTGTCGCCAACCATGATCGTCGAAGACGGATCGGCTCCGAGCAGCTTGATCGCTTTGCTCACCGGCTCCGCATGCGGCTTAGGATTAACAACATCATCAATCGTAACGATAGCATCTATGTAATCAAACAGGCCAGTGTATTTTAAGCCGCGTTCCGTTGTCAGACGCATTTTCGTCGTGACGACTCCGATTTGAATGCCTTGTCCATGCAGTTTCTCGATGACTTCATTTACATAATCAAACGCCTTGACATACTCATCATGCAATCGCAAATTCACTTCACGATAAGCTGCTACAAGATGTGTGACGTCTTCCAGGCCCGAAAATAATTTCATCTGATCCGTCAGAGGCTGTCCCATGCTTGGGATGATATGCTCTCTTCCGAAGCCTTCCGGCGTTACGCCCTGCAAGGCTTCTATGAACGAGCGAATGATAAGCTCATTGGTGTCGATAATCGTGCCGTCCAAATCGAACAGCATCGTTTTGATTTTGCCGGTCATTGTAAATCCTCCCTACATTACTCTTTTTGATTGCTGGCTTCATCCTCTTTATTAGAAGAAGCATCATCCGATTTCGCTGTCGATGCATCAGTGCCGCCGTTTCTCTCCGGCTTGCTGGTTACAATCGGATCATGGTAATACGCCGATGCCAGACCTGTCTTGCGGCGCACGATAATAAGTGTGATAGCTCCGAGGATGAGAAGCAGGGCCAGTACTTGTGATATTCTTATGTTTCCGTAAGCCGGATCCAAATAGCCTGGTTTGAATAAAACTTCCATCGGCGTCCATAGACCGTTAATGAACGATGCCAACCAAGACGGACCTATGAATGCAAGACTGTCCGTACGAAGCGCTTCAATGAAGAAGCGGCCGATTGAATACCAGATAAAGTAGCTGGCCATCAGCTCGCCCGCACGTAAAAATCGTTGGCGGCGCAGTACGAACAATAAGCAGAGACCAACCAGACTCCATACCGATTCATACAAAAATGCCGGATGGCGATATACGCCCTCAACAAGCATTTGATCCACGATAAAAGACGGCAGATGGAGCGTATTACGCAGGAAGGATTCGCTTACTTCACCGCCGTAAGCCTCCTGGTTCATGAAATTGCCCCAACGGCCGATCATTTGACCAACAAGCAGACCTGGAACACAAATGTCCACCATTCGCCAGAAGTTATAGCCTTTGTAGCGGAAATAGAAAAATCCGCAAATGAAAGCCCCTATAATCGCGCCATAAATCGCGATACCGCCATTCCATATTTTGAACACATCAACAAAGTTCCCTTTGTAATCTTCCCATTTGAACGCCACATAATAAATTCGCGCTCCAATAATGGCGGAAGGGACGCCAAGCAGCAGTAAGTCCATAAAGAAATCCGGCTTAATGCCGAACCGCTTCCCTTCCTGCACGACAAGCAGCAGCCCGACTAACGCCGCTGTCCCCAAAATAATGCCGTACCAATGCACTTCAATCGGTCCTAATGTGAAGGCAATTGGATTTAATATCAATGTCTTCATTATTTTATATCCCCTTTAGGCTCAATCGTATTCGTCCATATCGTCGGCAATCGTTTCCGTCAGCTTGTTCGTAAACTGCAGCGCCGCATTGTAGCCCATCCGTTTCAAACGGAAATTCATCGCAGCAACTTCAATAATAACTGCCAAGTTACGGCCCGGACGTACAGGCACCGTTACGAGCGGAATGTCCGTGTCGATAATGCGCGTTGTTTCCTCATCGAGTCCTAGGCGGTCATACTGCTTGTCCTGCTGCCAATTTTCCAGCTTAATAACAAGGCCGATACGCTTTTGGGTACGCACTGCTCCTGCACCGAACAATGTCATGACATTGATGATCCCCAGACCCCTAATTTCGAGCAGGTGACGAATAAGCTCAGGTGCGCTGCCATGCAGCTGTGCATCCGATGTCTGCATAATTTCAACCGCATCATCGGCAACAAGCCGATGCCCGCGCTTGACAAGCTCCAGCGCCGTCTCGCTTTTACCAATGCCGCTTCCCCCGGTAATGAGCATGCCCACGCCGTATACGTCAACGAGGACGCCATGAATCGTTGCGGTCGGAGCCAGCTTTCTCTCCAGGAAGTCGGTAATTCTGCTAAATAGAATGGTCGTTGCCACATTGCTTCGCAGCAGAGGTATTTGATGCTCGTTCGATTGATCAATAAGCTCCTGAGGTGCTTCCAGCCCTCTAGTCAAAATAATGCATGGCGTATCCTCGTTACACAGGCGGACCATGCGGTCCAGCCGTTCCTCGCCATCCAGCATATTTAGAAATGAAATTTCCGTCCGGCCGAGCAGTTGAATGCGCTCGCTCGGATGATAATGGAAATAACCGGCCATCTCCAGACCGGGGCGATACAAATCATCTACCGTAATGGCACGCTTCATTCCGTCCTCGCCAGCAATAATTTCGAGCTGAAATTGTTTAACGAGTTCAGATACTTTCACTTTTTTCGGCATCGTAGGGCCTCCTCATATGACAACTGCTTGTGTGTATATGTATGTTTTTTTCCAATGTCTTCATCGTAAAGGAAAAAGGCGCCGAAAGCAACGTTTCCTCCGCTGCCCAGCGCTTTGTATTCACTTAATCGGTATGCTGATTGACTCTCATATATAGCCGGGGCGTACAAACGGTTTTCATGAAACGCAAAAAAGAACGGTCGGATAATCCGACCGTTCTTCTTCCATACTATTTATTAAGTTTCGAAAATGTTAAGTTCTGTCGCTTTGTCGAACAAGTGTACTTTGTTCATGTCAAGAGCAAGCTTAACCGACACGCCGTCACGAACGCCGGAGCGGCCATCAACACGAGCGATAACTGTGTCAGTGCCGATACCATTCAGGTACAGGTACATCTCGTGACCAAGGTTCTCAGCTACCTCAACATTCGCGTTCACGATTGTTTGTGGGGAAGCTTCCAAGAATACCGGCTCTTCGTGAAGATCCTCTGGGCGAATACCAAGAATCACTTCTTTGCCGATGTAGCCTTTCGAGCGAAGCACTGCTGCTTTTCCTTCAGGAACTACTACGTCAACGCCGCTAGCTTTGAAACGAAGCGCGCCGCCTTGCTCTGCAAGGGAACCGCTGATAAAGTTCATCGAAGGAGCGCCGATAAAGCCAGCTACGAAGATATTAACAGGGTGGTTGTACAGCTCTTCAGGAGAAGCCGTTTGTTGAATGAAACCGTCTTTCATAACAACGATACGGTCACCCATTGTCATTGCTTCGATTTGGTCATGCGTTACGTAAATAGTTGTAGTTTCAAGACGTTTTGTAAGCTTACTGATTTCAGCGCGCATTTGTCCACGAAGTTTCGCGTCCAAGTTGGAAAGCGGCTCATCCATCAAGAATACTTGCGGCTCACGAACGATTGCGCGTCCTAGAGCGACACGTTGACGTTGACCACCGGAAAGTGCTTTTGGTTTACGGTCAAGCAAGTGCTCGATATCAAGAATTTTAGCAGCTTCACGAACACGTTTGTCGATATCTGCTTTTTTGAATTTGCGAAGTTTAAGGCCGAAAGCCATATTTTGGTAAACGTTCATGTGCGGGTACAACGCGTAGGATTGGAATACCATCGCGATGTCGCGGTCTTTAGGAGCAACGTCGTTCACAAGGCGGTCGCCGATGAACAATTTGCCTTCCGAAATTTCTTCAAGGCCTGCAATCATACGAAGAGTTGTCGATTTACCGCAACCAGATGGTCCGACCAATACGAGAAACTCTTTGTCCTTAATATCTAAGTTAACGTCAGTAACCGATGCTTTGTCAGTACCCGGATATTTTTTGTAAATGCCTTCTAAACGTACGCCTGCCATGTTAATTTTCCCCCTAGAAAGAAATTTCGATATGCCTATATCTTATCCCACAGGGG
>DATJKM010000015.1:0-13825 GCA_035491515.1 Candidatus Udaeobacter sp. | reverse complement strand
CAGCGCGTTATAAGACTGCGATACGGAGGTAAGCACAGACCACTCGCCGATGTAGCACGAAATCGAGCTGTACAAGTAGGTCGAGCATGCATCGATATAAGCTTGGCATCTTTTCTTCATCCGGTCAAAAGAAAGCGTCAGCTCCTTCGTTCCATCGTCAAAGAGCAAGGCGAAAATGACACCGTTGCCGTCCTGGACAACTTGACCGGCATCGTTTTGGAGCACTAGCTCTTCGGCCGTTTTGCGCAAAGCATATTCCATCACTTCTTCATCCCGCGTGTTGAACGGCTTCTCCCACTTCTCCATACTGATTAAGACCGGAAGCACTCTATAATCGGACTTAATAGGGATGTCATTCGTGGCTAGCGCCCGTTCGATATGCGACTGCAAAGGAACGATCCGCTGCCACATCAAATCCTGCCAAAATCGCTCATAGAGCACCGTTTTGTTCGATTCCCACATTTTATAGTACTTCAAGTAGATCTCATTTTGCTGCTTATCTCTTTTCACTTCGAGCTGCTGATCCAGCGCTTTGTTCACCGTTAATTTTAATACATCGAAATCAACCGGCTTAAGCAAATAATCGAAGCTGCCTAGATGAATAGCTTGCTGCGCATATGTGAAATCAGCGTGACATGTCAAAAAGATGATTGGAATGGAAGGAAACTGCTTCCTCACCCATTCTGCCAGCTCAATCCCGTTTTGTCCCGGCATTTCAATATCGCAAAGGATGACATCAACCTCTGTTTGAGCAAGTCTTGCTTTCGCCTGGTCCACATTATGCGCCTCGTAAATGTCAGTGAATCCAAGGCTGCCCCAATCAACGCCGGACTTGATTCCTTCTACAGCAAACCATTCGTCGTCCACGATTAACAATTTATGCATATTTCAGCTCAGCTCCTTTCACTCGGAATGGATCCGGAATGGAATCATTAATTTAATACAGGTCCCTTTGGGCTCGCCGGGGGTTATGACCATCTGTGCGGCAGCACCGTATTGAAGCTTAAGCCTTTGACGCACATTCCATATGCCTAAATTGCCCTCACCGGAATAAAGAAAGGACCGATCATCGTTTAGCTCGGCGAGCTGCTCCTCCGATATGCCTCTTCCATTATCGAGAATGATAATTTCAAAAGTGGGACTCTCTTCCTCCTCCGGACTTCCCCATCTCAAATGCACCTCAATTTGAAAGGGCTCCTCACTCATTTCAAACCCGTGCTTAATCGCATTTTCCACGAACGGCTGTATAAGCAATGGCGGGATAGCCGCTTGCTCCAGACCCTGCTCCACAGACAGCTCAAACTTTAAATAGTTCGGAAAGCGCAGCCGCTGAATTTCCAAATAGCTTTCGATATGCTCCAGCTCATTAGCTACGCTTACAAAGCTCACATTTGTACGCGTCACAAACCGGAAATATTTGGATATATGCGTGGACATTCGTTTAATTAAGTCGTTTTTATTCAGCTCTGCCAAATTGTATATGATATTGATCGCGTTTAGTAAAAAATGAGGGTTTATTTGCGCTTGCAAATGTTTTAATTCGGCCTTTTGGGTTCGAATTTGCTCCTCATACACGTTGATTTTCAGATCCTGTATTTCAGCCGCCATATCGTTAAACGTATCGTTTATAATCGAAAATTCCTTTGATTTCTCATTGCCCAGCCGCGCTCTGAGCTCTCCCCTTTTTATTTGTCTCATCCCTTTTATTAAATCGCTCATTGGTTTCAATAACGTATTTCGCAGAAACAATAAATAAATGGAGAGCACGGCTGCTCCAACTAAAGGTATGAGATATATAAGACGTTGAAAGTAAGGGAGCTGCTGCAGCAGCTGCGATTCGGGTACGAGCAAGGATAAGTAAACATCGGAAAACTTCGATTTTGTAGCGACTATAATATAATCAGCCTCGCCCTCAAGCACACGGTATGGCTCATTAACGGAAGGCAGCAAAAGCTTATTGCCGCGTACCATTTCTCCAATCGATGTATCTGTCAAAATCGTCCCGTTTTCCGATACGAACATCGCTTGTCCGCTTTCCCCGATGTCCAAATAAAGAAAAGGAACCATCAAACGATTCATATCGATCCAAATGCCCATCACTTGGCCATAATCGGTCTTCACAAGCCGGACAATCGCCGATTGTCCGCTATACTGTATAACCTTCCACTTTTTCTCCGCAAGCGAAGCATCATCTTGCCGGGAGAGAAATTCGCGCAAAGCTGAGCTCGCATCCTCGTAATCGGCAACGTCTCCGCCTCTATATATGGTACTAAGAAGCTCATCATTATCCGGCGAATATACAAAAATCATATTCACATGCTCGAAGCTGCTCATATCCGCAACCATCTGATTTTGAGTCCGCACCTTAGCAAAAAAATAGTTGGCGCTGCCGGGCTCAGACGTTGCGTATGTCGTCAAATCCGAATTTTTCGCAATATAATTGTAGATGTAGTTTTCCCCATCCTCAAGTGTCCGGTCAATCTCATTCATATACATGGAAAGCATATTTTTCGTCGATTGGCCTACCTGATTGCGAACGACGTCCATCGCATAATAATTGATATAAATCAGCAAGCAGAACAAAGGTACCGTAACCGCCAAAAAGCCGACTATTAATCTAAACCGCAATGACGCTTTATTTTTCATATGCAGTCTGTCCTTTTCATTGAACTATTGGGCGAAAGGACTATTCATATTCCATTCTTTCGCTGATCTTTCACTGATAAAACAACCGCCCCCAATATAGACGGGGACGGTTTGATCGTTATTTACATCGACAGCGTCGTCTGCTTCTCATGAACGAATTGAAATAATTGCTCCGATTTCTGTAGAAGTATATCATTAATTGAATCATTTTTATAGAACTGACTGTTCAATTCACTGCAACAAAAAAAGGATGCTCAGCAGCCGCTTCACTACTGACACATCCTCTCTCGTCCTGCAAGTTCATTACCGGCCGTTACAGCAGCTGCATCGATTCGATATGCCGCTTTGTCGTCTCCGTGCCAAACTTATGCAGCAGCTTGTAAATTCGTTGAATCAGCTCGTCATAGCCGGCACTCATTTCACTTTGGAGCGCAGAGCCGAACGGGTGGCTGGTAAAATGATACATCTCCGCCTCATCCATGCTGGACAGCTCGTCAAACAGCTCCCTAATCTTCGTATGCTCTTCCTCGTTCACTATAATCTCAAGCTCATATGCAGCTGCTTGTGGATCCTCTAATATTTGTCCCGCTTGAACCGACACGTAATAAGGCTTGCGCTCCCCGCCGCCATCATCTTTTTCAACCATTAATCGCATGCTCCTTCCTGCTTCCTTAACTTTTACAGCCACCTCTAGCATCCCCCGTCGGACAGACATTTTATCCCTTTTTCCGCATATAACTGATATTATCGCTACTTTGAGACCAGCAAAAGAGAGGAATGAGATCGATGTGTGGAATTACCGGCTGGATCGACTGGAACCGTGATCTGACTAAGCAAAGTGAAAGCTTAGAGAAGATGACCGACACTCTTGCACCGCGCGGTCCCGACGCTTCCGGCACGTGGATATCAGCGCATTGCGCTTTAGGCCACCGGCGTTTATCCGTCATTGACCCGGAGAACGGCGCACAGCCGATGATCCGCCATACCGGCGATGACAAATATGTCATTGTCTATAACGGGGAGCTGTATAATGCGCCAGAGCTCCGCAAGGAATTGGAAAGCAGAGGCAGGGCGTTTACGACAAATTGTGACACGGAAGTACTGCTTGTCGCTTTTATGGAGTGGGGCAAGTCGTGTGTGGAACGCTTTAACGGAATATTTGCGTTTGCCATTTGGGATGTAGCTGAGCAGGAGCTGTTCCTTGCGCGCGACAGGCTCGGCGTAAAGCCGCTGTTCTACAGCACGCAGGACGGTTTATTTATTTTTGGCTCCGAGCAAAAATGTATATTGGCCCATCCGGCAGTGAAGCCGGAGGTCGGCGCGGAGGGACTGGCGGAAATCTTCATACTTGGCCCAGCCCGCACTCCGGGCCATGGTGTATATAAACAAATCAGCGAGCTCAGACCTGGCCGTTGTATGACTGTCAATCACGCTGGTTTAAAGACGATAACGTACTGGCAGCTTGAGAGCAGCCCGCATGAGCAGGATATCGAAGCAACCGCAGAGCAAGTGCGCGAGCTGCTCAAAGATACGGTTGAGCGTCAGCTCGTTTCCGATGTGCCCGTGTGCACCCTGCTGTCCGGCGGACTCGATTCCAGCGCGCTAACGACGCTTGCCGTTAATTATTACAATGACAACGGGCAAGGAAATGTCCATACTTATTCCGTCGACTACACCGATAACGACAAGCATTTTAAGGCGCATGCGTTTCAGCCTAATAGCGATGCTCCTTGGATCGAGAGAATGACGACGCATCTGGGTACGGTCCATCATCCTATACAGTTCGATACGCCTGAGCTGGTCGGCGCCTTAGAGGCAGCCACCTTCGCCCGCGATCTTCCCGGCATGGCCGATGTCGATGCCTCCTTGCTGCTGTTCTGTCATGAAATTAAAAAGGACGCAACCGTAGCGATATCCGGCGAGGCGGCCGACGAAATTTTCGGCGGTTATCCTTGGTTTCATCGTGAAGATGCGCTGGGTGCGAATACTTTCCCATGGTCGCTCGCCTCGGCTATGCGTGCCGACCTGCTTTCCCCCGACGTTGCCGCATGGATCAAGCCGCTTGATTACATTGGAGACCGTTACCTGCAAGCGATAGCCGAGGTCCCTCATCTGGATGGCGAATCCGAGCAGCTCCGCAAGATGCGTCAAATGTCATATTTGAATATCACCCGCTTCATGCCGACGCTGCTTGACCGCAAGGATCGAATGAGCATGGCAGCCGGCTTGGAGGTTCGGGTTCCCTTCTGCGACCATCGGCTGGTGGAATATGTATGGAACATCCCTTGGGAAATCAAGACAGCAGGCGACCGCGAAAAAGGCATCCTGCGCAAAGCGCTGCGCGGCGTGCTTCCCGATGACGTGCTGACCCGAAAAAAGAGCCCTTACCCGAAAACGCATAATCCGAACTACTTGGCCGCCGTTAAAGGGCTGCTGCTTGACGTGCTGAACGATCCCGGCTCGCCGCTGCTTCCGCTTATCAACGTCCAAAAGGTAAGAGAGCTCGCCGAGTCGGATTCCGCGAAATCGAACATTCCCTGGTTCGGCCAGCTGATGTCCGGCCCGCAGCTATTCGCTTATTTGTATCAGATGAATGTATGGCTGAAGCAATATAAAGTGATTATTGGCTAACAAGCGTAAATGGCTGTCGCCGTCCTTTGACGGCAACAGCTCGTTTCGCGGTGAAATATAAGCTTATTTATAAATGTGAAACTTATAAATTCTTATATTTTGAAAAAAACAACCCCGTCTACAAGTCGCCGCCTAAAGCGGCTGACCGTGGATGGGGTTGTTTTTAACGATTAGGCTTGCTCAAGCAGCGGAATAAGCCGTCTTAGCGCTTCGCCGCGATGACTGATTTGCTGCTTCTCTTCCTTAGACAGCTCGGCCATTCCGCGGTTCAAGCCAGGCAGCCAAAACAACGGATCATAGCCAAAGCCGCCGGAACCATGCGGCGCATCTGTAATAACACCGTCAACGGTGCCCTCCGCTTCGACAAATAAGCCGGTTGCCGGATCATACAGCGCTAACGCGCATACAAATTGCGCATGGCTTAGCAATTGCGAGCCGTCAGGAAGCTGCCCTAAATCCGCTTGTTCCTTATTCGCGAGCATAAGCTTCAGCTCCCGGATCAGCTTCGCATTGTTATCGCCGTCAGCCGCGCCTTCACCCGCATAGCGCGCAGAATAAACGCCCGGCTCTCCACCCAGCGCAGTCACGCGCAATCCGGAATCGTCGGCCAGCACGGGAACGCCCAGCGCATCGCCCGCCGTCTTCGCTTTAATGCGCGCATTCGCCGCGAACGTCTCGCCGTCTTCGACGATGTCCGGAATTTGCGGGTAGTCTAACAGGCTTGCCGTTGTTTTGCCAAGCTTCTTGAGCGCGTGCGCGAACTCCTTCACCTTACCGGCATTTTTGGTGGCAACGACAATAACCTCATGAGATAATACAGAATGCTTCGACATCGATATTAACCTCCAATGCGGTCCGCCAAAGATCCCAGCGCATCCTTTTGCTTGCCGATCAGCTCCGTGATGCCCTCTTCTCCCAGAGCCAGCAATTGGTTAAGCTCTTCCCTTGAAAATGGCGCTTCCTCGCCTGTTCCCTGTACTTCAACGAATTTGCCGCTGCCAGTCATGACGACGTTCATGTCAACCTTTGCCTTGGAATCCTCTTCATAGTTCAGATCAAGCAATGCTTTCTCCTGAATGACGCCTACGCTTACCGATGCCAGAAAATCAGTGATCGGGTATTTGGCGAACTGGACTTTCTGGGTAAGCTTATTGACCGCGATAGAGAGCGCGATGAAAGAGCCGGTAATGGACGTCGTACGCGTACCGCCATCTGCCTGAATCACATCGCAGTCCAGCGTGATGGTCCTCTCGCCGAGCGCCTGCAAATCAACGACCGAGCGCAGTGCGCGCCCTATCAGGCGCTGAATTTCCATCGTCCGCCCGGTGAGCTTCCCCTTTGCTGCTTCGCGAATGTTACGTGAATGCGTTGCCCGCGGAAGCATCGCATATTCTGCTGTAATCCAGCCCTTGCCCTGCCCCTTCATGAAAGGGGGAACCCGCTCCTCGACGCTTGCCGTACAAATGACCTTCGTATCGCCAACCTCGATGAGAACTGAGCCCTCTGCGTATTTATTGACACCTGTAGTTATGGTTACCGGCCGAAGCTGGTTCGGTTGCCGACCGTCGTTTCTCATGCTAATTTCCTCCTGAGTGATGCGTTGTATTATTCGTTATGCAGTTTATCGTCCATGAAACCAATGAACCCCATCTACAATCCTTCCTATTTTAACAAAGTAGCCTGCGAATTGCATCAGCCGCACCCGAAAAAAGAAAACAGCCGCCAATCGGCAGGCTGGTAACAGGAGCAGCTTGTATACCCTCTAAGGCGCATTCCAAGCACAATAGAGCCTGCTCAAAAGCTTTCACTTTTGAGCAGGCTCTTTATTCATGCAAATGACTAAGATTTAATGGCATTGACGTGATGCGGTCTGCCTACCGGCTCGCTGTAAGAGTTGTTAGCCTCATCTACGATGTTAGCTTCCCCGTTCACTTTGATTTGGACGGTTGCAGCGCCCGTATTTTCTGTAATGGAAAGAACTAGTGCCTGAAGCATTTCGGTCGGAAGCTTCTGGCCCTCCTGATAGGCCTCATCCTGCAAATCTACAGTGACGACGTCTCCATCCTGCACGACGTTCTTCACCTGCACATCCGGCAAAATGACGCTGGTCAGCTCTTTTTTGTTAAGCGGGCCGGAGATCAGCTGCTCAAGCGCCGCTTGTGCAGGAGATGAAGAGCGGGCAACAAGGCGGGTTACCGGGACATAATATTGTTCATCGCTTAAGGTTTGAGCTGAGAAGTAAAGCGTCACCGGCGTAGACTCCGCATAATTCACCCCTTCAGCCGCTTCGATATTAATGCCAATCGCCCGCGTCAGCGTTTCATCAAGCGGGTAGCCGTCGACTGGCATTTCCGGCAGTTTGGCGCCTTCGTACCAGATTTCAACCCCTTCGATTCCAGGCATCGCCGTGAGTGTCCATGTGATTGCTTCTACAATTGTCCTCTCGTCCTGCACGTTGTAGTCTTTGAAGGGCTCGGAAAACTCAACCGTAGCAAGCTTCTGTTCTTTATCGTATTTGTACGATTTAATTTGAGTGCCTTGCGGGATAACAGCGCGGAAATCCTCCGGCAGCTGATTCGCGTAAGCGCCGTTCTCCACCATCATTTCAAGCGCCTTCTGTGCTGCTGTCTCGTTCGTGCCAAGCGCTGTCTGGAGAGAGATCGGAGCCAAGTAGCCATTTCGGTCTTCGAGATAAACCGTCATTTGCGATTCTTCTCCAAGTTCGGCGGCCTGTCCGGTTTCCGCTCCATCCGTTCCGTCCTTCACCTCTACTTGCGGCGGGTCTATTGACTGGCTTGTCTCTTGCGAGAAAAAGCCGCATCCTGCAGTAAGAATGGGCAGTACCAAAACACCAGTAAGCACAGCACCCCTAATCCATCTTTTTTGAATCATATTTACCTTTCCTCCCTAATCAAGTTTTGCCTGGCGGCTTTGTACAACTCCTTATTTGTAGTACTATGTATACGAGCCCTTCCCTTTTTTAGACCAGTTTTGTCCATAAAATCCTAAGGGGGAACAAAAACATGTCCAATCCCGAAAATTACAGCCTTAATAGCCGTAAAGTGGCTGAGGCTACAGACGAATGGCTCATCAAACGCGGAGTAACAAAGATGGCGATCGCCGAGCTCGTGCATTTTTTGCAAAAGGACTATTTTCCTGACTTGACTCCTGAGGATTGCATGATGCATGTCGATGCTGTCCTATCGAAGCGCGAAGTGCAAAATGCTGTACTAACCGGCATTCAGCTCGATATTCTTGCCGAGGAAGGCAAGCTGATGGCACCGCTGCAGGATATGATTAAGCATGATGAGAGTCTGTATGGCTGCGATGAAATATTGGCGCTGTCCATTGTCAATGTGTACGGCAGCATCGGATTCACAAATTTCGGTTACGTCGACAAGCTGAAGCCCGGCATTCTGGTAAAGCTGAACGATAAAAAAGACGGGGAGATTCATACGTTTCTGGATGATATCGTCGGGGCTATTGCAGCGTCGGCAGCGAGCCGGATCGCGCATCGCAGACAAGCGGAGCGGGAAGGCGTCACGCAGCCTCCGCTCGATTAATAATAAGCTTGCTTACGCAGCAGGAATTTGCTATTGCAATACCTTAAGGAGGGCATGCCGTGAATTACGACATTTATTATAAAGGCGCATTTGCCATGCTGAAAGTAAAGTTGAATCCGGGTGAGAGCGTTAAAGCCGAAATGGGCGCGATGGTTTCCATGTCGCCCAGCATCGACCTTAAAGGCACAACCGATGGCGGATTTATGCGCGGGCTAGGAAGAATGCTGAGCGGGGAAACGTTCTTTTTTCAAGAAATGACAGCTGTTCGGGGGCAAGGTGAAGTCCACCTTGCTCCTCCCTCCCTCGGCGATATTGAGGCGATCGAACTTGATGGCTCCTATAAGCTTTACGTACAGAAGGATGGCTTCTTGGCTGGCACCAGCGGCATTGAGGTCAACACGAAGATGCAAAATCTAGGCAAGGGACTATTGTCCGGCGAAGGTTTCTTTATCGTAGAAATCAGCGGCAGAGGCACCGTATTTCTATCTTCCTACGGCGCAATTCATGCGCTTAACCTGAATGCCGGCGAAGAGGTCATCGTTGATAACGGTCACTTGGTCGCTTGGCCGGGCTATATGAATTATTCGATTGAGAAAGCTTCGAAGGGCTGGCTGTCCAGCATAACGAGCGGTGAAGGCATCGTGTGCCGCTTCCGCGGCGAAGGTATCGTTCTAATCCAAACCCGCAATCCCGCCAGCTTCGGAGCCTGGTTGAAAAAATTTATACCCGGCGGCAGCTAACCGCAATAGGACTCATAACAAAGGATCAGCTTGTCCACGGACAGGACTGGTCTTTTTTGTTTATATATGTTCTAACCCTTTAAAGCATGCAGCCCTTGAGCTAAGATAAGATAGATTTATACCGAATATTAAGGGAGATGTTTTATTGTCTGAACAAGATGAACTTGTTTCACAATTGCTATCATCTGCAAAGTTGCTCGGACTAACGGGAATTACTCCTGTTATCCTAAGTAAAAGCGGAAACGTGATTATCCATTTGGCTCCCCATCCGATTGTTGCCCGGGTGGCCGCTGTCCTATCAGAAGAAAATAGTGAGCTCGCATACTATATTCTTGAACGGGAGCTGCGGGTAGCACATCACCTGCAAACTAGTGGCGTTCCAGTGCTGTTGCCAATTCATAACGCAGGACCTCATAATGTTAATGGCAAGTGGGCAACATTCTGGAACTATGTGCCTCTTACTCAATTAGAGCCTCTTTCGCCGGGACATGCAGTCTCATTGGTCAATGACCTCTCCTTAGCAATGAAAAGCTTGTCTTGCTCAATTCCCGTGCTCGGTGTGTGGGAGCGGGCATGCCAGGCTGCCGCAAGGCTGGGAGAACAATCTGATCCTCGTATACAAGCTCTATTAGAGGTTTTTGTTAAGGTAGACAAACAAATCCGTATGATTTCACCTGAAGCCCTGATACCTGCTCATGGAGATGCTCATGCCGGGAATCTGCTGCCAAGTCCTGAAGGCTGGCTTTGGATCGATTTTGAGGATGTATCACTAATGCCGGTCTACTGGGATCTGGCTTCATATGTTGGCAACCTTGTCTTATTCAACGGTATTCAAGAGCCTACCTATAAGTACATGCTGAATAATGCGGAGATTGTTGAAGATAAAAAAGAATTTGAGCTTGCGCTTAGCGCACGAACACTCTTGTCTACCTTATCCAATCTGGATTTCGCACTCGCAGGCCATGGAGATATGGCATTCGCAACTCGGCAATTGGAGCTTGCCGAACCGTTTCTATACCATCTTAATCCGAACAGATGAAAACAGGGCTGCCCTTATCGGTCATATTGACCTTCAAGAGCAGCCCTGTTATGAGATTAATTATTGCCGTTCAGAAACGTCTTATTCGGTAAATAGTGCAGGGCGCGGACGAAACGAATCGTTTTGGTCTTAGCCCGCATGACGATCGAATGCGTCTCGGCTCTTTGGTCCGGGAAATACTGCACGCCGCCCAAAAACTCGCCTGGCGTAACGCCCGTTGCCGCGAAATAAACGTCGCCCGTTCCGATCATGTCCTCCATCGTAAGCACACGGTACGGATCCTCGATTCCCATCTGAACGCAGCGGTTATACTCGTTGCTGTCGGCCGGCATCAAGCGCGCCTGCAATTCACCGCCCATACATTTCAACGCTGCCGCTGCTATTACACCCTCCGGCGCTCCGCCCGAGCCTACATATAAGTCGATCCCCGCTTCCGGGAACGCTGGCGCCATCGCACCGGCTACATCGCCATCCGATAAAAACTTGATGCGGACGCCAACCTTGCGCAGCACCTTAACGATCGATTCATGACGCGTCCGGTCCAAAATCATAACCGTTAAATCCGACACCTTCTTATTCAATGCGTTCGCCGCTTTGGTAAGCGTCACATCCATCGGGTCCGTAATGCTTAGCTTGCCAACTAGCGCGGGACCGAAGGCTAGCTTCTCCATATACATATCCGGCGCATGCAGCAGCTGCCCTTTGCCTGCGACTGCGAGTACGGACATCGCGTTATTTAATCCTTTCGCCACGATTTCCGTTCCTTCAAGCGGATCAACCGCAACGTCAACTTCCGGACCGTTGAGGCTGCCTACTTCCTCTCCGATATAGAGCATTGGCGCTTCATCCATTTCCCCTTCGCCAATGACGACTGTCCCGCGAATCGATACGGAATCAAACATCGCGCGCATCGCCGACGTTGCTGCGCCGTCTGCGCTATTCTTATCGCCTCTCCCCATCCAAGGCGCGGATGCGAGTGCCGCTAATTCCGTTACACGTACTAGTTCTAATGCCAATTCTCTCTCCATAATCCAGTCTCCCTCTGATCTCTTATTACGGAATAGATAATTAGCGTGCATGTTGAGATCATTTCCGTTATTTAATATGTATCATATATTCATTTATGTCGCAATATATATTTTAAAATCTTCATAAAATCATCATTTTTTCAGCACTTTATTTATTTATGCCAACCGTATCCGCTTAATACAACAGCAAAAGAGCGTGCCCACACAGGAAACTACCTGTAAAGACACGCTCTAATGGCGATTTTTATAAACAAGATAAAATACGCTCATCCCTAACTTCCGCTGATGCTATGGCGTCACTGCGGAATATTGATAGACCCCATCTACAAGAATAGAGGCAATCCGGGCTTTACGCTCCAAATAAACCAAATGCGCAAGAGTCTCCGACATCGCGAATCTCATTTGATGGGCATTGCCGTTCAAACGGCTGCCGAATAGAGCCTCACACATGCCATAGGCGGTGCGGGGCTCTTCAGCGAGCATCGCGGCCATTTTGTCGAGCCTATGTTCATGATGCTGCTGCAGCTCCGCAATCCGCCCTTGAAAATCGGTAAAAGGATCGCGATGTCCGGGGAAAGCAAGTTTGACCTCGTATTGACTCAGCTCATGCAAACTGATTAGAAAGGCTTCCAGAGGATTGCCCTCCTCGCCCGGCACGAAACTAACATTCGGCGAAATATCCGGCAGCACCTGATCGCCGCATATCATCCACTGCCTCTCTTTCTGATAGAAGCAGAGCTGGCCGTTCGCGTGACCGGGCGCATCGATTAAGAGCCAGCTTAGCCCGCCGAGCATCATATGGCTGCCTGCCTCGAAAAAAGTTACATCCGGCTGCGGCGATACCATGCTCACAAACGTTTCAAGATTTTCCGCAATAGCTTCCCTTAACGTTGCCGGCATTCCATGCTCCGCGTATAGAGATTGCAGCTGCTGAGAAAATACGCTGCCTTCCCCCCACAAATTTACGGCATAGGCATAGGCCCCGCGAGTCATAAATACTGGCGCCCCGCTTTTTTCCTGCACATAACCTGCCAGCCCGTAATGGTCGGGATGCTGATGCGTCAGAACGATCCGCGTTATATCCTTCCATTGCAAGCCATGCCGCTGCAGAACAGCAGCCCACACGTTGATTGCTTCATCCGTACGCAGGCCGGGATCAATGAGGGTATAGCCCTGCTGCTCGGGAATCAAATAGCTGTTCACCCATTTCAGTGAAAAAGGTACAGGCACCTTTACCTGCAGCCAGCCCTCCTGCCAAGATGCCGAATGAACGGCCGCTTCATCTGCATTTTGCTTGTTCATTGTCATCTCGCCTTTCCTGCCATGATCATACGAGGGGAGAGTGCCGGATCATATTTCGAGCCGTCATAATTACCGTAAAGCTGATCTAAAGCCAGCCCGCAAGCTGCAAGGTGACGATCAAACCAATCCAGCTTGTACAGCCTTACCCGTTCCAAATACTGCCTTGGCTCCTCCTGCGTCTGGGGATCGGAAACCGTAATCTGCTTCTGCACCCAGCCATCCTTAATCGACCGGACCTCTTGAATAAGCAAGCCCGTTCCCTCATCCATGCGTTCCGACCTTGGCACTAAGTTTTGCTCCACATAATCGGGATTTAGAAAATCGATGAGAAACGAACCTCCCTCGCGCAGCACTCTTCGAATTTGACGCAGCACGTTAACATTATCCTCTTCATTCGAGAAATAACCGAAGGAAGTAAATAAATTGACCGTCGCATCGAAGGAGCCTCCCTCGAACGGCAGCTCGCGCATATCGCCCTGCACCCAGTTCACGAGTAAGTTCTCGTCATGACGATGCGCTTCAGCGAGCAAAGTATTCGATAAATCAATGCCCGTCACCGTATAGCCAAAGTTGGCGAGCGCTATTGCATGCCTTCCCATTCCACAGCCGATATCCAGCACCTGAGCACCTTTAGGCAGCTTCAGCCACGATATCATTTTGCAAACCTCTTTATTTGCGTTTTCCCAATTGCGATGTTTATAGACTAGCATATAGTCTGAGCCGAAGCTCTGCTCGTACCATGGTTTCATTGTATTGCTCTCCTTCATTATGAGCCAGCATGCAGCAAAGCGTTATGATTGCTTAATTGTACTTGAATTCCCTCATCCTCGCAAAACAGTTTCAACCAGGCATGATTTTTGGTTTTTCGTGCAAACT
>DATJKM010000014.1:0-9451 GCA_035491515.1 Candidatus Udaeobacter sp. | reverse complement strand
CTAAATTTTCCCGCTCCAATATTTCAATGTTTTTCAGCGCCACCGCGCAGGAAACAGGGTTGCCGCCGAAGGTGTTCACATGCCGGAAATGACTGTCAGGGCCGCTTTCCTTGAAGCTCTCGTACATATGAGCCGATACGGCCGTTGCCGACAAGGGGGAATACGCGCTCGTCAGCCCCTTCGCCATCGTCACGATATCGGGGCGGACGCCGAAATTCATATGCCCGAACTTCTCGCCCGAGCGTCCGAAGCCGCAGATGACCTCATCGACGATAAGCAGCACGTCATGCTTATCGCAAATCGTTCGCAGCTTAGCCAAATAGTCGTCCGGCGGTACGATCATTCCGCCGCCCGTAATGGCCGGCTCGACAATTATGCCGGCCACCGAATCCGGACCTTCCCAAACGATCGCATCCTCATAAGCTTGAGCGCATTGCAGCTTGCAGGCCCCTTTCGTTTGTCCGAAGGGACAACGATAGCAATAAGGAGGAGGAACATGTGTGAAGCCTACGCCAAGCGGCTCATATTTCAGCTTGCGCTGCGCCTGCCCCGTGGCGCCAAGAGCGCCCATGGAGTTGCCGTGATAGGCGCGGTGACGCGAGATAAATTTATGCTTGGATGGCTTTCCCCGCTGATGATGATATTGACGGCCGATTTTGAAGGCGACTTCGTTCGCATCCGAACCTGAGTTGGAGAAAAATATCCGATAATCTCCCTCCAGCCATTCGCTCAGCTTGGCAGCAAGCTCAATGGCGGGAACATGCGATTGAATCAGCGTCGAATATGCGATCTTCATCATCTGCCCGGCAGCCGCTTCGGCAATTTCCGCTCGTCCGTGGCCAACGTTGACGCACCATAGCCCGGACATGCCGTCCAAATAGCGGTTGCCGTCAATATCGGTAATCCAGCTGCCTTCCCCAGATACGATAACCATCGGATTTTCGTTATGGGGAGAAATATGATGCCACAAATATTTGCGGTCCTTCTCTAGCAGCGCTTCCTTCGCTTCCGTATCCATTGCTGTCTCTTTTCCGCCCATAGACTGCATTCACTCCTTCGCGGCTGCCGCTTCTATAGTAGAATGGACCGCGGATGAGACCATCCGCGATCCTTACAGACTAGCTTATGCGGCTACTTCGCCGCATCTTCCAAAATTGTTTTGTCGATTGCGGCTGCGAGGTCGGGAGCCTTCCTAATGAGCTCATATTTGAGCGCTATACTGACTGTCCGCTGCACCGCTTCATCCACAAACGACCCTACCTGCGCCTCCGTAAAGCCTTCCGGCTTAACAAGCTTTGCCATTTCCATCAGCATCGTCGTCTGATGCTCCTTCGTCGTGCTTCCCTCCGTTACGGCGTTCATCACGATATCAACCGCTTCCGCTTGATTCGCAATCGCATAGTTCCAGCCCTTCATCGTCGCTTTAATCGCTTTGACGGCAAGGTCGCGATTGTTCTTCAGCCACTCTTCCTTCACGACCAGCGTATCCTCCAGCATTCCGACGCCGGCATCTTCAAAGTCATAAACGTACAAGTCCTCTTCCTTTACGCCGCTCTCTAGCACGACATGGTATTCGTTGTAAATCGTAGAGACGGCGACGTCCAGCTGCTTGTTAAAAAACTGGTCCATCGTAAAGCCCTGCTTCACCAGCTCAACGTCCTTCTTCGGATCAAGCCCGTTTTTCTCCATGAACGCAAGCACTTGGAATTGCTGGCTGCCCGTCCACATGCCGACCTTCTTGCCCTTCATCTTCGCTGGCTCATCAATGCCGGACTCCTTGCTCGCCACGAAACGATAAGAGCTCTTCTGCAGGATTTGCGCGATCGAGACAAGCGGCAGCCCGTTGTCACGGTTCACAAGCAGGCTGTCGAAGCTGGTTACCCCAATATCTGCAGCCCCGTTTACGACCTGCTGCTCGATCACGACATCCGGTCCGCCCGGGATGATTTCGACATCCAGGCCTTCTTCCTCGTAGAAGCCTTTTTCCTTCGCGACGAATATGCCGGCAAACTGCGCCTGCGGCACCCACTTCAGTTGAATCTTTACCTTCTTGAGAGGTTCAGCAGCCGGCTTGCCGGTCACCGCCGGATCATCCGTGGAAGCTGCAGGCTCATTCGCGTTGCCGCAAGCAGATACAACGAGCAGCGTCAGCATTAGCATCATCGTTAAAGCGGATTGCAGCATACGGCTTTTCTTTGTCATGCAGACCATTCCTCTCCATTATCGATTCTCTGTCTAAGAGCTTCTGTCAGCCCCTGATGCAGCCGAACAAATTGTCTTATTGGCCTCTACAGCTGTCTACCGCTTACGCATCGCGACATGCCACGGAATAACCAGCCGTTCCGCGAGCTGGACGAGGTAATACAACAGAATGCCGAGCACAGCCGCAATAACGATGCAGGACCAAGCCAGCGGCATGTTTGCCAGCTTGATTTGGTCGGAGAGCAGGTACCCGAGGCCGCGGGACGAAATAAAAAACTCCCCCACGATCGCTCCGATAATGCTCGTTGACATATTGATTTTGAGTGCGGTAAAAAGATGCGGAAGCGCGGTCCGTAAACGGAGCTTCATGAACACCTGAAGCTTTCCCGCCGCATACGAATGCATGAGCTCAATCGACATCGGATCGATAGAACGCAGCCCTTTGAAGGCAGTAACCGCCATCGTTGCCATTGTCATGACAGATACGATGGCCATCTTGGAGGCGACTCCATCGCCGAACCAATTGTTCATTACAGGCGCCAGCGCAACGATGGGCACCGCATTTAAGGATGCCATCATCGTGATGCCGCCTCTGCCCATCCGGGGGAACCATAAGGCGGCTACTGCCGCAAGCAGGCCGAGCAGCGATCCGATTAGACAGCCGCCAATCATTTCGCTTCCCGTATACAGCGAATAGCTCCACAGAACATCGATATTGTCCCGAATGGAAGCCGCAATCGATGAAGGAATCGGCAGCTGATATTGTTCCAAAGCGAATAGCTTATGAAAGCCTTCAAGCTGCCAAATGACGAGAAACAGCACTCCAAATCCAAGCGGAAGCAGAAAAGCTGGACGTTTGCCCATGCGGCCTGTGTTTATTTTGAGTTTCGAAGGCTTGGAGGGGACGCTGTCGACTGAGCGGGCTGCAGTCATTTCCTTCATTCCTCCTCACTCTCCTTCGCACGAAACTCGGGCTGCCAAGGCGTAATCCATCTCTCCAGCGAGCAGATGATTAGATACAAGCATAAGCCGATTGCCATACTGATCAGAACGGTTGACCAGAACATATACACCTGCGACGAACCGTAATACAGAGAGCTAACCATGAGCACACCGATACCGTCCGGAGCTCCCATAAGCTCTACGATAATGGAAGCCGTGATCGCAAGCGGAGCGGAAAGCTTAAGTCCCGCAAAGAGGCCCGGCAGCGCCGCTTTCAGCTTCAGCCTCACATACAAGGTCCACGTGGAAGCAGCATAAGATCGCATTAGCTCAAGCTGCTCGGACTTTACACTATGTAAACCCCGCAGCGCATTTATCGTAACAGGAAAAAAAGTGACATAGCCTGCCATGAGTATACGGGACACTGCGGCATCATGAATAATGCCGTAAATGATTGGCGCAAGGCCAATAATCGGAATCATTTGCGAGGCAACCATATAGGGTGAAAGCATGTTTTCTACCGTTCGCGATAGGCTCATTACTATGGCCAGCAGGAAGCCGATCATAGAACCGATGACAAAACCGGTAATGGAATTGCCGAACGTAATTGTCCCCTGCGCAAGCAAAACCGGAAAATGGTCGATCAATGTGCCGGCTACCAGGTGCAAGTACGGCAGCTTAGAGGCCGGATTGATCGTCTGCGCAACGTTAGCGATGAACCATGCCGAAGCCTCCCACAACAAGATTACACCTGCCGCCCATAACGCAATTGCGCCGCCTTGGCCATAGCGCCTAAACCTTTTGCTCATCAAGGAAGCCACTCTCCTCGTAAAAGCAATTCCTGACCTTCCTCGTCATTTCGTGGAAGCGCTCCGTTTCACGAATATGTACAGCATCGCCCTCCTCCCTTGTAATATCCACAATGGAATGGACTCTTCCAGGATGTGCCGAAAGCACGATGATGCGATCCGACAAAAATACGGCCTCGGGAATGCTGTGCGTGACGAATACGATCGTTTTATTCGTTTTACGCTTAATGTCCAGCAGCTCCAGCTGCAGCTTCTCCTTCGTAAATTCATCAAGAGCGGAGAAGGGTTCATCCATAAATAAAATAGGCGGGTCTAAGGAAAGCGCGCGGGCAATGGCAACACGCTGCTGCATACCGCCGCTTAGCTGCCAAGGATAATATTTTTTGAAGGAGGACAGCCCTACCATTTCGATAAGCTGCTCAGTCAGCTCGTGATACTGGGACTTTTTTTGCCCTAGCACCTCGAGCGGAAGCTCAATATTTTCTTTAACTGTTCTCCATTCGAACAGGGTGGGATTTTGAAATACGATACCGAACTTTCGGCGGAGACGAACTTCGCGAGGATGCTCATTTTGAATCGTGATTTGGCCTTCGGTTGGCTCAAGCAGATCGGCCATTAACCGAAGCAGCGTGGACTTTCCGCAGCCGGAGGGGCCGAGGAGCGAAATAAACTCATTCCGATAGATTTGAAAGCTGACTTGATGAAGCGCCGTAACCTCATGACCTTTTTTGCCAAAACGCATAGATACTTGATCGACAATGATTTCTGCCTCTTTAGCAGCTTCGGACAGATGCATGTAATCCCTCCTCATTGTTTATGCTATTTTTTATGTCAGGTACGAGATAGATCGGCTCCTTTATATGTAATATTATATAACACAAGATAATAATTACATTATACACAATGGTTAAAAAACGAGCCGTTTATTTAACATAATGTCAAATAGAGCTGTACAAGCCATCAGGTAGATTAATAGAAAAGGACTAATTTTCCTTCACATAACCGCCCCTCTCTTGAATATATTGAGTAACAGACAAGAAATAAACGAAGGTTGCTCAAGTTTCTTGCATGCTGAAACGTTAACTTATTGGAATGAGGTGAGGGAAATGGAGTCAGAGCCGCTGTTTGTTGTGTCAAGGGAGGATTGGTCGCTCCACCGCAAAGGCTATGAGGATCAAGCGCGACATCAGGAGAAGGTACAAGAAGCAATTAAGCAAAACCTTCCCGATCTGGTTTCCGACGAAAGCATCGTTTTGTCCGATGGGAGGCGCACGATCAAGGTTCCCATTAAAAGTCTCGACGAATCTCATTTTATATACAACTACAACAAGAAGCAGCACGTCGGACAAGGCGATGGAGATTCACAGGTTGGTGATGTGCTCGGCGTCGACCCGCAAGCCACCAAGGGGCCGGGAAAAGGCCAAGATGCCGGCGACCAGCCGGGTGAGGACGTCGTCGATACCGAGATCAGCATCGATCAATTGGAGGATATGCTGTTCGAGGAGCTGGAACTCCCTAATCTGGAGCAAAAGCAAAAGGATCAATTACAAACGACGGAAATTGTTTTTCACGATATTCGCAAAAAAGGCATTATGTCCAATATCGATAAGAAGCGAACGTTAATTGAAAACCTGCGCCGTAACGCCAACGCGGGTAAATCCGGTATCGGAGGCATCTCGCCCGACGATCTTCGTTATAAAACCTGGAACGAAATCGTAAAGCCCCAATCCAACGCCGTCATCCTTGCGCTAATGGATACGTCGGGAAGCATGGGGTCGTTCGAAAAATATTGTGCCCGCAGCTTCTTCTTTTGGATGACCCGTTTCCTGCGCCGGAAGTATGAGCATGTGGAGATTGTGTTTATCGCACATCATACCGAGGCCAAGGAGGTCACGGAGGAGGAATTTTTTAACCGCGGTGAAAGCGGTGGCACCATCTGCTCCTCAGCTTATCAGAAGGCGATCGAGGTCATTGACAGCCGTTATCCGACTTCCAACTGGAACATTTACCCGTTCCACTTCTCGGATGGCGATAACCTCACCTCGGATAACGAGCGCTGCGTAAAGCTGATTGGCCAGCTCATGGAGAGAAGCAATATGTTCGGCTACGGCGAGGTCAACCAATACAATCGGAGCAGCACACTGATGTCGGCGTATAAGCATATCAACCATAAAAAATTTATGTACTCGGTCATTAAGGAGAAAGGCGAGGTCTATAAAGCGCTTAAAACGTTCTTCTCTAAACAAGTAAGCGGCGCTTAACGAAAGAAACCCGCCTTGCACAGCAACGTGCTCGGCGGGACCATTCTAATTACACTTTAACTGAGCTTGGTAGAAAATGTTTTTACGGAACGCAGTTGAACTGAGCAGTCATTGCTGCGCTTCGTCTTTTTTTTCTTCTGCGAATCCCTCAATACTCACTTTGCGTCGTTCATTTTTAGCTTCGATCGATTGCTTCTCGTCAGCAGAAATTTCACTTGCATGCTCATCGAGATAATCTTCTGCTTCCTGCAAATTTGCTACCGTGTGGTCGATATGTGATTGCAGGCGCTCCTCGTTATCTGCACGATTATCCGGTTTGGCCATTGTAATCCCTCCTATTCTCTATGAACTCAGCTATTATGATGACCAAAATCACATGGAGCTATGCTTCTGGTCTGCGTCTTTATCCGGGTTCGTTCCTTTTGTTTCTGTTCCGAAGAACAGCACGGCTAAAGCTCCGATGACGATCGTAACAAAAAATACCATAAAAACAGAAATGACCGCAATCTTTTGCGCAACCAGCATGCCCACAAGGTAAGGACCGATTATTCCGCCGATACGTCCAAACGAAGCGGCAAAGCCAACGCCCGTCCCGCGTACCGCAACTGGATACAGCTCCGGCGTGTAAGCGTACATTCCTCCCCATGCGCCAAGGTTAAAGAAAGAGAGACAAATACCTGACAAAATCAGCATCGCCTCCGTTTCGGCATTGCCGAACCAGAGAGCGCTTCCTGCAGTCATTAGAAGAAAAGTAACGAGCACGAACTTACGCCCGTATTTTTCAATAAAGTATGCCGCGGCAAAATAGCCAGGCAGCTGCGCAAGCGACATGATTAGGACATACTGAAAGCTTTTCACCAGATCAAAGCCTTTTAGCACCATGATGGAAGGCAGCCATAGGAACATTCCATAATAAGAAAATACGACCGTGAACCACAAAATCCACAGCATGATCGTTGCTTTTCGGTGCTTTGATGACCAAAGGGACGTTATCCTCTGACCAAACGTCAGCTTCCGATTTTGCTGCTCTTTGAAACTAGGCGCATCCTGAATGGAGCGTCTCAAATATAAAGCATAAACGGCAGGTAATACCCCGATAAGAAAAGCTGTCCTCCATCCAAATTTAGGAATAATGAAGTAGGCGATTAAAGCAGCAACGATCCAGCCGCCTGCCCAAAAGCTTTCAAGCAGCACGACGGCACGCCCCCTCTCCTTAACTGGTACCGACTCCGAAACAAGCGTTGAAGCGACAGGCAACTCCCCGCCGAGACCGAACCCCGCAATGAAACGCAGTGCGCTTAGGACGATAAAGCCAGTCGCGAAAGCGGACAAGCCGCTGGCTATAGAGAAAATAAGGAGCGTCCAGATCAATATCGCCCGCCGTCCGTACCGGTCTGCGAGCAAACCAGAAACTGCCGCTCCGGCAGCCATGCCTATCGCATTTATAGCCATCAGCAGTCCGATCTGCTGGGCGCCCAATCGCCATTCCGCCGCTAAGGCGGTTACAATGAAAGAAATCATCCCGACCTCCATGGCATCGAAAAGCCAGCTAAGACCGGCACTAAACAATAATTTCCGCTGATTCGGTTCACGCAGCAATGTCATATTTTTCATATCCAAAACTCCTTGTTTACAGCTCATTTATGACGATTTCAGTGTCTTGCATTCAATCGTTATTATACACATAGTCTTGCCCTTGGAACGATGCTTTAGAGGAACAAGATGTCCAAAACAACAAAAAAACCTTAACCCTCGTTCAGGGGTAAGGTTGGTTAGAGCGTTAAGAATTATGATCCGTTACGCTCAGCTGATCCAGACTTTTAAATTCATAGCCTTGCCGGCGTGCTTCGTCAATGATTCTGCCAAGAGCCTCTGTATTGTCCTTAGACACGGAATGCAGCAAAATGATCGCGCCAGGATGCAGCTGCTTAATTACCTCGCTATATGCATATTGGGAGCCCCTTTGCGCATTTACGTCCCAGTCCTTATAAGCAACCGACCAAAACACATTTATATAGCCAAATTGTTTGCTCGCAGCGAGCACTCGTTCGTTAAAAATGCCTCTCGGCGGGCGCAAGTATTTCATTTCCTTCTGGCCTGTAATGGCCTCAACCTGCTCCTTCACCTTGTCGAGCTCCGTCCGGATGCTCCCCTCCGAAAGCTGGGACATATCCGGGTGACTCCAAGAATGATTGCCCACGATATGGCCTTCCGTTACCATTCGTTTTAGCAGCTCCGGCTGATCCTTCACATAATGTCCCGTTACAAAAAATGCGGCAGGCACTTTTTTCTCTTTTAACACATCGAGAATTCGCGGCGTAAAGCCGTTCTCATAGCCGTTGTCGAACGTTAAATAAAGCTCTTTCTGACTCGTATCCCCGAGAAACAGCGCTCCGTGCTTCGTAACGATATTTTTAAAGCCTTCCTCGTCTATAGAAGGCAAACGGCCGTTCACGCTTTTCTTAAAACCAAAATGATACGCACCGGGCTGTCCAAAAGCAGAAGCAGGAGTTAATAAGCTCCATATTATTACTGCAAACAGTGCGGCTATCCTCAAATTCAGCTTCAACTGCAAAGCCCTCCTTGTTCGATTGATGTTTATGGCGATGAACCGATAACTTGCAATTATATTCCCCCATTGCAGCATAAAAAAACCGCTGCCCTCATAAGTCCATCAGACTTTGAAGATAGCGGTTTTATGTGTCATTCATTGATTTAATGGTCGGGACGACACGATTTGAACATGCGACCCCCTGGTCCCAAACCAGGTGCTCTACCAAGCTGAGCTACGTCCCGAGAAAAGATGGTGCCGTCGAGAGGACTTGAACCCCCAACCTACTGATTACAAGTCAGTTGCTCTACCAGTTGAGCTACAACGGCATGTAGATGATATCCACCCTTTAAGAAGGCGATTTGGTTGCGGGGGCAGGATTTGAACCTGCGGCCTTCGGGTTATGAGCCCGACGAGCTACCGGGCTGCTCCACCCCGCGTCGTTAAAAATAATATGGTGACCCGTAGGGGACTCGAACCCCTGTTACCTCCGTGAAAGGGAGGTGTCTTAACCACTTGACCAACGGGCCTTGAAAAAAAGAGAACGGAGAGAGAGGGATTCGAACCCTCGCACCACTTACGCAGTCTAACCCCTTAGCAGAGGGTCCCCTTGAGCCACTTGGGTATCTCTCCAAATCTGGCTCCCCGAACAGGACTCGAACCTGTGACAACTCGATTAACAGTCG
>DATJKM010000013.1:0-23679 GCA_035491515.1 Candidatus Udaeobacter sp. | reverse complement strand
ACCGGCACGCATGAAGAGCTGCTTGCCGGCGGCAAGGTGTACCAGCAGCTGCTGATGGCGCAGCATTAGGGTTTATCGTGTATTACCTTTGGATAGTGGCTCATTTTTAGTGATGCGAGCACTGTCTCAACAGTAAGCAAGGTCACTTCTGAAGCCGCTTGCTTAAAAGAATTAAGACAGTAGGACAAAGCGGGGGATTGTAACCGCTGCGTCCTATTTCTGTTTTGATCCATTGCACATTCTTGTGAAATGACGGAAAATCAAAAGCCTAACCGCCTCCCTCCAAACGTTCCTTTCGGAAGCCTCGAAGCAGAAAACATCGGGGTGCTCGATTTTGGAACAGATTTCGACGGAATGGTGCCTAGATGTCCAATTGGTGAGGGAAGTGGTTGTAGAAAGCTTTGGTATGCAGCACGAATAGACTGCATAACGAATGGCCTCGAATAGGCTAAGTATGCCGACCGGTGTCGGTAACAGGAAATCAACGAGAGGAGAATTCCTGTTTCGTTCAGCAGCATTAAAGCTATAATGTAAGGAAAGCAGAAGGGAGGGCCATTCCTTGAAACCTATTTTACAGCTGCATAACTTGCAAAAAAACCGCAATGACTTAGAAAGCAGACCTCTGTTCGCGAATGTATCGGCCGAAGTAGCAGAGCCGGCCATCATTGCCTTGCTCGGCGTCTCCGGTCAAGGGAAGAGCACGCTGCTCCGTATGCTTGCCGCTTTGGAAAACATAGATGAGGGAGATGTCCGCTTACATAACGTTTCACAGAGAGAGACAGATCCAAGGGCATGGCGAATGAAGGTGTGCTATGTCGCGCAGCAGTCGGTCATGCTGCACGGCAGCATTGAACAAAATTTGAAGACGGTCAGCCAGCTGCACCGGATTCCGTACGACGTTAAGCTCGTACAGCATTTGCTGCCGCGACTGGGGCTGGATCATTTGGACATGGGCAAAAACGCAGATCAGTTATCGGGAGGGGAAAAGCAGCGGGTATCGCTGCTGCGTTCTTTGCTGCTTCATCCCGAGGTGCTTCTGCTCGATGAGATTACGGCCTCACTCGACCGGGGCAGCAAGGAAATGGTTGAACAAGTGCTTAAGGAGTGGCATCATCAAGAAGGTACGACGATGATTTGGGTCACGCATGATATCGTACAGGCGCGGCAAATGAGCAGGACGGTATGGTTTATGGGCGAGGGGACATTGCTGGAAAACAGCGCAACCGCTTCTTTTTTTGAACGGCCGGAAACCGAGCTTGCTAGAAGCTACATTCAAGCGCCCGTGCCAAAGGAGCAGACATGAGCATCTTAGCGCTTAGCTTTACGCTTTTATTCGTGATGATTACGATGCTCGTATCCGTCTGGCAAAAGCTAGGGCTGGAGCGGGATATTGCGATAGGAACGGTGCGCTCTGCGCTGCAGCTGCTGCTCGTCGGCTATGTGCTGCAGTTTATTTTCAACACGAGTAATCCGCTGTTTATTTCGCTGATTCTTGTGCTGATGATTACGGTCGCATCCTATAATGCGGGCAAAAGAGGCGAAGGGCTCCGCGGCATCCTGTGGAAAATCGCGGTGGCCATTACATCAACGGAGCTGCTTATGATGGGGCTGCTGCTCGGTTTTCGTATTATTGAAGCTACGCCCCAGTATATTATCCCGATAAGCGGCATGACGATCGGTAACGCGATGGTCGTATCGGGCTTGCTTCTGAATCAAATGAGAAGAGAGGTTGGAGCATCGCGAGGCGAGATCGAGACGCTGCTTTCGCTCGGGGCGACGGCTAGACAAGCGATTCAAGACGTCATGAAGCGGTCGGTTAAAGCGAGCATGATTCCGACGATTGACGGCATGAAGACGGTGGGGCTCGTTCAGCTTCCGGGGATGATGACGGGGATGATTATTGCCGGAGCCAATCCGATTGAAGCGGTGCGGTATCAAATTTTAATTGTGTTTGCATTCGCGAGCTCAGCAGCCGTTACGAGCATTATTTTAAGCCTATTAAGCTATAGACAGTGGTTTACGAAGGATTTGCGCATTCAAAATATCGAGCAAAAAGGGTGATCGGACTCGTGAACGTATACAACAGCGGGACAGCTTTAGTGAAGCAAATTGCCGGGACGGAGCTGCCGGAGCAGACACTTGCGCTTTGGGCACTCGGGCAAGAGGGATTTCTCGTCAAATGGAAAAAGATAACGGTGCTGTTCGATCCTTACTTGACGAACTGGGTTTATGAGCTGTGCGGCCCGCCATGGTCACGGGCGTTCGAACCGCCTCTTGCGCCGTCGGATTGTTTGGATGTTGACTATGTCATATGCTCGCATCATCATGAGGACCATATGGACAAGCTGACGCTGCAGGCTATCGGACAATCTGCCAAAACGCGCTTTGTCGTACCGAAAGCTCATTTGCCTTTAATGAAGGAATGGGGCTTCCGCGATGAACAGCTCATTGGCATCTCCCACGGACAAACGCTCGAGTTGGAAAACGGCTTAAGGCTTGAGGCCTTTGCCGCCAAGCATGAGCAATTTGAACAGGATGAAGCGGGCGAACATAAGTTTTTGGGGTACGTGGCTAATTTCAAAGGCATTCATCTCTATCATGCCGGTGATACGGTAGGATTTCCGGAGCTGGTCACTTGGCTGCAAAGCAGGCAGGTCGATATTGCTATGCTGCCTATTAACGGACGGGATTTCGTTCGCAACGAGCAGGGCATCGTCGGCAACTGTAACTATCGCGAAGCGGTCGAAATAGCGGTGCAAATGAATACCGATCTGTTAATTCCAATGCATTACGGTCTATTTCCGCATAACGATGAGAACCCGGCTTATTTTGTCGACTACATACAGCGCTATTACCCGGCACAGAAATTCCATATGTTCGCCCCTGGCGAGCGGTTTATTTATATGAAATAAACGCAATCCGATAGGCAGGCTCTATCTCAGCTTAAATATGGCAACGCCGGTGACCATGATGCCGATACCAATCAGCTTGTTGGCCGATAAGGGCAATTTATCGACGCCGAACAATCCGAGACTGTCGATTATGAAGGCGACGATCAGCTGCGCAATAAGCAGAATTGCGATGGAATAAGCCGGTCCTAGCGCAGTAATGCCCTTCATAACGCTGAAAACGATCAGTACGCCAAACGCGCCTCCAAGTAAGTCAAATCAGTATCCTTAACTGCAGTTTATATTTTTTCTCCAGCGGGGTATCCACATGAATTTGCTGACCGCAGGGCAAAATGAGAAAAGAGTGATGACTGGAGGTTGAACTGCTGTGGCAAACAGAGGACTCGTGACGGCTCTTACGGCTGTTGGAGCAGCGCAGCTGCTTAAGATGCCATTGTATTATGCGAAAACGGGAAAGTGGGACGTCCGTAAAGTGGCCGGATCAGGCGGCATGCCAAGCGCTCATTCGAGCGGAGTAACGGCGCTGTCTGTTTATACGGCCACCAAATACGGTGTAAAGACGCCGGAGTTTGCGATATCTGCCATGCTAGGCATCATTGTTATGTATGATGCCATGAATATTCGCAGGCATGCGGGTGAAATTGCGGTACAGGTGAATGATTTGGATGAGGATGTCGAGAGGTTGGCTGGCGATCATCCAGGCATTTTTCATAAACGCCGGCGCGAACGGCTTAAGGAAAGCTTAGGCCATTTACCGCGCGAGGTTGCAGCGGGCTCGCTGCTCGGAGCTGTGTTTGGCTTCATTGGAGCGATAACCGCATGCCGCAATAAGTGAAGCAGCAGTGAACAAACGAATGAAACCAGGTTTAAGCGCTCTAAGGCTTAAACCTTTTTTATATAAAAGCATACGGCTGGAGAAGATCGTTCTTTCCGTCATTTAATTAATAGATTTCGGATAGCGGGCTCGTTTCGTTAGCTATATAATGGTTAAAGATGACAGATGAAAATCAGTAATATAAGGGGGAATTCAGGAGTGACGGAGCAATTATTGTGGATGCATGGAGCGCCTTATGCGGTGGGGAATGCGGATGAGGACTGTCCGGCCATTACCCCTTATCTTGTGGAAGGCGACGATCGTCCCGCGGTTATTATATGTCCGGGCGGAGCCTACAGCACCAGAGCCTATCATGAAGGCGAGCCGATAGCCCGGTGGCTGAATGGTCTGGGTATTTCTGCATTCGTACTTCGTTACCGTGTGGCGCCTTATACATACCCATGCGCGCTGCTGGACGTGCAGCGTGCCATTCGGACCGTTAGATGTAAGGCGGAACGCTTTCGCATTGATCCAAATAAGCTAGGCTTGCTTGGCTTTTCTGCCGGCGGGCATTTAGCGTCGAACGCGGGAACGAGCTACGAAAAAGGTAATGAGGATGCCGAGGATGTCATTGAACGGGAATCCTGCCGTCCGGATCTGCTCGTATTATGTTATCCCGTCATTACGCTTAAAGAACCGTTCACGCATGCCGGCTCAAAAGAGAACTTGTTAGGCAAGGATGCGGAGCCTGATAAAGCAGAGCAGCTAAGCAGCGAAGCGAATGTAACCGAGGATACGCCGCCGACTTTTATATGGCATACGTCGGATGATGCAGCCGTACCCGTTGAGAACAGCCTGATGTTCGCGGCTGCGCTCAGCAAGAACAAAGTACTCTTTGATCTGCACGTCTACGCGAATGGCCGTCATGGGCTTGGCTTGGCCGAGGATGAGGAGCATACGAGAGAATGGACGGCTGCATGCGCATCCTGGCTTGCGTATAATGGATTCAAGTAATTGAACATTAAAGTTATTGAACATCCAGGTTAGGAGCAAACGATTATTTGTCTGATAAAGCTGCCTTTTCTGGTGGTGCAGCGATCGGAAATGGTGAAGCCTGCGCTTACTATTAGTCCGTCGATTGGATCAGCTGTGATGATAACGGCTTTGCTCGCGATTCGGCGGGCATGCTGCAGCAATGACAGCTGATCCGCCGGCGTTGTGCGTGAGTAGTGATTATAAGGCATATCTAAAATCGCAGCATCGTAGTGCTCTGAGATATCGGCAATATCGCCGCATGCGACATTCGTCTTAAGCTCGAAATGCGCCAAATTTTCAAGCGCTCCGCGAATGACGAAAGGATTGATGTCCCGGCCGGTGATGTCGATTCCCATAGATAACGCTTCAACGAGCACCGTTCCAATGCCGCAGCAGGGGTCGATCGCCGTTACTCCGTCCGACCTAGGAACGGCAATATTTGCTGCTGCTCGCGCTACACGGGTGCTTAATGCGATTGAATAGCTGCGAGGTTTGTGCATATGTGTAAGCCAGACGGCATTGCTTTTGATATAATGACCGAAATACCAACGTCCTCCCCAGGTTAAAATGCCGAACAAGTGATCAGGATTTCGTACATCGGCTTCCCCTTCAATATACATGCCAATTTCGCGTTCAATGACGCGCTGGTCGTCGAAATCGATTTTATCCTCCGGCGCCAGGTCATTCATTTTGACGAAAATCACCTTGAAAGTCGCATCGGCTAATTCGATTTGCTTCACTTGCTCCCAAATATCCTCTAGACGCTCGCCCTGATACAGCACCTCGAGCCGTTCTCTCATAAACGGGCTGCGGTCAGGATGAACGGCTATCCCGCTCATCAAAAGTCCGGACTCCGTATGCTCGCCAAAAAACGAGCGCATTTCTAAATGGCATAATTCTGACTCCTCTAAACGATAACCATAGGTATAAATAAATAACGGTGCTTGCTCTTTACTCTTCAGTGAAGTCGCATCCTTTTCCTAAACGAATTGAAACCTCTATTATACGTTAAATGGATGGATGACGCTGCTTAATACTAATTGGATTTTCATGGAAGAGGGTGTTTGCTTATAGCGATGAAATGATTTAAGGCAAAAGGGGAAAGCTATCTCCATGCATTTGCGATGGCAGATTACAATTGTGCTGGAATTGGGGTTAATTGGGTGAAGTGACACTGGGCTTAAAGCTTAATGAGGGGTTCCGTGCGGTGTTGGTATTAAATCGTTGGCGGCAGCGAAGGACGCTGCCGCTTCAACGATTAGGAAATAAGTGCTGTTACCCGAGAGCTTATCCAATTAACGTCACGGCTTGTTGTTCGGCGAGCATTAGACGCTCACGTACGCGGACGACTTCTCCAACAATAATGAGTGCCGGATTGGCAAGCTTCATCGTGACGGCAAGCGTATGGATATCCGAGAGCGTTCCAACGATTGTACGCTGTCGCGTAGTCGTACCCCGCTCGATTAACGCTACCGGAGTTGAAGCGGCCTTGCCATGTTTTAGCAGTTCTTCCCGGATTGCGGGCAGCTCGCTTACGCCCATGTAAATGGCTAATGTGTCAACGCTGTGAGCAAGCAAATCCCAGCGAATTGGCGTCTTGTCGCCATGACAACGACTGCCGGTTACGCAAGCGAAGGAAGCGGCATATTCGCGATGTGTGACGGGAATGCCTGCAGAAGCGGCAGCGCCGATTGCTGAAGTTATGCCGGGCACAATCTCATATGGAATTCCCCATGAAGCCAGCTCCAACGCTTCTTCAGCGCCTCTTCCGAAGACGAACGGATCGCCGCCCTTAAGACGGACGACCGTTTTGCCTTCTTGAGCGTATTTCACAAGCGCTTGATTAATAAGCTGCTGCGGCATGGCATGCGAACCAGGAGCTTTGCCGCAGTAGACCAGTTCCGTATGGGTGCTGGCGTAACCAAGCAATTCCTTGCTTATGAGCCGATCGTACAAGATAACGTCTGCCTGCTGAATAAGTCGCATCGCTTTAACGGTAATAAGCTCTGGGTCGCCTGGACCTGCTCCGACAATATAGACCTTGCCTGTCATTGATTTTCTCATAGGCTGCTGCTCCTTCTGGCGTGCATGTCCGCCTATTGTTAGTTGCTCCGTGTATGAGCTTTAAACGGTTACGTAAATGGCTCCGCTCTCGCGGTCAACTTCGGTTTCGAAGGTGTTGATGCAGCCTTCGTCAGGTTCGTGTACTTTACCGCTGCGCAAATCGATTTTCCAATCATGAAGCGGACAGTGTACGTCTGTACCGCACACCATCCCTTCGGAAAGCAGACCGTTTTTATGCGGGCATCTATTTTCTACGGCAAGCACGCTGTCGTCCGACAAGCGGAATACGGCGACTTCGATATCCTTAATTGTAATTCGGCGCGATCCTTTTACATCTATATCCGATAAGTTAGCTACAAACAGCTTTGTAGTTGTCATGGGTGTATTCCTCCTTGAACGTTTTGTGAAGCAAAACTTACTTCGTAAGCATAAATTTTATAGTTGTTGTACCGGTTGAGGGCTGGACAATTCCACGAAATTTTTACGCAGTTCGTCTGTTTCAACAATTTGCTTCCATGGATCGGTCGTCAAGCTGAGCGTTTTCTCGATACGGGATTTAAGGGCAAGACGTTCTTCACGACTTTCCAGCGCCTTCTTAACATGATCGAGTCCGACGCGCTCAATCCATTGAGCCGTACGCTCATTCCATTGTGCATTTTCGCGGTAAAGCTGTAAGAATGCGGAGGACCATTCCATAACCTCATCTTCGGTTTTGACGATGCAGAGGAGGTCTGTCGCACGTACTTTTACGCCGCCGTTGCCGCCGATATGAAGCTCCCATCCGCCGTCTATAGCGACTACGCCAAAGTCCTTAATCGTAGCTTCAGCGCAATTTCGCGGACAACCGGAAACGGCAAGCTTGACCTTGGCTGGCGTATTGAGACGCTCGAATGCTTTCTCCAATTGGATACCCATGCTGATCGAATCCTGCGTACCGAAACGGCAGAAGGTGGAGCCGACACAAGTTTTAACTGTTCTAAGCGTTTTGCCGTAGGCATGACCGGATGGCATATCAAGCTCTTCCCAAATTTTCGGGAGATCCTCTTTCTTAACGCCAAGCAAGTCGAGGCGTTGTCCGCCTGTAAATTTAACCATCGGAACGTCGAATTTCTCAGCGACTTCCGCAATTTTCTTCAAATCAGCAGGGGAGGTTACGCCGCCGTAAATACGCGGTACAACGGAGTACGTGCCATCCTTCTGAATATTTGCATGGTAGCGCTCATTGGTAATCCGGGATTCATTCTCGTCAACATATTCCTCCGGATTGATCATGCCGAGGTAGTAGTTAAGCGCTGGACGGCATTTCGAGCAGCCCTCGGGATTGTGCCAGCCGAGCACATTCATAACCTCTTTTGTGGAATTGAGATTCATCCGTGTTATTTCTGCAACGATCTCGTCTCTGTTGAGCGTCGTGCATCCGCAAATGCCTTCCTTAACCGGCTCGCCCAATGAATCGCCGGCGTAAAGTTGAAGCAATCCTTCGACTTGCGGCTTACAGCCACCGCAGGAAGCGGAAGCTTTCGTGCAGGATTTAATCGCGCTAACCGTATTACAGCCCTTGTTCGTGATGGCATCGGCAATTGTTCCTTTGGAGACGCCGTTACAGCCGCAAATGATTTCATCATCCGCCATTGCCTCAAGTCTGCCGCTGCCGGAGGATTGGCCGAGCATATCGGATGAAATGCCGAGCAATATTTCCTTCTCGCGTCCTGCTATCGATTCGCCGCTCTTAATGGTAGCGAATAATTCAGCGCCGTCGGAAGTGTCGCCGAATAGTACCGCGCCGACCAGCTTGCCGTCTTGGACGACGATCTTCTTGTACGTGCCTGCCATATCGTCTTGGATCTTGAGTGATTGAGTGCCTGGCGCCTCATCGAAGCGTCCTGCCGAGAACACGTCAACGCCGGACACTTTAAGCTTGGTGGAAGTGACGGATCCGGCATAGCCTGCGGTTTCGACGCCGGCGAGATGCTTGGCCAGTACGGCGCCCTGCTCATAAAGCGGAGCAACAAGGCCATAAGCGATGCCGCGGTGCTCGGCGCATTCGCCGACGGCATAAATGCCGGGAATGCTCGTTTGCATAAAGTCGTCTACGATAATACCGCGGTTTACTTCGATGCCGCTTGCTTTGGCAAGCTCAATGTTCGGCTTAATACCGACAGCCATAACGACCAAATCTCCGTCAACCTCAGTGCCGTCAGCAAAAGTTAAGCCGGTTGCGCGGCGTTTGCCTTTAATGGCAGTTGTACTTTTTTGCAATAGAAACTGCATGCCTTGCGCTTCCAGTTCGCGCTGCAGCATTTTTGCCGCCGCTTCGTCCAACTGGCGTTCCATCAGATTGCCAAAAATATGAACGACGTTTACTTCCATGCCGAGGTGAAGAAGTCCTCTGGCTGCTTCCAAACCGAGCAAACCGCCGCCGATTACGACTGCTTTTTTATATTTTTGGGAGGCGTCGATCATAACCTCGCAATCATGGATGTCACGGAATGCAATAACGCCTTCTTTGTCCGAGCCGGGAAGAGGAAGCATGAACGGATTGGAACCGGTTGCAATAATGATTGCATCGTATTCGACCTCAAGGCCGAGATGGGAGGTGACTTTTTTAAGCTCCGTATCAATTTTTGTTACCTTATGGCCCGTGTGCAATGTAATGTTATTTTCTTTATACCAATCCCAGTCGTTGATGATGATTTCTTGCATATCCGCGCCGCCTGCGAGGACGGAGGAAAGCATGATCCGGTTGTAGTTCGGATGAGGTTCGGCACCGAAAATCGTAATGTCATAGCTTTCGGGTGAAAGCTTAAGTAGATGCTCGATTGCCCGAACTCCTGCCATGCCGTTACCGATGAGTACTAATTTTTTCGTTTTCGTCATTGTGTTGATCTCCTCTCAATCTGTTTGAGCGAAAAAAATAAAAGCCTGCCTCAATTCCAAAGTGAACGCACGTCCCCTAGGAAATTGAAAGCAGGCTTCTTTGCCGCTTCAAACGAATACACCGTTGTACCCGTGAATAATATGAATTTGATAACGTAAATATACAATGAATTTCGAGATCATGTCAAGATACTTAACATCGCTAATGGGTGAAAAAACTTGGATAGTGACAATTTCATGTTTTCTATGTTATATATAATCACAAAGGGTATCGACTAGCGCTTCATTTTAAAATATAAGAAGCTATGAGTATCACAAGTATAACCTTGCTTATATTTCACTGCGAGACGGGCTATTGCGGTCAACGTATGGCGTTGGCCGTTTACACTTGCAATAAAGTCGAATAGGAGGGGGCGCTTCTAAATGCGTTCTTTGTTAGTAGTCGATCATCGTGCGGCAAACGAGGGAGCAATGGCGGACCCTCAATCGGATCAGCTTTCCAAGAAACAAACGCCAAAATATTTACTTGAGACATACGGGTACCACGTTCTGCGCGCAGGTGACGAGAAGAAGGCTGAGTTGCAAATGAGCAGCGCAGACGCAGTCATTCTTCATTTACCTCTTAGCGAAGTCAAGCAATGGGGAACGAAGCTGCTAAAGCAAAAGACCGTCCCGATGCTATGGTGGTGCAGCGCAGCGTCTGCTTCCTTATCCGCCGCATTTTGCGAGGACGACGCGCCTATAGACGGTATTCTCACGCCTTCGATGAGCGAACAAGAGATGCACTGGGCCCTTCATTTCGGATCTAAGCAATGCTTCGAGAGGCTGCAGTGGAAGAACGAGCGCAAGCAGCTGGAAGGGCGGCTTGAAGAGCGGAAGTGGATCGATATGGCAAAGGGTATTTTATGCAAAATTAAAAATATTTCTGAAGCGGAAGCTTATGACGTTTTGCGCAAACAGGCCATGAATGAACGCAAACGCATGGTTGATGTTGCAACATCGATCGTTAAGGTGTATCAAATTCTTCAGGATCAAAAATAAAGGGGGGCTTTGCGATGATGATCAACCTATTGAAGGAAGTCGGCCGGGGCAAAAGGGGAGCGCGGGACCTCGGGTATGACGATGCGTTGCTTGCGGCAAATGCGATCCTTGAATTAAAGGCGACCCCGGCGCAGATAGGCGCCTTTTTCATTGCTGAACGAATAAAAATGGAAAGCGTCGAAGAGCTTGAAGCTTTCGTAACGGTATGCCGCCAGCATGCGCACCGCGCCCCCATTCAGCAGGGAATCGACTGCTCCGGCCCTTATGACGGCAGGAAAAAATCGTTTTTCGCCACGTTTCCTACGGCGTTTATACTCGCGGCCGCCGGGCTTCCGGTTACGCTGCACGGATCGGCATCCTTGCCTCCAAAATGGGGCATAACGCTGCATGATCTGCTGAAGGAAGCCGGTATTGATGCGGATTCGTTAGCCCGGGACCGGATTGTTCAAACGGCAGCGGATACAGGCGTGCTGTACGTGCCTGCCGAGGAATGGTGTCCGCCCCTTAAGGCGCTGCGTTCCATTCGTATTGAGCTGGGCATGCGAACGGTGCTGAATACGGCTGAGAAGCTGATTGACTACGCACATTCCCCTTATTTAATTTTTGGGGTTTATCATAATACCGTTTTTGAGCGCATGGCGAAATTAGCTAACAATTTGCAATACAAAAAAGCGCTCATCGTGCAGGGAATGGAAGGTTCCGAGGACTTGTTCATCGAGAGGCCAACCCGCACCTATTTCGTAGAAGACGGACAATCGCAGCTACATATTATTGATCCGGACACCTACGGCTTAGAGACGCCTGTTCCGGAAATCGATTGGACGCCAGCCGAGCAATTGCGCGTTTCGGAATCCGTCCTGCAAGGACGCGGACATATCGCCTTCGCGAATCAAGTGATGCTTAACGCAGCCGTAAGGCTGAAGCTGGCGGAGAAGGTTGAATCGATTGAGGAAGGGCTGTATACTTGCAATGATTTGCTCGATAATGGCGCTCCTTGGGAGATTTATCGCAAATGGCAAAATTCACTGCGAAGTGAAAGTGCTTTGCCTTGCCGCACCAAATAACGAAAGAAAGGAAGGCTGCCGAGCACAGGTACTCGGCAGCCTTCCTTTCTTTCTTTCTTTCTTTAGTTCTAATCCTTTAGCGGATGGTCCGATTGTCAACACGTTTGCTCTTTCCGGCTATTCTGAAGGGACGGCAGGAGGCGGCGAACGGTGAACCGAATTCCCAGCTGAAGAGAATAGCGGCCAGCTTAAATTTGAGCGCCAAATAATAGATGTACTCTTTCGTGCTGCCGCATTTGCACAAGAAGCCTAGTTCCTTCGTGCTGTCTGTAACCAACTCAAGAGTAACAATTCTTGCGACATCCTCTTTTGCGGTGACATTAGGACTATTCTTAAAATTTCTGATCAGCATGCCATAGATGGATCGTATATGGTAGGCTGCCATGTCTCTTCTATAATGATCGTGGGCGAGCAAGCCGAAGTGTTCGGAAAGCTGCTTCCTTAGCTGATATTGCAAGACCATGTTTTGCTCCAGATAAGGCTTATAGGGCGTGCTCATTAGACTGTCCAAATTGTTAACGGTGTAGAAATATAACGGGTCCGGGATCGCGTAGACGCGCTCGGAGGTCAGCAGCGCTTCCAGATTAAAGACCGTATCCTCTCCGATCGTCAGCCCCTCATGGAATTGAATGCCACGGCTTACAAGCGACGTCCGGAGGAACAGGCTCCGCCAAGCAAAGCATAAATCGTTGCCGGAATGAATGGAGACTGCGCTTAGTACAAAATCCTTTCCGTTCATAAGTGTATGGAGTCTGAAGCGGGGGGAGAAGCTGAGCTTGGTCGGGACGGTCTCGTAGCCGCTGATGACGACATCGCAAGCATGCTCCTCCGCAGTGGCATAGAGCTTAACGAAAAATAACTCGTCGATTTCATCATCGGCATCGAGGAAGGCGACATATTTGCCGATTGCGGCTTTGAGGCCGGCGTTTTTGGTGCTGCTCGTTCCGCCGTTTGGCTTGTGAAGCAATTTGATTCTGGCATCCCTGGCGGCGAACTCCTCGCAAATGGCTCCGCTGCGATCCGTGGAGCCGTCATTAACCAGCAGCAGCTCAATTTGGCGGAAGGGCTGATGAAGGATGCGATTTATGCATCGGCCTAACCATTTCTCCGCATTAAAAATAGGCACAATTACACTAATGGCGCAGTCCATACGCTTCACCTCGGGAATGATCAATATTTCATGGCGCGGCCAGGATAGGTTTTAAAATCATCATATCATATTCGTTATAAAGAACAAAACGTTATTTTCTGTACGTTGAGCTTTCAGTTGGTTAGCGGATTTTTATGTTTGTTTGATGGAAAATTTATTATTTTCGCAGATACTGCTATACTGAAAAATGGAAAACATATCTAGCAAAAGGTGAGCCTGAGTGAGAATATGGAGCTTGAAGCATCTTGGGTAAAACCCATGCAAGAAAAGCTGCATGCTGCGGATGATCGGTAAGAGGAAAAGGAGGATATCATGTCATTTGTAAATCGGTTGCGATGGTTTTTTAAGGATAGATGGGGAAGCTACGCGGTCGCCATCGGCATCATGGCATTAGTTAGTCTGCTCTCCACGATACCGCCCAATCTCATTGGGAGAACGGTTGATCATATCCGTGAAGGACAGCTTACCTCGGCCGGCTTGACGCAGACGGTGCTGCTGCTTATCGGACTTTCGCTGACGCTCTACGTTATGGTCTACATATGGATTACGACGCTGTTTGGCAATTCGGCGCTAATCGAGAAGGTGCTGAGGGGCCGGCTGCTTGCGAATTTGACGAGGATGACCCCTGCTTTTTTTCAGCGGAACAGCACTGGGCAATTAATGGCACTCGCTACAAATGACATTTTGGCTATCGGACAAACGGCGGGCTACGGCGTTATGACGCTGGTCAATACGCTCGTTGGCGCTTCCGTAGTCGTCATTATGATGGTTTCGCTCGTGAGCTATAAATTAATGCTTGCGGCCCTCATTCCGCTGCCGCTGCTGGCGGTCGTTATCAGCAAGCTTGGCAAAAAAGTGAGAACCCGGTTTCTGGATGCGCAGGCCTCCTTCGGAAAAATGAACGACCATGCGCTGGAATCGATCTCCGGCATACGCGTTATCCGCTCCTATGTGCAGGAAAACGATGACCTCGATGCATTCGATAAAGTGACCTCTGAAGTTATGCTCAAAAACAAGCGGGTATCCCTATTAAATGCTCTTTTCCAGCCTATTATTTCATTGATTGTCGGCGTCAGCTATTCCATCGGCATAGGTTATGGCTCTTATCTTGTTTTTCAAGGCGAAATATCGCTCGGCCAACTCATTTCGTTCAATATTTATTTGGGCATGCTCATTTGGCCGATGATCTCCTTTGGCGAATTTATAAATGTGCTGCAGCGCGGAAGCGCTTCGGCCGATCGGCTCGATACGGCGCTCACGCAAAAGCCGGATCTGTCGGATACGGACAAGCCGGTTGGGATAACGGTGCCAACGCGCATTGAAATGAAACAGCTGACATTCACTTATCCTGCGGCCAGCCACCCTAGTCTGGACAACGTATCCTTGCAGCTTGAGCGCGGCCAGACGCTTGGTATCGTAGGCAAAACGGGAAGCGGGAAGAGTACGCTGCTGAAGCAGCTGCTTCGCCAATATCCGCTGGAGCATGAGCGGTTGATGATAGCGGGCGTGCCTGTGGAGCGGATATCGATCGACCAGATGAGACGCTGGATTGCCTATGTGCCGCAGGAGCATTTGCTGCTGTCTAAATCGATCAGAGACAATATTGCGCTTGGCAAGCCGGACGCGTCTCCCGAAGAAATCGCCCGCGCGGTGGAAATGGCTTCCTTTACAGAGGATATTGCGCTGATGCCCGAGGGACTTGAAACCATCGTCGGTGAAAATGGCGTCATGCTCTCAGGCGGGCAGAAGCAGCGTCTGGCGATTGCGCGGGCTTTGCTCATTGATTCCGAAATTTTGCTGCTGGATGATTCGCTGTCGGCAGTCGATGCGCGGACAGAAAGCCGGATTCTTCATCATATCCGCTTGGAACGCGAGGGAAAGACGACGTTTATTACGACGCACCGCCTTTCCGCAGTCAGTCATGCGGATTGGATTATCGTATTGAATGAAGGACGGATCTTAGAAGAAGGCACGCATGATGAGCTCATGCTGTTCGGAGGCTGGTACAAGGAACAGTGGGAACGTCAGCAAATGGAAGCGAGCTTGGAAGAATGAGGAGGCTATAGCATGCCAAAGCAATCGACGGCGGGAAGACTATTCGGATACGCTCTCGTTTATAAGTTTAGAATTATCGGCGCGCTGCTTATTCTTTGCTGCGCGGTAGGCGCTGAGCTTGGCGGGCCCTTTATTATCAAAACGATTATCGATAAGCACTTGTCGGCCGGCGGCGAGGATTTGCTGCCTGTTCTCGGGCTGCTTGCGCTTTATATGGGGCTGCTGCTCGTCGCCAGTATCGGCAATTTCTCGCAAGCGTACATGCTGCAGTCGACGGCTCTGCAAATTATTAAGAACATGCGTATGGATTTGATGGGCCACATCCATCGGATTCCGCTGCGCTATTTCGACAATACGCCAATCGGGCAAATCGTATCGAGAATAGCGAACGACACGGAGGCCGTGCGGGATTTGTTCATGAGCTTCATGGCAACCTTTGTCGTCAGCTTCGTCCAGCTGATCGGCATTTTTACGGCTCTGTTCATATTGGATATGCGGCTCGCGCTGTTCTGCCTGCTCCTGCCTCCGCTTTTTGCGCTCATCATGGCCGTACATTTGAAATATTCGAAGAGGTACATTACGATTATGCGCGCCCGTCTCAGCGACATGAATGCGATGATTAATGAATCGATTGTGGTCATGCAGATCATTCAAGCGTTTCGCCGCGAGAAGGTGACGCTGGATGAGTTCGAGGTGCTGAATGAGGACCGGTACGTCAATCAAATTAAACAGTTCAGAGTGTTTTCTTTATCCTCGCGAAACATTGTGGGCACGATCGGCAGCCTGTTAACGGCGATGGTTATTTGGTATTTCGGCCGCGCGTCGCTCGAGACCGCTATTTTATTCGGCGTGTTTTATGCCTTTATCGACTATTTGGGCCGCATCTTTCAACCGATCATCGGTATTTTCGATCAGCTGACGAATGCGCAGCGAGCGTTCGTATCCGCGGAGAAGGTGTTTGCGATCCTTGATATGGAAGGCATGAATGTCGAACCTGTCCAGCATGTGAAGCGGCCGGATGGCGTCGTGAAATTCGATAACGTAACCTTTGCGTACAAAGCAGGCGAAGACGTGCTGAAGCATATTTCGTTTGAAGCGCGCAGGGGAGAGACGGTCGCTTTAGTCGGTCATACCGGCTCGGGCAAAAGCTCAATAATGAACCTTCTGCTTGGCTTTTATGAGCCGGATAAAGGGGCTATTACGATTGATGGCCGGGATATTTCAACGTTCTCTAAACAAGCGCTGCGCAAGCATATGGGGATCGTGCTGCAGGATCCGTATTTATTTGCCGGGGACATTAAGTTCAACGTCAGCCTTTATAATAAAGACATTACAATCGAGCGGGTGAAAAGCGTGCTGAAGGATGTCGGCGCGGCACCGTTCATCGAGCAGCTGCCCGGCGGCTATGATGAGCTGGTAGTCGAGCGAGGAAGCACGCTTTCCTCCGGTCAGCGGCAGCTTATTTCCTTCGCCAGGGCATTAGCCTTCGATCCGTCGATACTAATTTTGGACGAGGCGACGGCGAGCATAGACAGCGAGACCGAAGGGCTAATTCAGCAAGCGCTGCGGGTGGTCAGCGAGGGGCGGACGACGCTCGTTATTGCGCATAGGCTGTCCACGATTCGCGATGCCGATCAAATTCTCGTTCTGCATCGCGGCGAAATCGTCGAGCGCGGCAATCATGATTCGCTGATGGCGCTGGGCGGCAGGTATTACAAAATGTATCAGCTGCAAAAGGGCGAGAAAGCCTCGGCGGAAATGACAGCCGTAACAAAAGAAGCATAGACGCAGGGGTATAGAGCAGGGAGTGCCATGTATGTGACATAAATAGTCGCATATATGGCGCTTTTTTTTGTGCATTCATTTATTGGACATGAATCTGTCTAGGGACAAATGTGCATGTTTACTAGAGCTTCATTTCAAACTGATGTTCTGATTACATTTTTTAACTATTCTATTAGAGGCATGGAATGTGTTTTATACCATTTATGGTTTAGGAGAGGAGAATTTACAATGCAGAATTTGATTAGACGCACTCACAGACAAGTCTGCATGCTGTTATCGGCGCTTCTGATTGTTTTAGGCATGCCGGGCAGCCTGGGCAACGCAGTACAGGCAACGCCTGCTGATGATCATGTAATCATTTCTCAGGTTTATGGCGCTGGAGGGAATGGAACGGGTGCTTCCTTTAAACAAGATTTCATAGAGCTTTATAATCCGACAAATCATGAGATTGACTTATCGGGAATGACGTTGATTTATGCTTCGGCTAACGGAGCATGGCCGACAGCGGGAAACAACCTTATGCCGTTGTCAGGCAAGATAGGACCCGGTAAATATTATTTGACTGAGCAGGCTGCCGGAGCCGATACTTCAGTTCCTGGATTGCCGAGCCCGGATGCAACAGGAACCCTGAGCATGGCGGGCGCAAGCGGCAAGGTGAAGCTTGTGGAGCTAGTGGACAGCAATTACGTTACGGTCGATTTGGTTGGTTATGGAACGACTAATGAATACGAAGGCACGGGATCAACCGGCACATCGCTAACGAATGTTACGGCAGCGATCCGCAAAGACAATCATGCTCAGGACACGAATAACAATAGCGCAGATTTTGAAACGGGCACACCAGACCCCCGCAATTCCTCTTACGGCTTCATTGCAGACAGCGTTGAAGCTGTTAGGGCTGATGTAAATGCTGGCCCGGTTCCATCCGGAACGGTCATTAAGCTCTCGACGCCAACGGTTGGCGCCAGCGTATACTACAGTGTGTATAGTGAAAGCGACATTCAGGTCGATCCAAATGACTTCGAGCTGTACCAGCCTGATGTAACATCTATTGTTGTAACAGCACCGATCACGGTTCATGCTTATGCGAAGAAAGACGGCTTGGCAAACAGCATTCTAAGTAAATTTTCATATCGGGTATCGGGTTTGATTACTATTGCAGAAGCGCGTGCGGCTGCAATCGGTACAAGCGTCACTCTTAGCGGTGTAGTCACGCATCGGGCCGAGTCGGGAGCCTTTGTCAATCTATTTGTTCAGGATTCGAATAACGGCATTATTGTTAGAGTTCCCAATAGCGTCTCTGTACAGCCTGGCGATTCGATAGAAGCATACGGGAAGCTTACTGAATTTTCGGGTTTGCTCCAATTGGAAGCGACAGCAGCAAATACGAAGGTGACGGCTTCTGTTCCGGTCCCGGCGCCAATTGTTGCAGATTCCACGAGCTTTGGAAAAACGGCCGAAAATCGGAATAAATACGAGGGCCGTCTGGTACAAGTGGACAATATTGCAATTGAATCTGTTGCCGGCGGCGTAGTGACTGCGACGGATGCTGTCAGCGGCAGTAAAATTATGATTTATTCTCCGGATACTTCATTTGTCGCAGGCAAAACATTCGAGCAGATTACGGGCGTCATGACTTATCATTCCAGCGTGGGCCTGGAGCTGCTTCCGCGCACCCCGTTCGACATTGTCGAGAAGCGGCTCTCCGTTCAAGCGAGCATTCCTTCCGGCGGCATTAATGCAGGGGGCTTCGTGTCGCTGAGCACGCTTGCCGAGGGCGGAGTCATTCGTTATACAACGGATGAAACTATACCAACAGCATCGACTGGAACGCTATACAGCAATCCGATCGTCGTAAATGCAGATACCATTATTAAAGCGGTTGTAACAGCTGGAGGGGCAACAAGCGAAGTATCGTCCTTTACTTATAAGGTATTAGAAAATACGGACGGCATCGCCATCCATACCATCCAAGGGAAAACGCATAAATCGATTTACAGCAGCGTAAAGGTATCGAATGTTACGGGCATCATTACTTCCGTGAGTACGGATTCCTTCTTTATGCAAGCGCCTGACGCTGCGCAGGATAACGATCCTAGTACGTCCGAGGCGGTTCAAGTTTACAAAAAAGCGCATGGTCTAGCAGTGAAGGATTCCGTATCGGTATCCGGAACGGTAGAGGAATATGGCTTTAGTCCGTCACTGACGGCGACACAAATTAATGCGACGGCGATAAATAAGCTGGCCAGCAATGAAGTGCTTCCAACAGCAGTCCGGTTAGGCGCTAACGGACGTATTATTCCTGACCTTATTGATTCCGATAGCTTTGGCATATTTAATCCGGAAACCGATGCTATTGATTTTTTTGAAAGTTTGGAAGGGATGCTTGTTGAGCTGCATGATCCGTCGATAACGGGACCATATGCGAACTCTGTAACTCCGGTTACAATCGATAATGGTCCGAATAATCCCATTAAAACGGCGGCAGGCGGTATCGTCTTGCAAGCGGACGGGCTGTCCGCGACCGACAGCAGCTTGAATCCGCAGAAGCTGTATATTGGCGGCTCCAAGCCGGCAGGCAGTGAAATTAAAACGGGCGATGTATTCAGCGGTAAGATTGTTGGCGTCATTCAGTATGCTAACGACCTGTACAAGCTCATGCCGACAGAAGCCTTGCCGGCGATTATTCGCAGCAGCAATATGCAGAAAGTGACCGATATCATTCCTGAAGAAGACAAGCTTACGGTTGCTACGTTTAATGTGGAAAATTTCAACGCAAGCGAAACGGAAAAAGCCGGAAAAATCGCATCTATTATTGTAACTAACATGAAAAAACCGGACATTATCGGCTTGATGGAGGTTCAAGACAATGACGGCGAGCAGGATACTGACGTAACGGATGCTTCCCAGAGCTTCCAAGCGTTGATTGAAGCCGTTAAAACTAAAGGCGGCCCTGCTTACGCTTATACGGATGTAGCCCCGGAGAAAAATAAAGATGGCGGAGCCCCAGGCGGGAACATTCGCGTCGGTTTCTTGTATAATGCTGACCGGGTAACGCTCGTACCTGGCAGGAAGGGTGATTACGCAACTTCGGTGAAGGTAGACGGAATCGGGGGCTTAACGCAAAATCCGGGCCGTATCGGGTCGGCCGATACTGCAGCCTTTGCTTCTTCCCGCAAGCCGCTTGCAGCGGAATTTCTCTTTAAAGGCAAACGCGTAGTAGCCATTGCGAACCATTTTAATTCTAAAGGCGGAGACGGCAAGTCTTGGGGCGGTATTCAACCGGTTGTCCGCAGCAGCGAAGTACAGCGTGCCAAGCAAGCGGAAGCCGTTAACGGCTTCGTTAAGGAGTTGACGACTAAGGATCCTGAGGCAAGCGTAATTGTACTCGGCGACTTTAATGATTTCCAATTTTCCGGCACGCTGAACAAGCTGAAGGGCGCGGAATTGACAAATCTAGTTGATAAGCTGCCTGTTGCGGAGCGATATTCTTATATTTATGACGGCAATTCGCAGACGCTGGATCATATTTTGGTAGACAATGCGAATGGAGCGCAAGCAGAAATTGATGTTGTTCATGTCAATGCCGACTTCTCTGCCGAACAGGGCAGAGTGAGCGATCATGATCCGCTTCTAGCCGAGCTGGATCTTTCCTCGAAGAAAGATGCGGAGTTCACCATGACCATTATGCATGTGAATGATTCGCATGCCAATCTGGCGAATGTGGCTAAACGAGTGACGGCAGTAAATCAGATTCGTCAAGAAACGGCGAATTCGATTCTTCTCGATGCAGGCGATGTATTCTCGGGGACGCTATTCTTTAATAAATATTTAGGTCAGGCAGATTTGGCTTTTATGAATTACATCGGGTACGATGCTATGGTATTCGGTAATCACGAATTCGATAAAGGACCGCCGGTATTAGCGGATTTCGTGGAAAAAGCGCATTTTCCTTTCGTGAGCTCAAACATTGATTTCAGCCGGGAGCCCGAGCTTAGCGGATTAGTATCCGAGCAAGCGATTGGCGAGCCTGCGACAGACGGAAAAATTTATGAAGCCATTATATTGGAAGAAGGCGTGGAAAAGATCGGCGTATTCGGCCTAACGACCGAGGATACGAAGTTTCTATCATCGCCTGGAGAGTATATCGTTTTTGAAGATCATATTGCCGAAGCGAAGGAAACGGTCAAAATGCTGCAAGGCAAAGGCATTAATAAGATCGTTGCAGTGACTCACCTAGGTTATGAGTTTGATCTTGTGCTAGCCGAGCAGGTTCCGGGCATCGACGTCGTCGTCGGCGGACACAGTCATACTAAGGTTCCGGCTCCAAAGGTGATCCATGAGGCGGGAGAGCCGACGCTTGTCGTACAAGCAGAGGAGTACAACAAATATTTAGGCAGATTGGATCTTAAGTTTAATAAAGCAGGCGTGCTGACGAAATGGGACGGCAAGCTGCTTGATATTGCAGCTTATGCAGCAGATCCGGCTGCATCCGAAATGCTTATCCCCTATCAAGCAGGCATTGCCGATATTCAGCGTCAGGTCATTGGCAAAACGAATGTGCTGCTTGATGGCGAGCGGACCTCCGTTCGTGCGAAGGAAACGAATCTCGGTAATCTGATGGCTGACGGTATGGTTTCTAAAGTAAAAAGCTTAGTGAACGGCAATCCGGACTTACAAAGCTACAAAGTCAAAGGCTATGTGGCGATTCAGAATGGCGGAGGCATTCGTGCTTCCATCAAGCATTCGGCTGCCGGTAAAATAGATGGGGACATCACGCTCGGAGAATTGCTGACGGTAATGCCTTTTGGAAATAACCTTACGGCGCTTCGGATGACAGGCCAGGAAATCGTAGATGCGCTCGAGAACGGTGTTAGCGGGATTGAAACCGGTCAAGGCCGCTTTCCTCAGGTGTCCGGCATGCGTTTCTACTATGATGCTGCTAAGAAGCCGGAGAAGCTGGATGCGAATGGACAGCTTACGCAGGCCGGGGAGAGGATCATTAAAGTAGAAATTAAAAACGATAACGGCACATATAGTCCGATTGAGCTAAGCGGCTACTATTTCGTTGCGACCAACTCCTTTATGGCGAATGGCGGCGATTTCTACCGCTCTATGAAGCATGCGAAGGATGACGGCCGCCAGCATGAGATGAACATTGTTGATTACGAGGTGTTCATGGAATACATCACCCGATTAGGCGCCATTAATGCGGTAACGGAAGGTCGTATCGTTGATTTGAACGCTCAATCGCCGACACCGAATCCAACACCGAATCCGACACCGGCACCAACGCCGGGAGGTAATGAAAATCCGGCAATCGAGTTCAAGGACATTGATAGTCATTGGGCAGCGAAACAGATTGAAGCGGCGGTGGAGTTTGGTTTTGTTAACGGGTACGGAGACGGGACATTCCATCCTGACGACTTGGCAACAAGAGCCCAGTTTATTACGATGGTAGGCAGAGCGCTGAAGCTCGAATCATCAGAAGGTAAGCTGGACTTTGCGGATGCGGGTCAAGTTCCCGGGTGGGCACGATCCTTCTTTGCACAGCTTATCTTGGATAAGATTATAGCGGGGTACGAGGATCATACGCTTCGTCCAGCCAGCGCACTAACAAGAACGGAAATGACGGTCATTCTGATTCGTGCACTCGGCATTGAAGTTGATCCGGGCAAGAGCCCAAATTTCACGGATGTGAGCGACATACCGGTCTGGGCGCGTCCGTATATTGCCGCGGCACAGGCTGCGGGTCTGATTGAAGGTGTGGGAAGCGAGAAATTTGCGCCGCTGGCAAATGCAACAAGAGCAGAGGTTGTTACGCTGATTTTGGCAGCGCTGGAGTTTGAGAGAAGCAGAGGATAAGGATTAAGCAGAGGCGTCCTATTCCACTTTATTATGAGTGGGATGGGACGTATTATTTTGGCGTTAGAGCGGATTGATGTCACAGGAGGCTGAAGCTGCAATTATATCGCTCTTAGCGACAACGGGGCTTGATATGATACAATGACGGTACGTAAACGATTAGGAGATGACAACGATGACGGATCAAGTCAATGAGCAGGAGCTTGTGCAGTACATAGCAGCCGAAACGAAACTCGATGAGGGCAGCATCTTGCTTGTTTTGAAGCATGAGCAGGCCTTTATCAATAATGCGAACGAGGATGCCAAAGGCGAGGTGGACATCGACAGCGACGAGCTGGTGGATTATATTCTCAGCCGCAAAGACGTAAAGCTGGACGAGCTGAAGGTAGAGTCGATTTTGGACGCTGAAATGGACTATCTGATGGACAAAGGACTTGCAGGCTACGTGGACTAACGTATTAAAAAAAAGACTCATGCCCGCATGTAATGCGGCATGAGTCTTTTTTTATGTACTGGATGAGGCTTGGAGGGCTTGGAGAAGCATACGCGGCGTTTAGATTCATATCGTGAACCTAATTCAGCTGTGCGCGAGGAATGTTGCGGATTAGTTTCCGTTTGCGATGCTAAATGCCCGGTTTCGGAAGGGTGGTGCTAATAATGTGATTTTAGTTTCGTAAACTGAAACTAATGGGCGATAAAAAAATAGAACCTTCGGATTAGTTTCATAAAATGACACTAAACAACGCTGCGGCTTGCACCTTGGAAACGGGGAATTGAATCGGATGTTGAAGGGTGCGCCCGAGAGGAATGTCAGTGTTTGTATAGCGCGGAACTATACGGCAAAGCTGCTATCGAGTGTGCATGCATTTTTGAAAGAATGCCGTTATTGTGCTACAGTTAGTGGATACAATCGGAAAAAATGGAGGTCGAACTGTTGGCGAAGGTACATAAGGGGTTATCATCAATAGAAATTTTCAAACGGTTTATATTCATAACAATTGGTTCTATTCTAATGGGCGT
>DATJKM010000012.1:0-4899 GCA_035491515.1 Candidatus Udaeobacter sp. | reverse complement strand
CGTGAAGACGACCCTGCTGAAGTGGTTGGAGCAAAAGCATTCATATATCGGCAAGCTCGTAACGGATAAGCTTAACAGCTTCTCCGAGCAGGAGCTTATCCAGCTGATGAAAGAGAAAGCGGGACGCGATTTGCAATACATTCGGATAAACGGAATCGGAGTCGGAGCGCTTATAGGCGTGGTGCTGTATCTGGCGACCTTTTTGATAGGAGGGCAGGCATAATGGCAATGAGAAAAAAAGCAAATCGCAGCCTGTTTTTGTTAGCTTTCTTGTTTGTGTGCGCCGCCTTCTGCTTGTATGCCTTTCAGGGCCAATGGTGGACGCGCATGCTTCTCTATACGGCCGAGGCGGGACTTGTCGGCGCGTTGGCGGATTTATTTGCCGTAACGGTGCTATTCCGCCATCCATTTGGTTGGAGGTGGATTCCTCATACCGCAATTATTCCGAAAAATCGCGATAAGCTGATCGAAGGCGTCGCGAATATGGTGGAGCAGCAGCTGCTCAGCAAGGATTTATTGAAGGAAAGGGTGAAGCAGATTTCACTTGTGGAGATCGCGATTGCCTGGATCGACCGCCGGCCTGGAGGAGTGCTTGCAGAGCAGGGCTGGAAGCTGGTGTCGGGGCTGCTGGCTAAGCTGGATATACAGGGTTTATCCATTAAGCTGGATGAGCAGGCCCGCAAAAGCTTAGGCAGGGTCAACTTGTCGCCGTACGCCGGGAAGGCGCTGAAATGGGTGATGGATAAGGGCAATTTCCAAAGCTGGCTCGGCCTTATGGTTGAATTTGCGGCTGCCCGCGCAGCAAATGAACAGACGAAGCTCGTTATTCGGGAAATGTTGGGGAAGGAAAAGGAGAAGTTCGTTAACCAAGGAAGCATTTTCTCCAAATGGCTCAAAAAAATGGCAGTGGAAATCGCAGAATCAACCAATTCCCTTAATCTCGACGAAGCTGCGGAGGTCCTATATGAAGATTTGCAAACGTTAATCAACGATTTGCGAAACCCTGAGCACGAGCTTCGTGTTTTGCTTCAGGATATGATGTATCAACTGGCCGATAACTTGCAGCATCGCGAGGACGTTACCGCCGCCGTTAACGAATGGCGGGATGAGATGCTGGAGAAGATCTCACTGCTGCCGTCGATTGAAGCTTTATTGGGCAACTTGAGACAGCTGCTAATAAAAGAGCCGGGGATGCAGCTGGCTGTTCAAGAGAAACATTCCATCAATCAAGCGGACATTAAGCGGCTGATCAATCCGATTATCGCGTCATACTGGGAATGGTTTAAAGCCAATGAAGAGACGAAAGGCTGGCTGGAGCAATATGCACAGCAATTCGTTCATAAGATGATCGATACGGAGCATGCGATCATCGGGATCATCGTGCGCAGGACGCTCGACAGCTTCACGGAGCAGAAGCTGGTGCAGTTTATCGAGAGCAAGGTCGAGACCGATCTGCAGCGAATCCGTTTGAATGGAGCGTATATCGGCGCTGCGTTAGGCGCAGCTTTTTATCTCCTCTTGTACGGGGTGTATGAGCCGCTCTTGAGCCTGCTATAACAAGAAGCAGCCGTCCCGGCAGGTCTTTGAGACCTGCCCGGGACGGCTGTTTTATTTGGGCGCGGCTGATTTGGACGGTCATTTATCCATTCATTCAACCATTCATTCATTTTCGAAGAGCTATCGATTAACAGGAATTACTCCTGTTATTTTTATTTCGGATGTGCCTGATTGAGGTTTAGCAGGAATTTCTCCAGTTAGTTCGGTACGAGATCCATAGAAAGAGCTGTTTTCTCAAGCTTATAGGGAGAAATTCCAGCTAATTGGGGCGAAATTGTAATTTTGGCGGAATTAACGGGAATTTTTCCAGTTAGATACCGTATCTAGAGTTGTCAGCGTTGGGATCATTTTGGCATTGGCGAGGTGGTACTGGCCGATGACAGGGATTTATATTCGGAATCGGCAATGTTGTGATTCAAACGCTGCAGGAATATCCGTATCCTTATTCGCTGCATATAGACAGCATCGTTGGCTATTTTAAGCTGCTCCCGTTTAGCGTAGCTCTGCATCGATAAACGTAGGAACTAGGAACCATTTTTTAACAAACGAACATTTTTAAGTCTGTTGTTCTTTATAAAGAATTATAGTAGTGATATATTTAAGAGGTTGTTTGGAGGAATGGCCATTTCCTTAGATCCAATTAATTTCGATACAAAAACAGGAGGTTTAAAGTGAATATTTTAAAGCTAGTGCTTGCGCTGTTGCTGAGTATGCAGCTCTCGTTGTTCCCTGACCATTCTGCTGCTTATGGAGCAGAAAAACATTATTTGATCGAGCTTTCCCGTTTCGGCATTCACAATGACGGTACGCATCCCGTTGAGACGACCAAAGGCATCAATAATGCGCTCCGGTGGGCTTCACAAAATGGGAAAACGACTACTTCACTGCCATCCGGAAAATATTTAATTGATAAAAATAGCCACATTAATATGGTCAGCAACATGGTATTCGATTTGCCAATGGACGCCGTGCTTCAGAAAGAGACAAACGACAAAGAGAGCTACCAGCTAATGAATTTAGGTTATGGCGTCCGTAACGTAACGCTTAAAGGCGGAACGTATGCCGGCGATAAAGAAACGCATAACTATTCCAAGAAAGACTATAAGCAAAGCCCGGGAACGCATGAAGGCGGATACGGGATTACTACGCAAGGCGCGGTAAACGTCACGATCGATGGCATAAAAGCGATTAATTTCACCGGCGACGGTCTCGCTCTCGGGGCACACGGAACGCTGGCAAAGGATTTGTACGAAGCACATTTTATTTCAGGCGCGATTGATGATAAAGGGAAAAACATCTCTAATGCAAAGAAGATCCGAACGAAGGAGCCTCTGAATTTTTCAAATGCGATTTTCAAAACGGAGCATGAGTTTGAATTATCCAATGCGATAAAGCTGCCGAAAGCATTCGATATCTTTTTCTATAAAGCGAACGGTTCATTTATTAAGAAGCTGACAAAAGTGAATGTACGGGATATTATTCAAATTCCGGAAGGCGCGGCGCAGTTCCATCTTGTGTTCGATCAAGCGGCTAAGAAAGGCGCATACGTGGAGTTTTGGAACCGGGCGGTAACTAAAAACGCGGTTATTCAAAATTCCGAGTTCGCCTATAACCGAAGACAGGGCATTACGGTCGGCGGAGCCGACCAAGTGCTGATAACGAACAATTCACTCCATCATATGAAGGGGACGATGCCTCAGTCGGGCATAGATCTGGAGGGCGGCTTTGGCGAAAATGGGAATCGCAACAGCAACATTACGATCAAAAGCAATAAATTTTACAATAACGCCTCATATGATGTCATTCTATATGACGGCCGTGACGCAATCGTGGAGGACAATCATCTGGCGTCTAAAGGCGCGATAGGCTTGGCCGTTTCCGATCCGTTTAAAGGGGCGCTTATTAAAAACAATCATTTTGACGGATCACGAATTGTAGCTTCTCATGATGTGACGTTTATCGGTAACAAGATGAATGATTCTTATACGACACTGGACGGGCCTAATATAAAAATTGACGGCATGACGTTTACGGATTCCATGTTTGCGATAAGCGCGAAGGTTGCATTTGGCGTCAGTGTTTCTAATGTCACGATGTATAACAATAAAAAAAGCGACTCAGGCTTGGCGATTTGGGGTAAGCCGGTCCATTTGAAGGACATTACGATTAACGGTGAACCGAAGCTTAGGGCGGTGTCAGGAGGCGTTGCCGAAGGCTCGATATTCGATAATTTGAAGGTTATCGGCTATAACACCGCTTACGGAGTTTCGCTGCCGCCGGGCACGTATAACAATTGCGTGTTCGAGGGGGCGGAAGGGAGCGGAAAATTCGGTTCGATCGCCCTTTCATTGGCAGGCAAATACGTGTTTGACAGCTGTTCTTTTCAATCGCCTTCAACGCTCAGCACCTATATGATCGGAGATCATCCGAAGCTCGATCTTACGATCAAAAACTCGGCGTTCAAGCTGCTTGGAAATACGCAGGCGATCAGCATACAATCTGCCAAAAGTGTGCTTTTGGAAAATAATACGATAACGGCAAATAACCTAACCTCGGATAAGACGGAGCTCATCCGAATTAATGACAGCTGGAAGCGCAATGAGCCGTATGATGTCCATAAAGCGGTAATACGAGGCAATACGATTACAACGAATATCGCTGCGATCGGCATTGCTACGTTATATGCAGGCACCGGAGCACCCGCTTATACGATAGAAAACAATACATTATATACCGCCAAGCTGCTGCAAAAGCAAAATGACGCGGTAAAAAATAATATTTTAAAATGATATTACACTTCTGGAAGCAGCTCTGACGGATTATCGTCGGGGCTTTTTTCTATTCAAGCTGCAGCACGCCGATTCGACTTGGGGGGAGGGTCATACGTTATAATAACGAAGAGGAGATTCAGGGCGTACCCCGCTAAGCTCTTTTATTATGAAGAATAGGGTGAACGGTCATGCTTCAACTATTTGAAAGAAGTATTCGCGACTTTCGCAATACGTACAAGAAACATCTTTTGTTCGAATATTTGTTTATGCTGCTGACAAGCTCCGTCATTATGCCGATTATCTCGTTTATCTTTAACCGGATTATTCGCGCGGTGGGCTCCGGCTCCGTGTTGAATGGCGAGGTATATCAGGTTGGTCTTAGCTATACGGGAGCAGCCGGCTTAATCGCGATTGGTTTAGTCGCCGTGCTTGCGCTGTTTATCGAGTTTGGCGTCCTCATTACGATTGCCCAGCAGCATTATTTTGGCAAGGAAGTGCTGATATCAGATGCGGTGCTGACGACGCTGAGGCAAACGCCTAAGCTATTCGGCTTCGGTATTATTCAGCTGCT
>DATJKM010000011.1:0-17746 GCA_035491515.1 Candidatus Udaeobacter sp. | reverse complement strand
GCGGCAATTAAATGCTCGCTTAACTTACCAGCTTGCTGCAATTCCTCGATCTGTTCCAGCGTCAAGCAGCTTTCCTTCGTTATGCCGCCTGACATCGTTCTCGTCAAGTGGGCCATTGACGCAGGAACGCCCAGCGATTTGCCGATATCTACACATAAGGTGCGAATGTATGTACCTTTTGAACAAACGACCGAGAACGTTATTTTCGGCTGTTCGAGTTTAAGCTGTGCGTCAATGAGATCAATCTGATGAATCGTCACTTTTCTCGATTTCCGCTCAACCGTTTTTCCTTCTCTCGCCAGCTCATACAAACGTTTGCCATCCACTTTTACCGCAGAATACATCGGCGGAACTTGTTCAATTTCACCGGTAAAACGCGATAATGCTTGACGTACCGCTTCCTCTGTAACAGCGACTGATGATTGGCGCTCGATGACCGTTCCGGTTAAGTCTTCCGTATCCGTAGCAATACCAAGCTGCAATACGGCTTCATATGACTTAGGTCGCTCTTGTACATATTCAACCACTCTAGTTGCACGCCCCAAACATAAAGGGAGTACACCAGTCACCATAGGATCAAGCGTACCGGCATGTCCAATCCGCTTCATCTTTAGTATTCGGCGAACCTTCGCAACCACATCGTGAGAAGTCCAGCCTTCAGGCTTCCAAACTGCCAAAATGCCGTCCATCGTTTAAACCAACGCCTTTCTGACCGCTTCCACTAGCACTGTAATCGAATCTGTTAATGAACCTTCGAGTCGACAGCCTGCTGCCCTAACATGGCCGCCACCGCCAAATGCTTGCGCGATTGCGGCTACATTAGCTTTGCCTGCTGAACGCAGGCTCGCTTTGACAGCGCCGTCGTCTGTTTCTTTAAAGAGTATGCCGACCTCTACCCCATCAACATTTAGAGCATAATTTACGATACCTTCAAGATCCTCAGATACCGCACCTGTATTACGCAAATCATCCTTGCCTATATAAACCCAACCGATCTCCAGGTTATCTGAAAAGGTGAGGCGGTTTAAAGCGATTTGTAGTAGCTTAAGCTTTGCCAATGTCATTTTCTCAAGTAAATGATCGGCAAGCTCGTTACCAGACACGCCTACAGCAAGAAGTTGTGCGGCAATCTCCATTACGCGCGGACTTGTGTTAGAGTAACGGAAGCCGCCCGTGTCGGTTAATAAACCGGTATAGATAGCCGTTGCGCAATTCAGATCCAACGAAATTGCTGCCCGCTCGATTAGATCAAACAATATTTCAACTGTGGCAGCAGCTTCCGCTCTTATGACATTTACGGCACCGAATCCGTTGTTCGTCGGATGGTGATCAATATTGAGCAGCTTTGCTTCTGGAGCAAAACTGCTCGCCACCTCCCCGATGCGTTTGAAATCCGCGCAATCGACCGAAATAATGGCATTGAATTTTTGCTGTGGTACGGCTTGCTTATAGTTAACAATCGAATCGAATTGATGTAAGTAGCTAAGTCTCGAAGGCAACTCGCTTTCATTAATCAGTACAGCCGATTTGCCCAGCTTCTGAAGCAGCCAGCCTACGACTACAGTAGAGCTTATAGCATCACCGTCGGGCTGAACATGCGACACGACCAGAAAATGATCGGAATCGCTGATAAACGCCAGCGCATCATCCAACTGCTTCAAATAGCTACCTTGTACCGTCATCGAGCTGAATTCCCGCTATTGATGTTTTCAAGCAGAGCTTCGATACGGCTGCCGTACTCGATACTGCTGTCAAACTTAAACAGCAATACTGGAGTATGACGAAGGCGCATACGCTTGCCAAGCTCAGTGCGAATGAAGCCAGTTCCGTTTGCAAGAGCTTTAAGTGTAGCTTCCTTCTGTTCTTCACTGCCAAGCACGCTTAAAAACACTTTAGCCTGCGAAAGATCACTTGACGTTTCAACTCCGGTTACGGTAATGAAACCTATTCTCGGATCTTTTAGCTCTGTTTGTATAATTTGGCTCAGCTCTTTTTTAATTTGTTCGCCGACCCGTCCTACCCGGATTTTTGCCATGCTATACTCACCTCTCTACTGATTCCATGACAAACGCTTCGATCGTGTCTCCCTCACGAACATCGTTGTAACGATCAAGCGTAATACCGCACTCATAGCCTTGTGCAACTTCTTTGGCATCATCTTTGAAACGCTTAAGGGAATCGATCTTGCCTGTGAAGACGACAATGCCGCCACGAATAAGACGCGCTTCTGCATTACGAGCAATTTTACCGGAAGTGACCATACAACCTGCAATAGCGCCAACCTTCGTAACTTTAAATACGTTACGAACCTCAGCATGACCGATAACAACCTCTTTGAAGATCGGATCAAGCATCCCCTTCATAGCTTGCTCAATCTCATCAATTACATTGTAAATGACGCGATGCATGCGCACGTCAACTTTTTCTTGCGCGATTGTTGCTTCAGCTTGCGGATCCGGACGAACATTGAACCCGATTACTATTGCATTTGAAGCTGACGCCAAAATGATGTCGGATTCCGTAATCGCACCAACACCGCTGTGGATGATTTTGACGCGAACACCTTCGATATCGATTTTTGCAAGCGAGCCTTTAAGCGCCTCTGCCGAGCCTTGAACGTCGGATTTAATAATAACGTTCAGGTCTTTAATTTCACCATCTTTGATATGGTTATACAGATCGTCAAGCGTTACGCGCGTATTCGCACCCATATCCGATTGACGCTGTTTAATGGAACGACGGTCAGCAATAGCACGGGCCTTACGCTCATCTTCGAACACCATGAACGGATCTCCGGCTTGCGGAACTTCGGTTAAACCAGTAATTTCTACTGGAGTAGAAGGACCGACTTCTTTTAAGCGGCGGCCTTTGTCGTTAACCATAGCTCTAATACGGCCGAAACAGTTACCAGCAACGAAAGCATCACCGATTTTGAGTGTACCATGCTGCACAAGAATACGCGCAACCGGACCTTTACCTTTATCAAGTTCTGCTTCAATAACGGTAGCGCGAGCGCGCTTGTTCGGGTTTGCTTTGTAATCATTTACTTCTGCAACGAGCAAAATCATTTCGAGAAGACCTTCAAGACCGATTCTTTGCTTAGCAGAAACTTCGACAAAAATCGTATCGCCGCCCCACTCTTCCGGAACGAGTTCATATTCGGTCATTTCTTGCTTGATTTTGTCGACATTCGCTTCCGGCTTATCGATTTTGTTAACTGCTACGATAATTGGAACGCCTGCTGCTTTGGCATGGTTGATTGCTTCAATCGTTTGCGGCATAATTCCGTCATCAGCGGCTACAACGATAATTGTGATATCCGTCACCTGTGCGCCACGGGCACGCATAAGCGTAAACGCTTCGTGACCCGGAGTATCGAGGAACGTGATTTTCTTATGGTTAATTTCAACTTGGTAAGCACCGATATGCTGTGTGATACCGCCGGCTTCTCCGCCAGTTACGTTCGTTTTGCGAATCGCATCAAGCAGGGTCGTTTTACCATGGTCAACGTGACCCATAATGGTAACAACCGGTGGACGTGATATCAAATCCTCATCTTCGTCTGTCTCTTCAACGGTTTCGAAGTCATCTTCCTCAACCGGAATTTTCACTTCAACCTCTACGCCGTAATCAGTTGCGATCAAATGAATCGCGTCCATATCGATCTCTTGGTTGATCGTAGCCATAACGCCTAGGAAAATCAGCTTTTTGATAACTTCTGATGCATCCTTATGCAGCAATTTAGCTAATTCGCCAACGGTCATCGTACCGCGTACGATAATCTTTTTAGGTGTATTGTCGATTTTCTCACGTGGCGGCTGCTGCTGCTGGAATTTTCCTCCGCGTCCTTTTTGACCGCGGTTGTTGTTCCCTCTAAAGCCACCCGGTTTTCCATCTTCAAATCTTTTTTGACCAGGTCTTGCATTTCTATTGTCATTACCGCGTGCTTGACCTTGTGCCGGTTTGGAGTCAAAACGGCTTTGACCGGATGGAGCTGGACGGCTAGTTGCATCTTGACGCGGAGCGCTTGGACGGCTTGCTGTATTCCCTTGACCGCCTTGCGCTGGACGGTTTTGCCCAGATGAAGCTGGACGATTCCCTTGACCGCCTTGACCTTGGCCTGGACGGCTTGAACCCGTGTTTGATTGACCCGGGCGATTTCCTTGTCCGCCTTGTCCTTGGTTCGGACGGCTGGAGCTATTGTTTCCTTGTGACGGACGATTATTGCTGGACTGTTGCGCTGGACGGCTCGATTGTTGTCCTGCTGGTCGTTGTTCAGACTGCTGTTGGTTGGTTTGTGGTTTCGTATTAATAGAATTCATAGGCCCCTGTCTGTCTTGCTTTAGATTTTTGTTTTCTTGAATCGGCTGTACCTTCCGTTCCTGTTGCTGCTGCGGCTGCTGCGATTGCGGCCTGCTTGCAATAGGTTGAGCGGAGGAAACAGATACGCTAGTTGTTTCCTGTGCACGCTTAGCGGCGGCATTTTGTTTAATATTGCGGAAAAATCCTTCGACTTTGTTTACCATCTCATTCTCCATGACACTCATATGGTTATTGACAGGTAAATCAAGTCGTTTAAGAATCGTAATGATTTCTTTGCTGCTCATATTAAGTGACTTGGCATACTCGTAAACGCGCAGCTTATCTTTATTGTCCTTGCTGTCTTGTTTATTGTCCAATATGGTCCACCTCCGTATTATGGCTCAGATGACTCGCAATCATTTTTCCGAATTGTGCATCAGTTACCGCTATTACAACCCGTTCTGGCTTACCAATCGCCTTTCCTAGTTGCTCACGGTCGAATGCTTCGGCGAGTTGTATACCGTAGGTGTTGCATTTGTCACGAAATTTTTTTTTCGTATTTTCTGAAGCATCCCCTGCAATAATAACGAGATGCACTTGTTTGGATCTTACCGCTTTAAGCACAATTTCATCGCCAGTAATAAGCTTGCCGGCACGCATAGCCATGCCAAGCTGCGATAAGCTCTTATTCTGCTTCATCGCTTATCAGCTCCTTGCCGGCGATAAACTGCTCCTCAACCGCAACGAAATCCTGTTCAAGCTGATCATAAATATGATCTCCAACATGCTGCTTTAACGCTCGATCAAGCGCCTTGGATTTCTTCGCCAATTTAAAGCAGCTCACTTTACCGCACAAATACGCTCCGCGGCCCGCTTTTTTGCCTGTCAGGTCAATCTGCACCTCTTCGGCCGGTGTCCGCACAATCCGAATAAGTTCCTTCTTCGGCTTCATCTCCTGACAAGCGACGCATTTGCGAAGTGGTACTTTTCTCGGTCTCATTGTACACCCCTCCTATGCCAGCTGAAATGACGCTATCCATCTAACAATTGATTAATCGATGGAAACCGAGTCCTGGTGCATAACCGTAGTCAATGATTTAGGACGGCCATACTCCTGCTCCGCTTGTGTCTCGCTCTTAATGTCGATTTTCCAGCCTGTAAGCTTAGCGGCAAGCCTCGCATTTTGACCTTTGATACCGATCGCAAGCGATAACTGATAGTCCGGTACGATAACTCTGGCCATCTTCTCCTGTTCGAACACGATAACCTCGAGCACCTTGGATGGGCTGAGTGCATTCGCAACATATTCATCCACGCTTTCAGACCAACGAACGATATCGATTTTCTCGCCTTTAAGCTCGTTTACGATCGTCTGAACGCGCAGTCCTTTTTGCCCGACACATGAACCGACTGGATCAACCTCGGAGTTACGGGAATGAACGGCGATTTTCGAACGGAAGCCAGCTTCGCGGGCAACCGAACGGATTTCTACGACACCGTCATAGATTTCCGGCACTTCAAGCTCGAACAAACGTTTAAGTAAGCCCGGATGCGTACGGGATAAAATGATTTGTGGACCTTTAGTCGTATTTTCCACTTTCGTGATATAAGACTTCACGCGGTCGCCATGCTTAAACTTGTCGGTTGGCATAAGCTCAGTCAAAGGCAATACAGCCTCAACCTTGCCAAGATCCACGAATAAGTTACGAACATCCTGACGCTGAACGATACCGTTAACGATATCTTCCTCTTTATCGATGAATGCGTTATAAATCAGTCCGCGCTCTGCTTCACGAATACGTTGTGTAACAACTTGCTTCGCTGTTTGGGCAGCGATACGTCCAAAGTCACGCGGCGTCACTTCAATATCAGCGATATCATCAAGCTGATAGTGAGGATTGATTTCACGCGATGCCTCTACCGTAATTTCCAGACGCGGGTCCAGCACCTCATCGACAACCGTCTTGCGGGCATATACTTTAATAACGCCAGTATGACGATTTATATCGACCCGTACGTTTTGCGCAGTATTAAAATTCCTTTTGTAGCTGGAGATAAGCGCGGCCTCGATGGCTTCCAGAAGCACATCCTTCGTAATCCCTTTATCTCTTTCTATTTCCTGTAATGCTTCAATAAAATCCATGCTCATTGGACTGGATTTCCCCCTTTCAATATAGAAAACAATATTTAAAACACGATAGCGAGCCTTGCGCTTGCTACCTTGGTATAAGGAATCGTATAATCCTTCTTCCCTGTACGCACAACCGCATTTTCCCCGTCAAATGCAAGAAGCAGCCCTTCGAATTCTTTAGCGCCGCTAATCGGTTCATATGTCGTTATGTAAACGTGTTTACCGATTGCTTTACGGACATCTTCTTCCTTCTTAAGCGGTCTTTCTGCGCCAGGGGAAGAAACCTCTAGAAAATAAGCGTCAGTTACCGGATCGTTTTTATCCAATTGCTCGCTCATAAATTCGCTGATGCGGCCGCAATCATCGATATCAATGCCGCCTTCTTTATCCACGAATATGCGAAGGAAGTAGTTGCTGCCTTCTTTGACATACTCAATATCAACTAGTTCAAATCCATTACTGCTTAGGTATGGTAGCACCATATCTTGAACGGCAGCTTTGATTTTGGAATTACTCAAATTCAGTTGACCTCCTGTTTATACGCACTATGCCATTTTGCCAATTACAAAACGTAAAGAGTGGGTTTCCCCACTCTTCTGCATCAAAGTCTTTATCATCATCATTGCCAGAAAAATTATATCATAACCGCACTATAGTGACAAGAAATCTTTTCTAACCGGCTTTATTCTAAAACAGTGAAAGCTGATTGGATTCAGGCAATCCACGGAAGCATCCCATGTTGCCGAGTACCTCAACAATCGTCTTCGTCGCCTTCGATTTCATTTGGAAATCCTCGATCGACAAGTACTCGCCATCATCTCTAGAAGCTGCAATGTTGCGTGCCGCGTTATCCCCGATACCAGCAATAGCAGCGAATGGCGGAATAAGCGAGTCACCGTCAACAAGAAACTTCGTTGCATCGGAGCGGTACAGGTCAATCGGTTTGAATGAGAAGCCTCTTGCTGTCATTTCAAGCGACATTTCCAGCTGGGAAACCATGTTTTTCTCTTTAGGCAGCGCATTAAAGCCTTTGGCTTCAATTTCAATCAGCTTCCGCAAAATCGCATCGTACCCTTGGCACAGCAGCTCTAAATCGAAATCATCCGCTCTGACCGTAAAGTAAGTGGCATAGTACTGAATCGGATAATAAAGTTTGAAATATGCAGTCCGAACCGCCGATATAACGTATGCGGCAGCATGCGCTTTCGGGAACATATACTCGATGCGCAGGCAGGAATCGATGTACCACTGCGGCACCTTGCACCGTTTCATCTCTTCAATCCACTCCGGCGTCAAGCCTTTTCCTTTACGCACGCTTTCCGTAATTTTAAACGCAAGACCTGCATCCATGCCTGCTTTGTAAATCAGGAACAGCATGATGTCATCCCGACAGCCGATAACCGTCTTAATGTTGCAGGTTCCGTTCTTAATTAACTCCTGGGCATTTCCGAGCCAAACGCCCGTACCGTGAGACAAACCGGAAATTTGCAGCAAATCCGCAAAAGAGGACGGCTGCGTTTCCTGAAGCATTTGCCTTACGAATTTCGTTCCCATCTCGGGTACGCCGTAAGTCGCAACCGAAGAACGTATTTGCTCGCCAGGAACGCCCAGCGCTTTCGTAGAGTTAAACATGCTCATTACTTTAGGGTCGTTCATCGGAATGCTAGTCGGATCGACTCCCGTCAAATCCTGCAGCATCCGCATCATGGTCGGATCATCATGTCCGAGTATATCGAGCTTCAGCAAATTTTCATCAAAAGCATGATAATCGAAATGAGTTGTTTTCCATTCCGCGTTTACATCGTCTGCAGGATACTGCACGGGTGTAATATCCTCAACCTCTATATAGTCGGGAACGACAACAATACCGCCCGGATGCTGCCCGGTACTACGCTTTACGCCGGTACAGCCGCTGGCAAGTCTGGCGAGCTCCGCTCCGCGCCATTTCTTGCTGTGCTCCTCTTCGTATTTTTTAGCGAAACCGTAAGCCGTTTTTTCTGCGACAGTACCGATCGTACCCGCACGGAATACGCTTTTCTCGCCAAACAATACTTTCGTATAGTTATGGGCGACTGGCTGGTAATCGCCCGAAAAGTTAAGATCGATATCGGGAACCTTATCGCCTTTAAAGCCAAGGAACGTTTCAAACGGGATATCCTGTCCTTCGCCCTTCATCGGCTTATCGCATTTCGGGCATAGCTTATCCGGTAAATCGAAGCCGCTTGGAATACTTCCATCCAAAAACCACTCGCTATGGCGGCAATCCGAATTTTTGCACAAATAATGGGCAGGCAGCGGATTTACCTCAGAAATGCCTAGAAACGTAGCGACAACTGAAGATCCGACCGATCCCCTCGAGCCGACCAAGTATCCGTCCGCATTGGATTTCTTCACGAGCTTTTCGGATATCAAATAGTTGGCGGAAAACTTAAATTTAATGATCGGTACTAATTCTTTCTCCAAGCGGTCAATGACGACTTGCGGCAAATCTTCGCCATACATCGACTTCGCCGTGTCATAGCAGGTGTTGCGAATTTCCTCATCTGCCCCTTCAATGTTTGGCGCGAACAGGCCTGTCGGGAACATATCATACGGTTCAAAACGATCAGCCAGCTCGACCGTATTTTTCACCACAACCTCGTATGCTCTTGCTTCACCAAGAAATGCAAACTCTTCCAACATTTCTTCCGTCGTGCGGAAATGGGCATCGGGCTTGCGTATGCTCTTCAGCGGACTAAAGCCCGTAATGCCGTGAATCGTAATATCCCGGTACATTTTGTCGCGCGGATTCAAATAATGCACATTCCCGGTAGCGATTACCGGTTTACCGAGTTCATCACCGATTTCACAGATCCGGCGATGCGCTTGCTCGATCTCAGCCCGGCTGCCGACCAGTCCCTTCTCAACCAGATGCATATAAAAGTCGATCGGTTGAATTTCAAGGACGTCATAGAAGCGGGCAACGTCCAGCGCTTCTTCGTACGATTTGTTCAACACCGTCTCGAAAAACTCGCCCTTCTCACAGCCGGAAATAACGAGCAAGCCTTCACGGAGCTCGACGAGCTTGCTCTTTGGAATCGTAGCAACACGTTTAAAATGCTCTGTATGCGAAATAGAAATAAGCTTAAACAAATTTTTCTTGCCAACCGCATTTAACGCGTAAATATTGCTGTGGAATGGACGTGAATTCGATAAATCAATGCCGACATAATCATTTAATTGATGCAGGTTCGTAATATTCCGCTCTGCTGCATCTGCAATCAAGCCGTAAAGCACGCCTCCGAGCGCGAGTGAGTCATCCACGGCCCGGTGATGGTTTTCGAGGCTGATCTTGTATTTATCTGCTAACGTATTCAAACGGTGATTTTTGAGTGTCGGAAAAATAAATCTGGCCAGCTCCAGCGTATCCAGCACTGGATTTTTCACCTCTGGCATGCCAAATGCTTTACAGTTCGCTTGAATAAAACCGATATCGAATCGAGCATTGTGCGCGACCAGCACATCATCACCGATAAACTCGATAAATTCGCGAAGCTTCGGCTCAATGTCCGGCTGCCCTTTTACCATATCATCATTGATATTCGTTAACTGCTGGATATGATATGGGATTTTTTCATGCGGATCAATCAGCGTTGAGAAACGGTCGATTTCTTTGCCTTCGCGCATTTTAACGCCAGCCAGCTCTATAATTTTGTTGTTGATTACCGATAAGCCCGTCGTCTCTATATCAAACACGACGTAAGTTGCCGTTGCAAGCGGCTCTGATCTGGATTCCAGCACCATCGGAACCGCATCGTTAACGACATTCGCTTCTACGCCGAACAGCACCTTGATACCATTTTTTTTGGCTGCTTTATTCGCATCGGGATAACATTGTACGTTGCTGTGATCCGTTACCGCAATGGCTTTGTGACCCCATTTTGCGGCGGTCTTAACATATACGTCTATTGGCGTAACCGCGTCCATTGCGCTCATCGTTGTATGAAGATGAAATTCGACGCGCTTTTCTTCTGCCTTATCCATACGGTCAGGAGGCGATTTCACCTCATGCAAATCATTTGGCATCATGACCAGCTCAGGCTCTTGCATGAACCGGTCGTATTCAATCCGCCCGCGTGCTTTAACCCACTTGCCGTTAGCCAGCTGGTTTAATATTTTTACGTCGTCCTTCGTCTTAGCAAACATCTTCATTGCGATAGAATCCGAAAAATCGGTAACATTAAACGTGAATAACGTGCTTCCGTTACGAAGCTCCTTCACGTCAAGACCAAAAACAGCGCCTTGTACCGTAATTTTCTTCTCTTCCTCCATGATGTTCATCAATGGAACAGGCTCTTCCCGAATGTCATAACCGACAGCAAGCTTAATTTCAGCATCATCAACGAGGTCCGATTCGGATTGCGAGCTGGCCATCAGCTCCTGAACGTATTCTCGCTCCTCCTGCTCTATCCGAAGGGCGTACTCGTCCAAAATCTCCTGCCTGGACTCACTGACGATCATTTTCACTTTGCATGCGCGCTGGAAATACTGATTGTAAAAACGAATAATTTCCTCGTCCAAACGTTTCTTGCGGGCAAGCTCCAAACCTGTATTATCGAGCAAGGACAGCGTCAGCACGTCGCCCTCGACTGCAATGGTAGCCTTCTGCAGCCATCCATTTACGGAAGCGATCTCGCGCTGTGCCCATTCCATAAATAATCCCCAATATTGCAAAACAATGGACTCCGTCTCCACTACAGGATCGTAGATGAGTACAAAGGTGACCGCTGCGATATGCTCAAACTTCACCCGAACAGCTTGACACAGTCCATTATAGGCCTGTAAAGGAACCATGGACGTTTTGCGGATGCAAAACGTCCATTCCCGGTTGCTGTTGCTAACGATGACTTGATCTATATAACCATCTTGAAAATAAGTTTGGATAAGTTCATGCGGCAGCTGCGCCTGCTGCAAAAGCAGCTCGAAGCGCTGCCGCTTGTCCGCGGTTTGGCTCATAAAACTCAACTCCTTAAGATCCGAACCGAGCTAGCTTCAGTTCTTAATAAGCACGTGCAAATACGACAGTATGCTTGGCTTCATCGCCGCATACAAGACATGTTTTCTTTTGCGTTGCAGGCTCGAAAGGAATATTGCGGCTAGTTGCGCCTGTTTCTTCTTTTACCTGCTTCTCGCATGCGGCGGAACCGCACCAGCCAGCTTCTACGAAGCCGCGCTGCTCCTCAAGAAAGCTCTTCATTTCATCGAGCGTCTCAACCGAACGCGAGTTGTCGCTGCGGAATTGCTTCGCACGGTTGTACATTTCTTGATGCGTTTCTTCCAGGAATGCTTCTACTTCAGCGATGAGATTCGCTTGCTGTACAATGCGCTTCTCGCCTGTGATGCGGGATACGAGCACAACTTGTCCGTTTTCCATATCACGCGGTCCAAGCTCTAGACGCAGCGGTACGCCGCGCATCTCGTATTCGTTAAATTTCCAGCCTGGGCTAACGTCTGCGCGATCGTCCACACGTACCCGAATGCCGGCTTTTTTGAGCTCAGCATAAAGCTCGTCAACACGGCCGACAACCTGCTCGCGCATTTTCGCCGGACCAATCGGAATCATAATAACTTGGGTTGGTGCCACCTTCGGAGGCAGCGCCAGACCGCGGTCATCGCCATGAACCATAATTAATGCGCCGATTAGCCTTGTGCTTACGCCCCAAGAAGTCGTATGCGCGAACTGCAATGTATTTTCACGATCAAGAAATTTAATGTCGAAAGCGACTGCAAACTTTGTGCCGAGATAATGGGAGGTACCTGCTTGTACGGCCTTCCCGTCCTTCATCATCGCCTCGATGGAATACGTATCAACCGCACCCGCGAAACGCTCCGAAGGCGTTTTCTCGCCTTTAATAACCGGAATAGCGAGAAACTCCTCTACAAACTGCGTGTAAACATCGAGCATCTGCATCGTCTCTTGACGCGCTTCCTCTTCCGTCTCATGAGCTGTATGGCCTTCCTGCCACAAAAATTCGCTCGTCCGCAGGAAAGGCATCGTCCGCTTCTCCCAACGTACCACGTTGGCCCATTGGTTAATGAGCAAAGGAAGATCACGATACGATTGAATCCATTTCGAATACATATGGCCAAACATCGTTTCCGATGTCGGACGTATAGCGAGGCGCTCTTCGAGCTTCTCGCCTGCTGCTTCCGTTACCCATGGCAGCTCAGGATTAAAGCCTTCGACATGCTCCTTCTCTTTCTGAAAGAAGCTCTCGGGGATAAATAACGGGAAATATGCATTGCGATGGCCGGTTTCCTTGAAGCGCCGGTCCAGATCGCGCTGAATATTTTCCCAAAGCTCATAGCCTTCCGGACGGAACACGATACAGCCCCGTACCGGTGAGTAATCCATAAGCTCCGCTTTTTTAATTACATCTAAATACCATCTGGAGAAATCTTCGCTTTGTGGCGTAATTTCTGTGACAAACTGTTTATCCTTAGACATGAGCGACTAATTACTCCCCTCTAACCAATCGTAAAATATCATTATAAGTAACTACTAGCATCAGCAGCATGATGAGCGCAAACCCAACGAAATGCACCATGCTTTCCCGGTTTGGATCAATAGGACGACGGCGAATGGCTTCAATTCCCAGGAATATGAGACGACTGCCGTCTAGCGCCGGAATCGGCAGCAAGTTGAATATTCCTAAATACAAGCTAAGCAAAGCCGTCCACGATGTAAGCTGCGCGATGCCTTTCTGCGCAATTTGACTTGTTACCTCAGCGGTACGTACAGGTCCTCCCAGATCATCAAGCTTGAACTCTCCAAAAAGAAGCTTTTTGAATCCTTCAAAAATGCTTATCGTCATAGTCTTCATCAGCTTGCCTGCGCCTGTAAACGTTTCTGAAAAGGTAGCGGGCCGTGTAGGCAGTGCCGCGCTAATCCCCACCTTGCCTACCCCTTCCTTGTTCGGTTCAGGGGTGATAACAACCTGCTGGGCTTTGCCGTCTCGAATGATATCCATTCTAATGGGCACATTCGGCGATTTGCCGATAATTGCGATCATTTTATCGAAGTCAGCGCCGATTTTAACGCCGTTGACCGCGTCAATAACATCGCCCTTTTTCAAATCGACTTTATCTGCGGGCATGCCTTCTGAAATTTCATTGACGAGCAGCTTATCCGGCGAATCGACTGGAACACCGGCCATCTGAATGTACGCAGCGAACAAAACGAAGGCGAGCACGAAATTCATAAGTGGTCCCGCAAAAATAGCCATCGCGCGCTGAGCTACCGTTTTGCTGCCGAATTGCCGGTCTATCGGCGCGATCTGCGTTTCCTTGCCTTTTGAAATCATCAACGCCGCAGGATGCACCGAGAAGCTCTCGTTCTCCCCTTCAACGTCCAATGTAACAGCAAGCTTGCGTTCTAAATCAATAGCAACGACTTCACCTCGAATAACGCCGCTGCGCTCATCAAGACGGTCCATATAGAGCCGGGTGATCCGATTGTCTTTCACTCTAACGGCTATCGTTTGCCCTGGCTGTACATCGATAATCTCAGGATCCTCTCCGGCCATCCGGACAAATCCACCGGCAGGAATAAGCCTAAGCGTATATCTGGTCTCTCCACGTTTTACGGAAAAGAGTTTAGGTCCGAAGCCAATTGCAAATTCCCGAACCAATATGCCCGCGCGTTTTGCGAAAAAGTAATGACCCCATTCGTGGATCGTTACGATAACGAAAAAGACGAGTATAGTCAAAAAGACGACTTGAATCATGTGCATTAAGCTGAAGCCTCCTGTTCGTTACGGCCTGTACATAGATTATCATTATTCTCCCGTCCGATACAAGAGAACCGGTATTTGACCGATATTATACGGATTCTGCCAGCTGGCGCGCCCAAGCGTCCACTTCTGCGATCATTTGCAAGTCATTGATATCAGATGCTTCGTGTCGACCAACTACTGTCTCCAATATCCGCTCGATGTCAAGAAACGTAATTTCGCCCTTCAAAAAGCGTGCGACGGCAACCTCGTTAGCTGCATTGAATACCGCTGGTGACGATTGACCTTGGCGGCCGCACTCAAAGGCTAGCCTTAGACAAGGATATCTGGCGAAATCCATCTCACGGAAATTCAGCTTGCCGATTTGCGCCAGATTCAGCCTGCCCGTTGGCGTTACGTTACGCTCCGGATAGGATAAAGCGTATTGAATCGGCACACGCATATCCGGTAGTCCAAGCTGTGCGATTATGCTGTGATCGGTAAACTCGACATAAGAATGAATGATGCTTTCCGGATGAATAATGACATCTATTTGATCGTATGTAACATCGAACAGCCATCTTGCCTCGATGACCTCAAGCCCCTTATTGACCATCGTCGCGGAATCAATCGTAATTTTCGCGCCCATTGACCAGTTTGGATGATTGAGCGCTTCAGCAACCGTCACGCCTTCAAGCTGCTCCCTTGTGCGATCGCGAAAAGAACCGCCGGAAGCCGTCAGCGTGATTTGTTTGATCGATTGACGATTTTCACCGTTCAAGCATTGGAATATCGCAGAATGCTCGCTGTCAATCGGCAATATCGAAACTCCGCGCTGCCTAGCTCGGTCCATTACGATATGACCCGCGGTAACGAGCGTTTCTTTGTTTGCTAAGCCAATCGTTTTGCCGGCATCAATAGCCGCTAACGTAGCGGGCAACCCTCTGCTTCCCATAATAGCCGTTACAACGATGTCAGCATCCGTTCCAGCCGCTACTTCGATAAGCCCCTCTTCACCGTAGACCATTCTCGTGCCTGACGGCATGTGAGGACGTGCGGCATCAGCAGCTTCTTTCGTGGCTACGCTTACGAGTGCAGGCTTAAATCGCTTCGCTTGCTCTATAATCAAATCGACATTTGCACCTGCGGACAAACCGACAACCTTATAGCGATCAGGATCGTGAGCTACAATGTCCAATGTCTGTGTTCCGATTGAACCTGTCGAACCCAGTATACTTATTTTTTTCATGCAAAAACCCTCCTGACTTATACGGGCAGCAGCTCGGTCAGCACCAACAGCGGAAATACGATGAGCCAGCTGTCGCATCGGTCAAGCACACCGCCATGTCCCGGTAACAACGTGCCTGTATCCTTAATGTCTCTCACTCGCTTGTAAGCCGACTGTATCAGATCTCCGAATTGACCGGCAGCTGCAGCAATTAATCCAATCAGCAAGGCTTTTGGCAAAGCAACAAAGTCCGGAATCGATAGAGCGAAAACGGCGGATACGATTAAGGAAAGAAGCACGCCCCCCAAGGCGCCTTCAACCGTTTTGTTTGGGCTAATTGACGGCCAGAGCTTCGTTTTTCCGATGGCCCGTCCCGTAAAATAAGCACCTATATCCGATGCCCAAATGCACCCAAAGGACAAAAACGTCCATAATAAACCGTAATGCTCGATTTGACGCACTTCAGCCATGGCTGCAAAGCCATAACCTACATATAAAGCGCCTAGCAACATAAGTGCGGCGCCATCAATCGTCGTTCTATTTTTTGTAATAACGGTCAGTGCGAGCAGTAAGAAGGCAAGCATCCAAACGATCGTCAGCACTGATGGAACCGTAATCCCCCATGCTGACCATGGAAGCACGAACAGTAGCACGCCCGCGTATCCGAGCAATGAAGACGGATGCGACCATGCTACACCATTCATGCGCGCATATTCTGTGAAGCCGATAACTGCAAGTAATATGAGGAGAGTAGTATATAACCATCCGCCTGCTACCGTTAGTCCGATGAACCCTGCACCTGCTACAACTCCGGTAATAATTCGTTGTCTCAAAGAGAAGTCACACTCCGATGCTTGAAGCTACAATCCACCATATCGACGTGCACGGCGTTGATATTCCAAAATCGCCTCTTGAAAATGCGCTTCCGTAAATTCCGGCCAATACACATCCGTAAACCACAATTCACTGTATGCAAGCTGCCACATCATAAAATTGCTTAGCCGCAATTCTCCGCTTGTACGAATAAGCAAGTCCGGATCGGGCAATCCGCTCGTAAGCAATCGATCGGCCATCACTTTATCGTCAATATCATCTATGGCCAAATGTCCATTTTGAACATCTGCTGCTATATTTTTCACAGCTTCAAGCATTTCCTTACGGCTTCCGTAATTTAAAGCAAAATTCAAAACAAGTCCTGTATTATTAGCGGTCTTGACAATTGCTTCTTCAACTGCGCTTATCGTAAATGACGGCAAATCCTCTTTATGCCCCATCATACGAACCTGCACATTGTTAGCAATCAGCTCTTCCAATTCGATTTCAAGAAATTGCTGCGGCAGCTTCATGAGAAAATCCACTTCAGCTTTCGGTCTCTTCCAGTTTTCCGTTGAAAAGGCATATAACGTCAAATATTTGACGCCTAACCGATCTGCTGCAATTGTAATGCGTTTGACCGCTTTCATGCCGGAATGATGACCTGCCATTCGTGGCAATCCACGATCCTTAGCCCAGCGACCGTTCCCGTCCATTATAATCGCAACATGCTCAGGCACATTTTCTAAGGCCACAGAATCAGTCGGCTGTAAGGACGATTTGCCTAGTTTGGCCCAAAGTCGCTCGATCATCTTACTTCCTCCCAACCGAAATCAAAACCAAACCCCACCTATCGGAGGGGCCCAGAGTATCATTATACTTCCATAATTTCTTTTTCTTTGGCAACTAGCACTTTGTCTACTTCGGCAATAAATTTATCCGTTACTTTCTGGATGTCCTCTTGATGTCCACGCGATTCGTCTTCGGAAATCGTCGTTTTCTCAAGCTTCTTTATGCCATCGTTAGCGTCTCGGCGAATATTGCGAATCGCTACCTTCGCTTCTTCACCAAACTTTTTCGAAGTTTTCACAAGCTCAGCACGACGTTCTTCCGTAAGCGGCGGAATAGAAATACGAATCGCTACGCCATCGTTGGAAGGCGTTAGACCAAGATCCGATTTCATAATCGCTTTCTCGATTGCCGACATAGACGATTTGTCCCACGGTTGAATAAACAACGTGCGCGAGTCAGGAGTGTTTATGTTAGCCAATTGATTGACAGGCGTCATAGCTCCGTAATATTCCACTTGAATACGGTCCAGCAAAGAAGGGTTTGCTTTACCCGCGCGTAAGGAAGATAAATCACGCTTTAGCGCCGAGATCGCTTTATCCATACGTTCTTCTGCATTTTTCTTTAAATCTTGTGGCATTATTTCGCACTTCCTCTCACAATCGTTCCGATTTCCTCACCCAGTACGACGCGTTTAATATTCCCTTTCTCCGTAATTGCAAATACGATAAG
>DATJKM010000010.1:0-11337 GCA_035491515.1 Candidatus Udaeobacter sp. | reverse complement strand
GGGCGTAGTTGAGGCAGTTGAATCTATCATTGAGCATACTCAAATGCGCGTGAACTTTGCTGTCGATTTCCGTGCGAAAGCATTTAATCGACCGCTCAATGAGGAGCAAATTACGGCCATTTACCGTATCGTACAAGAATTGCTCCGCAATGCGGACAAGCATTCGCACGCAAAATTAGTTATTCTTGAGCTTGAACTACGCAAAGGAACCATTTATTTCCGATATCAAGATGATGGTGTCGGTATGGATGTCAATCAAATGATTGTTTCTTTTGAGCATATGGGCTTGTCAGGCATTAAAGAGCGGGTGACGGGTCTTGAAGGAGATATATCATTTTATTCAGAGCGCGGTAACGGCCTAGAGGTTGTTATTTTGTTGCCAGAAATTATGACAACCGGCATATCGGAAAGGGGTATATCGCGTGATTCGTATCTTATTAGTTGATGACCATCCTTCCGTTGGCGAAGGGACAAAAAATATGATTGAGCAAGACTCCGAGATGTCGGTATCGGTCGTTTTATCCGCTATCGAAGCTCTGGATATTGTGCAAATCGACCACTTCGATCTCATATTATGTGATCTGAATATGCCAGGCATTAGCGGACTAGAATTGACGAAGCGTCTCATTCAACAGGATCCTGAGCGCAAGGTTATCATTTATTCCGGCTACGAGATTGGTTCGCATTTTAATTTGCTCATTGAGTCAGGTGTTTCCGGTTTTATATCAAAGACGGTATCCAGGGAACAGCTGCATAATGCAATCAGGTGCGCGATGAGAGGGGAAACAGTTATTCCTATCTCACTATTAAAACAGCTTAGGCGGCATGAGGTAACGATCGGACGCTCGGAAGTAACGATTGAAGATGTATCCATCAACGAGAAAGAGCAAACGATTTTGCATGAGGTAGCTACCGGCGTTAGCAATAAGGAGCTGGCTGTCATGCTGCATGTGAGTCAGAGAAACGTGGAATATCAGTTATCGCGTATTTTCGAAAAATTAAATGTCCGTTCTCGCTCGGAAGCAATAAAAGAGGCTCAGCGTTTAGGCTTGATAAGCTTAGAACAATATTAGATTCGGAATGCTTTATTCCATTCATTTACTGAATTAAGCATTTAACGGGTTAATTATAAACGGCAGGCTAAGGAATTCCTTAGCCTGCCGTTTCGTGTTAAAGTCCTAAAACATATAAACAGAAATTCTGGTATTACTGGTTGGCTGCTCTTTCCAGCAAGCTGAGCATGTACCTGTCCAAGCGCTCGACCATTAACGAATCGGTTAGTCCGGTTACTCCAAATGCGGGCCAGCCTGGATAGACGGAAGGTGGTCCGAACAGGACTTCGATCAAGGATAGGAGATCCCAATAGGGCTCATATTGAAAGGTAGAGCCGGCATGTTTCTCATAAGCAGTCAAAAAAGCATCAGCAGCCGCAACGTCATAGAGCTGAGCTAAATTTAACCGGCAATGACCAATGTCGATTCCGGCAGGACCTTGGCATGCATTGACCCAATCGACAACACCGCTTACTTTGTTGTTCGACCACAGCACGTTCGTCGGATGATAATCCCGATGAATAAAGCAGGGTTTCACAGCTGGCCGTGGTCCCTTAACCAAAGCGATGACCTTGTGCCAAGACTCAGGATAGCTGGACCAGGAAGGAGCTTGCAAAGAAGAAATGTTATTGTATGTGAAATAGTTCCAGGGAAAATGGTCAGCATCGACGGTATGAATCTGAGCGAGCGCTTCCGCCAAACCATCTATCCACTGATTCAGATCAGGCGGCTGCAGGACAACGGTACCGACTAGCTGAGACATCAATACTGCAGGTATACCGCATTCGACACCAGTTTTGTCAAAAGCAAGGATTCTTGGTGTTTGTACGCCCGTTTTCGCCGCCCAGCGCAGGCTTTCCGCTTCATGCAGCGGCAAATCGGGCTCTTGGCCTAACCATTCCGCATTGTCAAACTGCCGTAAAACGACTTTTGTCTCGACTCCATTGATTTGAAGCACGATGCTGTGGACAAGGGACGACATACCGCCATGCAGACGATTAACGGATTGAATCGAAGCTTGCGGATGTACAGCTTCAAGCACCCATTGCAGTAACTGGTCAGAAAGCTCTTGTTTAGAATCGGCGTTCATTCCTATCCGCCCTCTCTTATTTCTTACATATATTGCTCCCATTCTCCATAAGCGGTCGATAAAGAGGCTTTGCGGGCTTCCAAGGCAGCTTGGATTTCTTGAATGCGGATATAATCATTGAAAATAGCAGGATCAGCAAGCTGCTCCTCCAACTCCGTTATTTGCTGCTCAAGAGTCGCTATTTCTTGCTCTAATTGTTCGACTTTGCGCTGCCTCGTGCGTTCTTCCCGTTTGGCTTGTTTGTCAGCCTCGTAGGAGTTTGCAGGCGTATTGTCGGAATTAGCTGCAGATTTCGAGCCCGAAGCCTGCTTTGACAGCGCCTCAAGGCGAGCTTCTTCGATTTCATTTTTTTTCTCTATCATTTCGTCATAATTTCCTAGGAAATGATCGGTTCCTGACGGTTTGAGTTCGACAATGCGTTCAGCCATCTTGTTTAGGAAGTAACGGTCATGTGAAATGAAGAGCAATGTTCCTTCATAATCGAGTAAGGCGGCTTCAAGCACTTCTTTGCTGAAAAGATCGAGATGGTTAGTAGGCTCATCCAAAATAAGCAAATTGGCCTGAGCAAGCATGAGCTTGGCTAACGAAACACGTGCCTTCTCGCCGCCGCTAAGCGATGAAATACGTTTCAATACATCTTCGCCGCTGAATAAGAAATTGCCGAGCACAGTACGTATACGTGCTTCCTCCATATGGGAGTAGCTGCCCCAAACCTCTTCAAGAACCGTATTTTGGCCGTTCAGCCTCGTTTGCTCCTGGTCGTAGTAGCCGATTTTGACATGGGTTCCAAATCGAATCGTACCTGTAGTCGGGGCTTTTTGACCGACAATAGCCTTCAACAGGGTTGATTTTCCAATACCGTTAGGGCCAAGCAACGCGACGGTTTCGCCGCGTGTAAGCTGAAAGGAAACATTGCGGAAAAGAGGCGTATCCTTTCCTGGGAAAGTAACGGATACATCATTTACAGCCAGTACGTCTTTACCTGTTGAACGCTCGATCTCGAATGTGAAATGGGCTTTCTTCAAATCACCCTGCGGTTTGTCCAGACGCTCCATTTTGTCCAGCGCTTTGCGCCTGCTTTGCGCTCGTTTGGTTGTCGAAGCGCGAACAAGGTTGCGCTGAACGAATTGCTCCATGCGCGCAATTTCATCCTGCTGCTTCTCGAATTGCCGCATACCAATTTCGTAATCGGCAGCTTTCAGCTCCATATATCGGCTATAGTTTCCGGTGAACCGCTTGGAGGTATGACGCTCGATCTCAATAATCGTCTGGACGAGCGCATCAAGAAAATACCGGTCATGGGATACGACAAGAATGGCACCCGAATAACCGCGCAAGTAAGATTCTAGCCAGGTTAATGTCTCGATATCGAGATAGTTGGTAGGCTCATCAAGCATGAGCAAATCCGGTGCTTGAAGCAAAATACGTGCCAAGGCAAGCCGGGTTTTCTGGCCGCCGCTTAGCGTTGAAATTAAGGTATCAGCGGGAAAGCTTCCGAAGCCCATCCCGTGAAGAACGCTGTTAATGCGCGTATTGATTTCGAAGCCGCCTTGCTCACGGTACCAGTCCGAGCGCTTAGCGTAGCGGTCGAGAGTATCCGCATAGCGTTTCTCGTCCTCATGAAGAGCAGGATCGGCAATTTTGATTTCGAGCTCGCGAAGCTCCTGCTCCGCTTCGATTAAATGGGAAAATACAGCACGCATCTCCGCTTCGATGGTTCGATTGGATTGTAAGCCGCTGTTCTGAGCGAGATATCCGATTTTTGTTTCTTTTGCTTTATGGATAGCGCCCGAATCAGCAGACATTTCGCCTGCAATAATTTTAAGCAGCGTTGACTTGCCGGCGCCGTTTACGCCTACGAGACCGATTCGTTCCCGTTCCAGTACCTGCATGGAAATATTGGATAATACGACATTTACGCCGTAGCTTTTTGTAACGTTAGAAACTTGAAGCAGCATTTTGAAACCTCCAACAAATAATTGTAAAGAAAGGATGCTTTCACTACTCAATAGTGTACCATAAACGAGCGCTGGCATTGGCGAAAGTTGCACAACAGTGGTAAACTACAATTAATGAAAGAAAATGATGGGAAGTAGAATAGGTGAATGCTTTTGGTTGAACGATATCAATTTGGCGATAAAGCTTACATAAGAAAAGAGATGGAAATAAAACGGAATAGCTTTTCGCCCGAGCAGCGGAAATTGTGGTCACAGTCTGCCTGCGCGAAAGCGGAAATTTTGCTGGAGAGCCGTTCTATAACAGCGTATATGGTGTATGTATCTTTTCGGAGCGAGCTTGATTTATCCCGTCTCATTGAATGGGGCTGGCAGACGGGGCGTGACGTGATTGCGCCAAGATGCATCGCAGAGGACCGCTCGATGACGCTGCATTATTTGCGGAGCTGGGACGATCTGATGCCTGGTGCCTACGGTATTATGGAGCCGAATCCTGCCGTAACACCGCCAATCGATGATGGCTATGCGCCGGATGTCGTATTTGTTCCAGGCCTCGCCTTCGACCGGCAAGGCGGCCGCCTTGGCTACGGCGGAGGATATTATGACCGCTTTGCGGAAACGGTTATTAGAGGAGCAGGCGGACAAGCCCGGACTTTGTGGATAGGAATGTCGTTCGAAGCGCAGCTCATGGCTAATGTTCCTCTTAAGGAGCATGATCTAATAATGAATGGAATGATTACCGAGCAAGACGTTTATTTACTATAGCGCAAGATTTGAGGTAAGCAATCATCGCGAAACGAAGCTTTTGCCGCTAGAGGGCGGAGCATCCGTTTACGCCAGAAGGAGCGATAGAGGTGGAGCTGACACATTTTAACGAGCAGGGCCGAGCGCGCATGGTGGACATCTCCGATAAGGAAGTCACTTCACGTACGGCAGTCGCTCAAACCAGAGTTACGATGAACCCGGATACATTAGCACAAATCAAGGCAGGCAAGATCGGAAAGGGCGATGTGCTGGCTGTGGCTCAGGTTGCTGCAGTAATGGCCGCCAAAAAAACTGCGGACTGGATTCCAATGTGCCATCCGCTTCCGCTTACAGGCATAAATGTGGTATTCAGCGATAATGGGACGGATGAGCTATACATAGAATGCACTGTAAAGACTACTGGAAAAACAGGTGTTGAAATGGAGGCACTTACAGCCGTATCTGCCGCAGCTCTAACGGTGTATGACATGTGCAAGGCGCTGCAAAAGGATATGATCATTGGGCCGACGCAGCTCGTTTCCAAAACGGGCGGTAAAAGCGGCGATTATCGAATTTCGTCAAACTCGTAACCAGATTAGGGATGGGAGGAATGGAAGATGCGGTGGAAGGTAGCAATATTAACAGCAAGCGATAAAGGCTCACGCGGGGAACGTGAAGATACAAGCGCACAGGTTATTCGTGAGTTAATTGAGGAAGAGCTGGGCGGCGAAATTGTCGATTATCGGATTGTCCCGGATGAGCAGGATGAAATTATGGCAGCTATCATTGAAATGACCGAGTATTTCCATGCCGATCTTGTGCTTACAACTGGTGGAACAGGTCTTGCAGAGCGCGATGTTACTCCTGAAGCAACGCTTAAGGTCATCGACCGCGCTGTTCCTGGACTTGCGGAAGCGATGCGTATGGGAGCGCTCCAGAAGACGAGAAGAGCAATGCTCTCAAGAGGAGTGTGCGGCATTAGAGGCAGCTCGCTCATCGTTAACCTGCCTGGAAGCCCGAAGGGCGTCCATGAGAGCCTGATGGCGATCATGGATCAATTGCCGCATGCGCTGGGCATTTTATCAGGACAACTGGGGGAGCATAGCGTATGAGCCATAAGCAGCAAACGGAGGAAGGCGCTCAGCAGCTGGGAACGACTATCCTTAGAGAGGTGTCGGTATACGATGCGGTTGGACTGCGTTTGGCTCATGATTTGACGCGAATTATTCCCGGTACGTTCAAGGGGCGCTTATTCAAAAGAGGCCATGTCGTGACGGAAGCAGACATCCCAAATCTTCTCGATATCGGCAAAGAGCATATTTATATATTGGAGCTTGGCGATGACGAGCTTCATGAGGATGATGCAGCGATTCGAATGGCTGAAGCTTTATATGGCGGTCGGCTGCTGCTATCCGAGCCGCATGAAGGCAAGGTGAGCATCAAATCGGATCTGCTTGGTTTGGCGGAAATAGACAAAGGAATTGTTGATGCCATAAATGCTTTAGGTGAAATTGCGCTTGCTACGGTCAAGACGAATACAGTCGTTAAGCCAGGGCAACCGCTCGCCGCGACGAGAGCGATCCCGCTTGTCGTACCTAAAACAAAGGTTGAGGCGGTAGAGCGGCTGGCTGCTGAATACCGCCAGGCACATGGCGGAGCGTCGCCGCTGCGCGTACGCCCTTTCCGTAAATTTCGCGTAGGACTGTTAACGACCGGCGGAGAAGTGTTTAACGGCAGAATCGAAGATAAATTTGGTCCGGCCGTAAGAAGCAAGCTGGAGGAGCTGGGATCAGAGGTCGGGGAGCAGAGATTTGCTCCCGATGACCGACAAATAATTGTCAAGGAAATACACTATTTGCTTGATCAACGTTATGATATGATACTAGTGACGGGCGGAATGTCGGTAGATCCCGACGATCGCACGCCGGGCGCGATTAAAGCCTCGGGAGCAGATATCGTAAGCTATGGGACGCCAATGCTTCCAGGCTCGATGCTGCTTGTCGGTTATTTAAACGGAGTACCGATTATGGGCTTGCCAGGCTGTGTCATGCATGATCCGTATACGTCCTTCGACGTTCTTCTGCCGCGTATTCTGGCTGGCGATACGATTGCCCGCGAAGATATAATCAGCATGGGATACGGCGGTTTAAATAGCTGTTAGTTGATTGATGCTTACAGAGCAGGTTTACTACGTAAAAATTTGAGGAGGTTAACGAAATGTCGGGAATAGGTGCAACGGGTATCATACTGCTCGTGTTGGTCGCTTTACTTCTGTTTGGACCGAATAAACTGCCAGAGCTTGGCCGTGCTTTTGGACGGACGCTGCGTGAGTTTAAGTCTGGTGCCAGAGAAATCATGGACGACGACGACCGCAAGAATAAGGAATCTAGCCGGGTTGAAGTAAATCGTTCAGAAAATATAGATAAAGACAATAAGCGGCTTCCGGATTAATCGGGCCCGCTTTTTTCTTGAACAAAAGGCAGTAAACAGCAGGCGAAGGAGGTAAGCGCAGGTGGGAACGGAAGAAAGCAGCAAATCGGAGCAGACGTCACGTAAAGCGATTCTTCGCGAGGAAGGGCTCATGCCGCTTCTGGAGCATATCGGAGAGCTGCGGAAGAGAATCTTTTACGTGCTTATCATACTAACAATAGGGCTAGTCCTCGGAATCATATTCGCGCAGCCTACTTATAACTTTCTAATGAGTCAAAAGCCTGCAAATACGATTTCCTTACATACGTTTTCGCTTTGGGACGGAATCGGCATGTACATGAAATTCGCATTTGTCATCGCCTTGATTTTGGCACTGCCTGTAATTGCCTATCAGCTATGGGCATTCGTCAAGCCGGCATTGCGCAAGAGCGAGCAGCGTTCCACGCTGAAATACGTACCGTTCGCTCTCATTATGTTTTTAATCGGGTTGGCATTTTCGTATTATGTTGTGTTTCCGCTCGCGTTCAACTTTACAAGAACCATTTCGCAGCATTTGAACCTGGAGGAAACGTATGGCATCGCACAATATTTTACCTTTATGTTTAATTTATTAATTCCGATTTCGCTCCTATTCGAGCTGCCGCTCGTCATCATGTTTTTAACGGCTATCCGTTTGGTGAATCCGAAGCGGCTTCGCAAAATGCGCCGCCTTGCCTATTTCATAATGGTGGTTATCGGAGTTATGATTACGCCGCCGGATTTCATATCTGATATTCTAGTGGCAATTCCATTAATCATTTTGTATGAGGTAAGCGTGTTTCTATCCGGAACGGTTCACAAAAAACAGCTGGCGGCTGATGCCAAATGGGAAGCGGAATATGGAGAATCGTATAATAAGGCTTAGCAAGAAGAAGGGGAAAAAGTCCTCTTCTTTTTTTGTTGACAAAACAAACCATTCTGCGTAATATTTAAACAAACGTTTTAAACGGTTGTTTAAATAGAGAGCGGGAGTGGATAAGCATGAAAAACGCATTGCAAGCATTTATGAAACGTCCGACAACTTGGATCGGCATGATTACCGCATTAATGTTTCAGGTCATTTTCTCGGTCATTTGGATGACGGGCTACAACGGCGTCACGGATCGCGTCGATCAGCTGAAAATTGCGGTCGTTAATGAGGATCAGCAGATGGGTCAACAAATTGCGGGCAGTTTAATACAAAATTCGCCATTCGATATGAGACAGGTAGACAGCATTGACGAGGCAAAGCAGCAGCTAAACGAGCGTGAGCTTCAGATGGTTGTGTATGTACCGGCTGATTTCTCGCAGAAAGCGACAGCGGCAGACGGTTCAGCTTCCATCCAATATTTCATCAATGAATCGAATCCGGCGCTTATTAAAAGCATTATGAGCGGCGCTGCGGCACAAATAACGGCGGAGGTTAACCGTCAGGCGGTTGCAGGCGGCATTCAAACGGTACTGGGCAATATGAGCATGCCAGCCGAACAGGCATCGGCAGCAGCGCAAGGATTATCGCAGCGCGTCACGACCGATATTCAATCCACGAATATGGTACAAGGAATGAACAACCAGATGGTACCGATGATGATGGTGCTTGCCTCCTATGTCGGCGCTATGATCATGGGGATGAATTTTGAGCAATCTTCAATGGCCGTAAGCGCGACTGTCAGCAGATGGCGCCGTTTTGCCACAAGAAGCATCATGAATGTTGCGGCAGCCGTGCTCGTATCGTTAGTAGGCTCTACACTGCTTGCATCCTTTGGCGGCCAAATGGCTCAAGGCTTCCTTCATATTTGGCTGTTTCAGCTTCTGTTCTTGTTAACCTTCATATTCGTTTCCCAAATGTTTCTTTACATGTTCGGGATGAGCGGCATGCTGTTTAATATTATCGCCTTGTCGGCACAGCTTGTTACCTCGGGCGCAATCGTTCCGCGTGAATTGCTGTCTGATTTCTACATCAAGCTGGGCGATGCCCTTCCGGCTACTTACGCGGTAGAAGGTACGATGAACATCTTGTTCGGCGGTCCGGCTGCGACGTCTGACGCTCTGGCGCTCAGCGTCATCGCAATAATCGCGGTTGCGGTTAGCCTGCTTGCCGTAGCGGTGAAACGGCAAGCTGTTCCCCAGCAGCAGCCATCCGCGGTTATTGCCGGTCAAAGACGATAAGCGCAAGCCCGGTCTTGCTGTTTGTCCGCAAATACGCCAAAATAAAAGAAATAATATGCTTCTACGGAGGACCGTCATGACAACAGGAGATGCGGATATAAAAATTAGAATATTGTTAGCGGCCAAAAAGCTGTTCGCCCAATACGGCTTCGAAAAAACGACCGTTCGGCAAATATGCGAGGAGGCAGGCGCTAACGTCGCGCTCGTGTCGTATCATTTTGGCGGTAAAGAAAATATGTTCGGCGCGATATTCGATTGCTTTTTTCCAAACGATCAAATTGCCGGGGTAGACCCCTCCCTGGATCCTGTGAATGGAGTAAAGCTCGTCATTCGCGAGGTAACGAAGTTTCGTTACAGCGATAAGGAGCTAGTATGTATCATCCAGCAGGAAATTATAATGAACACGGACCGCATTAAAAAAATACGCGAGCATGTCATGCCGATGTGGAGGCTGCTTCGCGGGTGGCTCAAGCAGGGCGGGGAGCAGGGGGTGTTTCATTTCCGGTCATTAGATACCACGTTGATGAACATTATCGGCACTCTGTTATTTCATAGACATACGGAATATTGGACCGTATTGATCGAAGAAGAGCCTCCGACGCTTGAGAACATGACCCAGGATTTGACGGCGTTCATTATGGGCGGACTGCAATTCCGGGATAATTAGCAGAAATTTAAAAATACCGTACGCGAGAAATCGCCGTGCGGTATTTTTGTTTTAAGTTCATCCTAAATTGAATTTTTTTAATAAAATTTCAACTCATAATTCATAAAAGTACTGATTTTTCACTATTAAGTACAAAAGAAAAATAATATATTAAAGCTAAATTATCCACGAAAGGCGGAGGTGGGCGAAGAAAGTACAGGGAGTAGGAGGCAAATATTAATTTAGCTGTTCAAAACGTTTTCGGGTGTAACTCCCGTCGAATACAGAAGCCAGCAGAAGCGCGGATAGAATAGGAGCGTAATAAATCATGAAACGCAAGCTGATAATGGAGATACTTGAGCGTAGCAGAAAGCGCGGACTAGCGATGCTCGCTTTGGACGGGGCGGCTGAAGGCTTGGCGGCAAGTTTGCTTGCGTCTGAATCGAATCGGACACTCCTAGAGGAGATCAAGGCGGAGGCCGACCGGTTTGTGCAGACGCCGGATCCTGAGCTTACGTATGCGCTATTTCGCATATACGGCGATACGGGCGAGCGGCTGGCGTATGAGCGCGTTTATTTTGAACGGCGCAAGAGGCTGAACGCTTTGGTCATCATGGCGCTGCTGGAGCCGGAGAATACGGTTTATGAAGCTGCAGCACTCAATATTATTTGGTCGGTTTGCAATGAATTTACTTGGTGCCTGCCTGCCCATTATAATGCGGGAGCAGAAAAGCCGGACATCGATTTATTTGCTGCGGAGACAGGCTTTGCGCTTAGCGAGATTTTATTGTTATGGGGAGACCGGTTGCCTGAATTGCTGCGCAAACGGATAAAGGCCGAGGTAGAGCTGCGGATTTTTTGTCCTTTTTTGGAGCAGGGCCCATACGGGTGGGAGACGGCTGATCACAACTGGTCTGCGGTATGCGCAGGGTCGGTTGGCGCTGCCGCCCTCTATCTCATAGATGATTCAGAGCGGCTGTCCAGGGTGCTTGAGCGGGTGCTCGCATCGCTCGATTGCTATTTGACCGGCTTTGGGGAGGACGGGGCGTGCGCGGAGGGTTATTTGTACTGGCAGTACGGCTTCGGCTACTACGTTTATTTCGCTCAGCTCTTAAAGGCAGCGACAGACGGCGAAATCAACTTATTTGCTTCAAGCAAGGTGAAGGAGATCGCACTCTTTCAGCAGAAATGTTTTACAGGCGGCCGAACCGTCGTCAATTTTTCTGATTCGCC
>DATJKM010000009.1:0-14534 GCA_035491515.1 Candidatus Udaeobacter sp. | reverse complement strand
AAATGTTCATCTGGAGACGATTGTAGAGGATAAGAAGATCGTGTTCAGCTGCGATGGGAAGAAGACGAGCAGGAAGTTTGTATAGCTAATTTTTATATCTCGCATGAACAGGAGCTCTCAATAGAGGGCTCCGATTTTTTTTTGTGAAAATCATTAATTTCAATTGAATAGCCCTTTCGAGTCATCCGCTTCCTGCAGCCACGACGTTATAATAAATGAGATTTTTATTATTACTGGAACGGGGTTAACATTTATGAGTGCTATGCCATTAGAGAAGTTGAACACATCTGAGCCCGAATTGAAAAGCAGAGCCTCTACAGGATTGCGTCAAGCCATTTACCAATCCGTATGGAGATGGCATTTTTATGCGGGTATTATTTTCGCTCCTTTTTTAATTATTTTAGCGTTCAGCGGTGCCGTCTATTTATTTAAGCCGCAAATTGAGGGGTATCTGTATAAGGATATGCTGACGGTTCGCGAGGTCGGAACGACACCGATGTCACCTGAGGACATTATGGAGAAAACGGTTAAAGCTTATCCGGGCACCACGATTTCCTCCATTACGCTCAGCGACAAACCAGATTCCAGTTACAAAATGTCGGTCAAACGCAATGAAACCTCTACTACGATGTACGTTGATCCTTACACAGGCAATGTGCTGGGCATGATTAACAGCGACAAAACATTCACCGCCTTTTTCAAAAAGCTGCATAGCGAGCTTGTTGTTGGCGGGACGTTTGCCAATCGGCTTGTTGAGCTTGCTGCATGCTGGGCAATCATCCTGCTGTTGACAGGCTTATATTTGTGGTGGCCGCGAAACAAATCAGCCATATGGGGAACCATTCTCCCAAGGCTCAGCAAGCCGGGAAGCCGCCTCTTCTGGCGCGATCTGCATGCCGTACCCGCATTTTGGCTCTCCCTTGTGCTGCTGGTCATCATAGCCAGCGGACTGCCTTGGTCGGGCATTATGGGCGGGCAAATTGATAAGCTGGCGAATTCGACGAATACGAACGCCCCTCCCTTCGCATACAGCTATGGTGAAAAACCAGAGTCGGTTACCGTCGCCAAGGATATTGCAGAGGATCTGCCGTGGGCTGCTGAGAATCTTCCTGTCCCAGCTTCCGCAAGCGGCGGCTATATACAGTTAAGCGTCAATGATATTGAACAAATCGCTAATCAAAAAGACGTTCTAAAGTCGTACACGATCACGATGCCAAAAGAAGAGACCGGGGTATTCACCGTCTCGACCTCTCATACGAAGCCCGGAAACAACGCTACGCTTCACTTAGATCAATATAGCGGCGCGGTTTTGACGGATGTCCGCTTTGCCGATTACGGGATCATGGCCAAAGCTATCTCTTACGGCATAGCCTTCCATGAAGGAAGACTCTTCGGCCTAGCCAATCAATTGCTCGGACTCGTTGCATGTTTGGGGTTGATCTTGGTAGCTATGAGCTCATATGTAATGTGGCGCAAACGCAAGCCTGAAGGTAAGCTCGGTGCTCCAGCCAAACCGAAGAGCAATAAAATAACGATTGGCGTGCTTCTCATCATGCTCGTTTGCGGTGCGGTCATGCCGCTAGTCGGTTTGTCCATTCTTGTTGTACTATTGCTTGATCTATTCATCCTCCGCAGAATAAAGCCGCTTCGGCACTGGTTCTCGGTATAAAGCTAAGGAGAATGTAATTATGAAAATAAATATTCATCGCTTGGCAGTATGGGCATGGCCGCTGCTTCTTGCCGCTTTGCTGTGCGGCTGCACCGCGAAGGCAGCTGCAACTGACGAGAGCGGGCTTCCGCCTCATCTAACCGTTAATCTGCATTTGCCCGCAAAGCTTGAGACGGGTGCCCAAAGCGTCTTTACCGTAGAAGTTTTGAAGGGCGGCAAGCCGCTGGAGAATGCCGATAAAGCCGAATTTATCATTTGGCCAGAGGGCAAGAAGGAGGCTTCCGTAACGGTAAAAGCAAACGAAGCGTCTCCAGGCGTTTATACGGTCTCTCACACGATCACCGAGGAAGGGCTTTACGTAGTGCAGTCGCGAATCAGCGCAGCAAACGAACAGGTTATGCCGGCCAAACGCTTCGCCGTTGGAGCAGCTGCCATCGAACGGCTTGCTCTGCTGGAAAGTGCAACAGAAACCGGTGCCGCCGCTGCTGCTAAAAGCAAACATCATTGAATTGACGAGAAATCCCCCCGCCCTGATCAGGACGGGGAGATTTGGCGCTTTGGTAAAAGAGGAAACCGGCTGCCTTCCGGTATTCTCAAGCCCAAGCTCTTTACTTTTCGAAATTTTTATAATAACGCTGCACAGTTGCATAAGCCAGCTTCGGTCTCCGGTAGGTGTCGACAATCCCTTTGCTGTTCCTCGTCCCCGCTCTTGTAAGGAGCCAGTCCGTTCCTTCTGTCACTCTGCAGTCGCAAAATTGCCAAATGAACATGCCGGAAAGGTATGATCTAGCCGTGTAAGCCGACAGGTTCGCTTCAATAATATCCGCTTGCCGCTCCTCCGTCCCCCTTACCCTGCTTGGATCGCGGTAGCCGTAATATCCATCGCCGCCAAACTCGCTCATAATCATCGGCTTGCCCAATCCGCCGCTTGCGTCCGCCCATCCCCGCGCCAAATCGCACAGCTCGCCCGGATCTTCATCCCCATACCATCCAGGGTATAAATTGAAGGAGACGATGTCAGCCAGATCGAAGCATATTTCTTTATCTCTGTGGTGGGAAGCAAACGTAAGCGGACGGCTCGCATCAAGCTCCCGAATTTGTTCCAACTGCTCTTTGTACATCGCCCTGCCTTCTAAAGTATCGCTGGCGCATTCATTCAGTATCGCCCAGATTACGATCGACGGATGGTTATGATGCTGCTCTACCATTTCACGGTTAACCTGCTCACACTGCCGCCGGAAGTTCGGATTGCGCATTTGATCCAGACTAAGGCCTCTCGCATGATTTTCTTCCCATACCAGAATGCCGCGTTCATCACAGAGGTCAAGAAATCGCTCATCATTCGGGTAGTGACTCGTCCGAACGGCGTTACAGCCCAGGTCTGTCATGAGATCAGCATCAGCCGCCATCAATTGCAACGGAAAAGCGGAGCCTACCATCGGATGATCCTCATGGCGGTTCACGCCTTTGAACACGATATCTTTGCCGTTCAGCTGTATGCTTCCCGCTTCTGCCGTCACCACACGAAAGCCTACCCGTTCGATTAAATCATCGCTTTCCTTCCCGTCAACGGAAAGTATTGCTCTTAGCTCATATAGAACGGGGTTCTCTGGCGACCATGCTTCAGCCCCGGGAAATTCGAATGTTCCTCCAACTCTGCTAGTTCCATCCGCCGCAGCCTCGCCTAAGCCTGCTTCATATTCCTTGCCGTTCAACCGGAAACGAAGACTGTATGTCTGCTCTCGATTTTCCACATGACGAATATTCGCTTGAATATTAGCCTTCCAGCCGTCATTCTCCCATATCGACGTAAAAGCAATTCGTTCGATATAGAGATGCTTAATCTCTTCCACCGCCACAGGCCGAATGATACCGCCATACGTATAATAGTCATTCGGCACATGCAGGGAAGAGAATTCTCCGAAGCTATTGTCTACGACTACCACGAGCTCATGCTCTCCCGGCTCAACGTCTTTGGCGATAGCATGAAATGCCGTGTATGCATTATAGTGATCTGCAAGATGGAGGCCGTCGAAATAAATATGAGCCGTATGGCTAACGCCTTTGAATACGAAGCGGAGCGAGGTTGTCTCTTTGACAATCACCCGCTTCCGGTATGCTCCTCTCCCTCTATACGTAAGAAAATCGGGATGCATCTCCCAACAGCCCGGGACGGTTAATTTATATCGATAGTCGAGCTTGTCCAGATCGAGCTCTTCTTCTTTGACAGAAACGAAATCCCAGCTGCCATCCAGCGGGTGAACCTTCCTTAGCTCATTTGTCTGAAACAATCTGGTCATAAGTCCTCCTCCTATTCGTATTCGCTAAAATTTCCTCTACATGTGTTTATCCCCCGTTTAGCCTTGCCGGAGGCGTCCCGTAAAGTTTACCTCCAATACTATTTTTTGTAAAAAGTTTTATTCGGATATTACACATCCATTGAAAGAGGCGCCCTAAGGAGCGCCCCATATATTCACTTCTAAAAACCATCATCATCTACTCGTGAAAATCCAGTCCGGAACGAACCTCTTTAACGTAACCGGTCCGAATGACAAAATCGCCAAAATGCTCGCCCGCCATTCGCTCTTTCGCATATCTATGGACAATAGGAGTAAGGATTTCCATTATCCTCTGCTCATTCACATTTTCCTCATAGAGCTTGCTCATCCGCTCTCCCGCAAAGCCTGCCCCCAGATAAAGATTGTACCTGCCAGGGGATTTGCCGATCAGCGCAATTTCCCCCAGAACGGGACGTGCGCACCCATTCGGGCAGCCGGTCATGCGGATGACGATCTCTTCCTCATGCAGGCCGGCCTCATCCAATACCGTCTCTATCTTTTCCAGCAATGCCGGCAAATAGCGTTCAGCCTCAGCCATCGCCAGCCCGCAAGTAGGCAGCGACACGCATGACATCGCATTTCGCCGCAGCGCAGAGTGACGGATGCCATCGCTGAGCCTGTACTTCTCCACCAGTTCCATCACGTTCGGTTTATCTTTACTGGATACATTCGCAATAATGAGATTCTGGTTCGCAGTCAGCCGGAAGTCGCCCTTATGAATTTTGGCGATTTCCCGCAATCCGGTCATTAACGGATAATCCTCATGATCCTTAATTCGTCCGTTCATAATAAAAAGAGTCAAATGCCATTGATCGTCACTTCCCTTTACCCAGCCATAGCGGTCACCGTGGTGCTCAAATTGATAGGGGCGCGCGTTTTCCAGCTCCCACCCCATTCGGTCATTCAGCATCTGGATAAACCAGGCATATCCAAACCGGTCGATTGTATATTTGAACCTGGCATTTTTCCGTATCGAACGGTTGCCATAGTCCCGCTGAATCATAACGGTTTTCTCTGCCACATCTATAACCTGCTCGGGCCTGCAAAATCCGATGACCTGTGACAGCTGCGGATAGGTTGTCTTATCGCCGTGGGTCATGCCCATTCCTCCGCCGACAGCCACATTGAAGCCCTGTAATTTCCCGTTTTCTACTATGGCAATAAATCCAAGATCCTGAGAAAAAATATCGATATCGTTAGAAGGCGGAACGGCAATCCCGATCTTAAACTTGCGGGGCAGATATGCAAGCCCGTAAATCGGCTCTACCAAACTCCCCTGCAGGCTGTCGACCACTTTCTTATCATCTATCCATATCTCATGATACGCCGGGGTACGCGGCGATAAATGATTGCTGAGCGCCCTCGCCGAGCTGTAAACCTCCATATGAATATCAGACTGATAGGGGTTCGGATTGCACATGACATTGCGATTAACATCCCCGCAAGCAGCCCTGGTCGTCATCAACGTGTCGTTGACCTCCCGTATCGTCTTCCTCAGGTTCCATTTTAAAATACCATGAAGCTGAAACGATTGCCGCGTCGTCAGCCTTAACGTACCGTTCCCATGCCGGCATGCCAATTGATCCAAAACCAAATACTGCTCCGGCGAAGCAACGCCGCCGGGAGCCAGGACTCGCAGCATGAATTGGTAAGCCGGTTCCAGCTTCTTTTTCTCGCGCTCATTGCCTTGATCCCGGTCATCCTGCATATAGCTCCCGTGAAATTTAAGCAGCCGGTTATCGTCCTCCGGTATTGAGCCTGTAATCGGGTCACGCAAAGAGTCGTAAATCGTGCCCCGCAAATACTCACTTCCGCGTTTAATATGCTCAACCTCGCTTGGAGGCCCTCCCGGAGGAGCCACCTTAGGCGGTATTACCGGAACGGTCTCTATAACCCCCTCGAATACCGTATCTTGTATGACACTTATTTGATCCTTCGCCATATCCACTAACTCCTTCCACTCTGTGCTCGCACACTGCCAGCCGTGCAGCTGCTTATTGAATGACTGCTTAATGTCTATCATAAAAGAAATGGTATAAAAACAACCCATCCAAACCGGCAGAAATTACGACCCTCCACTTAAAGCCGATCGTCTCGAACAAGAAACGGCAGACACAAAAAGAGACCACATGGAGTATACAACTCACATGTGGCCCCTGACGCGCGGGAGTTTAAAGACCGTTATATTTTTCACCCATGCCTATCCCTGCAGCGGATTGTATCCGCAATAGGACAGTCTTCTCTCAGCCGTCAATCCGCTTTGCGAAACCTCCATGCCTTGCTTCGAAAATCCCCCATGAGAAGATCGGCCGGTACGCGGAGGCCGGCATACATGAGCTCATCGCCGCCGAACAGTTCACCGCCGTCCAGCCGGTACAGGGCATCCGGATTCAAGCCCTTCAGCCGTAAGGTACGGAACCCTGAGTTCGGCTGAGCCAGCACCTTGAAGTAAAACGCTAAAGCTTCTGAGCCATCCTCGGAAACGAACATCCAGGCCGCTTCATTGCCCTCGAAAGGATCGAGCAAGCGGTAATAATCACCGAACTGAACCATTCTTCGCACCTCTTTATAGAAAGCGACTTGCTCTTTAACCAATTGTTCTTCCTGCTCCGAAAATGCCGTCAAATCCAGCTCATATCCGAAAACGCCGGATAATGCCACATTTCCCCTTGTTTCAAGCGTCGTCACTCGGCCAACCTGATGGTTGGGAACATCCGAAACATGAGCTCCAATTGAGCTCACTGGATAAACGAGGCTTGTGCCGTACTGGATTTTCAGTCTGCTGATGGCATCCGTGTTGTCGCTTGTCCAAGTTTGCGGCATGTAGTAAAGCATCCCGGGGTCGAAGCGTCCGCCGCCGCTGGAGCAGCTTTCAAAGAGCACATGCGGGAAAGCCGTCGTAAGTTCTTCCATCACCCGGTACAGCCCTAACATATAGCGGTGCGCGGTTTCCCTTTGACGTTCAGGAGGAAGCAATGCGGAGCCGATCTCGGTCATATGGCGGTTCATATCCCATTTCACATACGTAATCGGGGCACTGTTAAGCACATCCGATAACATTCGGATAATGGCATCACAGACGTCACGGCGGGAAAAATCTAGCACGAGCTGAAACCGTCCCGTCGAACGGGGACGGTCAGCTGTATGGATGACCCAATCCGGATGATTCCGGTAGAGGTCGCTGTCCTCATTCACCATTTCCGGTTCGAACCACAATCCGAATTGCATACCTAGCTTGTTAATCCTTTTGGCCAAATCATCCAAGCCGCCAGGAAGTTTATTTTGATCAACGAACCAATCGCCTAGCGAACTGGTGTCATCATCACGCTTACCAAACCATCCGTCGTCCAAGACGAACAATTCAATACCGAGATCTTTCCCTTTGGCTGCGATTTGTTCGATTTTTTCCGCATTGAAGTCAAAATAAGTCGCTTCCCAGTTATTGATAAGAACAGGCCTTTCTTTGTCGCGGAATTCCCCTCTGCACAGTCTTGTACGGTAAAGTCTATGATAAATTCTGGACATCCCGCCCAATCCTTCATCGGAATAAACCATTACAGCTTCAGGCGTTTGGAAGCTTTCGCTTGGCTCCAAGAGCCAAGTAAAGTCAAACGGATTGATTCCGATGGAGACACGGGTCGTATCGTATTGATCAACTTCCACATTGGCAAGAAAATTTCCGCTGTAAACGAGGTTGAAGCCAAAGACTTCGCCGGAGTCTTCACCGGCATCGCGGCGGAGAAGCGCCACAAACGGATTATGCTGGGGACTGCTCGCCCCCCGCTTGCTTTCGACGGATTGTACTCCTTTTTGAAGCGGCCGTTTGATCACATTGCGCTCATTCGACCATCCTCCGGACAAATGGAGCATTTCATACTCCGCATCGCCGAAATCGACGCTCATGCTGGAAGCCCGAAGCAATCTCAGCTTTTGAGCACCTTCATTAATGAACCGGACCGACCGCGTAATCGCGTCCCCTTGCTCAAACACAGAGTAGGACAAGATTACGGTCAAGCCGAGAATTTCGTCTCTAAGCTCGACCTCAAGCGTATCGGCTTCGTTTTCATCCTCTACATATGTTGCAGGCAAGCCCTCCAATCCTGGTTTTCCCTTCATAATCCGATGAGAATGCACACGTAAATCAGTGATCGTCGATCCGGACTCCTGTTGAATTTGATATGCTGGCGTTCGGAAATCGCTCGTGCCGTACCCTGGATACTCCTGAGTCAGCGTATCGAGAGAGAATGTACGGTCTTTCAGATGCGGATACGGGTTTGGAGATAACGGGCGATCGATGGAAACCAAGGAATTCGAATCCCGGAACCGGCTGATTTTCTTTCCCCAATACCGGTGTCCCAAATAACCGTCCCTTACGACTTCTAAAACATAGCTCGTTTTACTTGTCGCCAGATGATAAATTTTTCGCTCTTCGTCGTAAAATATAGACATGCTATAATCCTCCCTTAATTCAAAACGTTCAAACTATCCTTTAACTGATCCCGAAGCAAGTCCGGAGATGAACCAGCGCTGCATAAACAAATACATCATTGTAGCAGGCAATGCGGCAAGAAGAGAGCCTGCGGCTACCCAACCAATCCGATTGGCATTCGGTCCGAAGAAGGACGCGAGCGCCACGGTCACAGTCCGCATTTCAACCTTCTGCAGGAAAAATACCGAGAACTGATAATCGTTCCAAATACCGACTCCTGTCATGATGAGAACCGTCGCCGTCACCGGCTTGAGCAGGGGCAAAATCATTTTGAAAAACAGCATAAACCGGCTCATGCCGTCCATCATCGCCGCTTCATCCAACTCCCTCGGAATCGAACTGATAAATCCGGTATACAGGAAAATGGTCATCGGCAAACTGAACGTCACATGCAGCAGAACGATTCCCCAATACGTGTTCATCCCGTGGATGTCGATAAAAAATTGATACAATGGAACAAGAATCGTCAGCGGCGGTACAATGAGTGTTGAAATAAATAGCAGGTAGACAAATTTGTTCAGCTTCGTCTGAAAACGCGAGAGCGGATAAGCTGCACACGCTCCGATTAGAATAATCCCCATAAGTGATAAGACCGTAATGACGGTGTTATTTATAAAGGCTCGTCCGAGATCAGCGCCTTCCCATGCGCTGGTGAAATTGCTCCAATCCATCGTTTGGGGAAGACTCCATTTGGAGCTGAGGTCGCTCATCGGCTTGAAAGATGTCGTGATCAGCAGATAGAACGGAAGAATATGAATGAGTCCGATGAGGACGGACAGTACAATCGAAAGCTTGTGATTTGTTTTCATGCTTGGATCTCCTTCCTCCGGAAATAAATCAAAGCAGCGATACTAATGATAGCAATCATGAAAAACATCAGATTGCCCATAGCGGCCGCATAACCTGCATCCTGAGCACCGAAGTAGGTTTTATACATCATCGTGGACAGCGACTGTGACGCGAAGCCCGGACCGCCTTTCGTAAGCGCGATAATGACATCGAACAGCTTGAGTCCTCCGATCAAATTGAGAACGATGTTAATCGTAATGGAAGGCGCAAGCAGCGGAAGTGTGACATTGAAAAACTTTGTGAGCGAGCTCGCTCCATCGATGGAAGCCGCTTCGTAATAATCCTTCGAAATCGATTGCAAACCGGCTAAATAGATCACCATTGCAATGCCGAGATACTGGAATGTGTTCACGAATGTGATAATAAAGATGTTAATTTGAGGATCGGCCAGTAAATTTACCGGCTTATCTGCGAATAACAGGATGATATCGTTAAGGGCCCCACCCCGGTATTGAAAAAAGAAGTACCAGATGTAACCCATGATGAGCGGGCTCACGATTACCGGTAAATAAACGATTGTACGGGTCAAACCGCGGGTCCGGATGCTTTGGTTGAGCAGCAAAGCGTACAACAATCCGATCAAATTTTGAAAAAGTGTGCTTCCCACCCCATAGATGAGCGTGTTGCGTATAACGGTTCCAATATTTTTGTCCTCCAGCATCCGGGCGTAATTATCAAATCCGACCCAGCTGTACGTGGGATTAAACCCATCCCAGTTCGTGAAGGAAACTTTAATCCCCTCGAAGAACGGGTAATAAATGAACAATGCAAATAAAAGCAACGCCGGGACATACATAAGGTTTAGCGAAAAAGTCGAATTACGTATCGGGCGCATAATTTGATTCCTTTCTTATAGAGGAGATAGAAGGGGCTTTGGAAGCCCCCTTCTGCCAATCCAATGTTCATTTATTTCTGTTGGGCCTTCAAGCGTTCAATTTCTTGCTTGTAGACTTGTGAAGAATCTTCAGGTGTCAGCTCGCCGCCAAGAATTTGGGAAGACGTCGTTTGCATAACATCCCACATTCCGCTAGGCAGATAGACTCGGTCGAAGTACGGGAATACGCGAATGTCTTTGTACATGTCATAATATTCGGTGTATATGCCGAGATCTGGTGTGATTCCATTCAAAGCTGCTGGCGTTCCCGATGCTTCCGAAATCCGCTTCAGGTTTTCCGGCTTTGCAAAAAAGCTAATGACGTCTTTGGATACTTCTAGATTTTTCCCATCTTTCCAGGCTGACATCGTGAAGCGTTCGCCGCCGGAGAATGTAGGTGTATCGCCAGGCACGATGGCAGGAACCGGCATAATGCCGACTTTCACGTCAGGATTGATTTTTAATGCATCCGGTACAAAGCCTGGCGCAGTAAAGGAGAATGCAATTTTGCCTTCGGCGAACAGCTGTGGACGGTCTGTCTCACGTATTGTTAATACATCTTCACTCATCAATCCTTTATCGTACATTTCTTTGAATTTCGCCGCCAGCGGCGTCCAATTGTTCCAATCAAAGCTGCCGTCAAGCAGTGATTTCGCATGGTTCTCCTTCGCGCTGATCAATAACGGAGTCGCGAAATAATCAAAGAATTGAGCCAGCGAACCCGCGTCGGTCGCGGAGAAGAAGAACGGAATGACTTCTCCCTTGCTTTCTGTCTTGATTTTCTCGCCGGCAGCAATCAATTCATCCAACGTCTTAGGCACTTCAATGCCGTATTTATCAAGAACATCCTTGTTATAAGTAAGGCCATCCTTAGCAGCATTCAACGGAAGAGTGTAAACCATGCCTTTAGCATCGGTTACGATCGGTTTCATCGCATCGGACAAATTCGCGACCCATTCCTGGTCGGACAAATCCGCAACAAAATTGCCGTAACGGACTTGGGACCAGCCGTGCGTATCGAAAATATCCGGCATATCTTTGGCGGCCATTTTCATTTTCAGAACGTTCTCGTAGTCGTTAGCAGGAAACTGCCATTCCAACTCGACGTTCGGATGTTCTTTGGAGAAGGATTGTCCAATTTCTTCCATAACATCTTGCGTGCCTTGGTCATTTGTCGTACTGTAAATCGTCAGCGTTACTTTTTCCCCTTTTTTTGCTGCTTCAGTATTTTTCCCGTTATTTGCAGCCGGTTCAGTCTCGTTGCCGCCTTTATTCGACGAACAGCCCGAAGCGATCAAAGTAAGAATAAGGATAAATAACAAAGATATCATTTTTATTTTTTTCATAAATAGATATGCCTCCTAATTAGTGCATTAGTTTACACATTGAATAAGGATTTGACGGTGCGTTACCCATCGCCTATACTTGATCTTGAAACAAATTTTCCTTTTTTGGACTCCTTCGTGGGAGTCTCTTTTTTTATATTTTTCTTGACTTGGCGGTATTCCATCCCCCCGCCGATTTGCACGAATCCCCTCATCACGCCAGGCAGCACCTCCTCTCATCGCGATACAAATTAAGCCCCGCAGCTCTCGCGAACAATAAGCTTAGTCGGGATCACGGCCTTAATTGGAATAGATCTGCCATTAATACGCTCCATCAGCAGATTAACCGCCGTCCTGCCCATTTGTTCCGTGAATATTTTGACCGTTGTTAACGGCACGCTTACGAAGGATGCCATTTCAATGTCATTGAAGCCGATGAGCGCCACTTGCTGAGGAACCGGGATATCCTCCTCCTGGAGTGCTTTCAGTGCGCCAATGGCAAGCGGGTCACTTGCTATGAAAAACGCTTGCGGAAGGTTCCCCTGCTTAATCGCCGCTTTCATTAGGCGATATCCTTCCGGAATAGAAAATTCCCCCAAATGAACATCTTCAGATCGGAATAATCCTTTCTGCTTCAATATCCTTTCGTAGTTCAGCCGGCGTTGTTCCACGATATCCGTCTTATCCCCATTCAGCCGATGGACATGCTCCCTGCCTCCTATAAATCCGATTCTCTCGTACCCCTTCTGAAATAGATGATCAAGCACCTTTTCAGTGGCCTGCCTGAAATCGGAAACGACAGCATCATAACGCTCTTCATCCGGCGAGTGGTTGACGAAGACGACCCTATCATCCCGGGTGAATATTCGGCCTATTAAGTCGGGAGCCACTCCGATAACAATCAAACCGTCGAGTTCGTTTAAATCGTTTTCCGGCAGCTGTCCGTTCAGTCGATATACCTTAAAGACTTCTATGCCCAGTTCGAGCAGCTGCTTTTCAATTCCTTGACGGATCGAATGGAAATAGGAATCCTCGAACTCGATTTCGGGTGGACACCATACCAGAAGACCGATCCCGGCTTTCTCCGTCCTCTGCTTCTCCGGCCTCTCCGGCAAGTTCTTTTTCTTCCTTCTTGAGAGATCATAATGTAACTTTTGCGCAACCGAGAGCACTCTAGTTCTCGTTTCGTCGGATACCGAAAGAGTGTGGTCTTCGTTAAGCACTCTGGACACGGTAGCCGCGGACACTTTGGCTTCGAGAGCAATATCTCTTATCGTTGACATGATTTATATCCCCGCTAACTTGTAATGACTTTTTTGTTTACTAATGTTTACTAATCTCCACAAATTAATTTTATCAATAAAACGCTTTCAATGTCAATATCATTCTTTATTACATAAAAAATTATCTAGCAAATTCGAATTTTGCATAAAACCAACTTTTATCAGGTTTAAGGAGTTGTTTTCACGAATAATGTTTAGTAAACAATATTCGTAAATCAAGTAAATTTTCCAAGCGTAACTTGATGTCTTTAAGCCGGTTTGGACAGTATGCATCTCGTCGCAACACCGTATTTTCCAACCGGGATTGGAGCTTCAAGACACAGGGACCTGCCGCAGGGGTGATGATCCTATGACAGCCTGTCATTTCATTATCTTGCTGTTACATTCCTGAAGCCGTACAATCGTCTATGTTTGGGGTTATACTGTTCGTGGAGGTGAGCGAAAGTGGGAAACAAATTGAATTCGCAGATCTATTGGACAATTTTAACGCATGAGAATTGGAATATGCACATCGCGGCTACTACGGAAGGACTTTGTTATGTCGGCTCTCAGAATCGACTGTTGGATGAATTGACAGACTGGTCAGCTGCCCGGTTTCCGGGCAGCATGCTGATTCGGGATGATGCGCAGCTGCAGCCCTATGCTGACGAGCTTCTCGAATATTTGCAGGGTTCGCGCAAAAGCTTTACTATGCCCTTCGATTTTTACGGAACGCCTTTCCAATTGGCCGTGTGGAACGCGCTTTGCACCATTCCTTATGGGCAGACCAAATCTTACTCGGATATTGCCGAGCAGATTCAAAAACCGGCCGCGGTTCGCGCAGTCGGCGCCGCCATTGGTGCAAATCCCGTTTTGATTACCGTTCCTTGTCATCGCGTGATCGGGAAAAACGGCGCTTTAACCGGCTATCGCGGCGGCATCGACATGAAAACGAAACTCTTGCAATTGGAGCAGAGCGCTGTACTTCTTGATGGCGGATTACAGCATGCCTGATCGTCTAGCAGAACGTATTGCGAATCTGGATTGGCAGCGAAACAGCCTATCATTTGTAAAAAACAAATGTATAGGCTGCTTGTTCTTCTTTTTATTATCGCTTCATGCTGCGAATCATTTTTTTAGCAGCATGATCCACACGGTAAGACTCTGTCATTTTTTGCAAAGCTTTGTTGTATGTGAAATCATCCAATGAATTGTTCTTCAAATAATGCATCGTAGGCTCAGGAAGCTTCACATAGCAGATCGATATGGCCCATGCAACCGCCATCTTGACATAGTAGCCTTCGCGTTCAACGTTATCGAGCAACGGTAAAACTCTGCTAATATATTCATCATCAATATAAAAATCAAGAAGCATGACTACTCCGAAACGAATCTCATATTCTTTACTTGACGATAAATAAGGCTGCAAAAAATCCCACACTTGCCCCCTGCTCGTTTTAGTGAATTTTAATCCCGTACAGAAACTGTCGCACACAGACCAATTATCAATTTTCGGAACAAAATCAGCTGCATAGCGCAAAATTTCCCCTACATCCGTTTTCGCATAACCGATAACCATCCCCTGCAGCATAATCTCCTCGAAGTATTCGCTTTCCGCCTCCTGCAAGTAGCTGCGCCAATCACCCTTTGCCAATTTTTTAGCCAGCTTACGCAGCTCGGGCAGCCGAACGCCCAATACATTGTTAATATTCGGAATTAGTGCCGCA
>DATJKM010000008.1:0-44811 GCA_035491515.1 Candidatus Udaeobacter sp. | reverse complement strand
TTGAGCTGCCGCCGGTGAAAGCCGAGGATGCCTGGTCATGGGATCAATTCCTGTTGGCGGCGAAGAAGCTGACGATTGACCGTAACGGACATAACGCTTTGAGCCGGAATTTCGATCCCCATCATATTACGCAATTCGGTGTTCGCTTCAATACGTGGATGTGGCACTTAATGGTGCCTTCCAATGATACGAGCGTCATCGCGCCTGACGGCAGCAGGATGAATCTGGATGATCCTGCCGTAATCGATGCCGTCCAAAAGCTGGCCGACCTGATTTACGTCCATCATGTTGCGCCATCCCCGATTCAAGAGAAGAACCTGCCGCAGCCTGCGCTTGCCCTGCAAAGCAGGAAAGTCGCCATGGATCTCGACGGTCAATGGGTTCAGCTTGATCTTGGCGCAGCGGGCGTAAACTACGGCGTCGGCATACTGCCGAAGTTGAAGACAAGCAGGACAATCCAGTTCGGAGAACCATTGGTCATGTCTAAGGCAACCAAACATCCAAACGAAGCATGGCTGTTTTACAAGTGGCAGCTCGATTCCGAGAATGCAATCGATTTGCATGCCAGCGGCTTGTGGATGCCGCTGCTTAAGGACTATTACACGAAGCCTGCGCTGATCGCACGCTGGGCGGATGTGAAGCCGGGGCATCCGGACGGCTACCAGGATGCAGTGATGCGTCAGACGATCGAGAACGGGGTTAATTCGTACGATTACTATATCAAAAATAATGAAAACATAACTGCGATTCTTCAGCCGGCACTCGATCAAATATGGCTAGGCAAGAAAAACGTCAAAGAAGCGTTCCAAAGCGTTTCAACGAAGCTCGATGCTGCTTTTAGAGGAACGTATCCGTAAAGAGCTGACTAAAGAGGCCCGTGGCATAGCCGGGGCCTCTTCTTTTTGCTGCGCATTCCAGGGAATAGACAATCGTTATCCCTACAAGGCTGAGTACCTAATGAAAAGCACCGGAATCCAATGATTTTCCGTATTGTCCCTAATGTAACCGCTTGCTAAGATAGAGCCAGTCAAGCGCTGCAGCCGAGACAAGCGAGCTTTAAACATAACGGGGGTAAACAAAAGGTCCTGTTAATTGAAATGAAAGCGATATCAAAATAGAAAAGGGAGGCGAATGTAATATGAAAAAAGCGTTGAAGCTTGTTCTTACAGCATGTTTGTGCACGACACTAATGGCGGGGTGCAGTAATAACGGCGGCAATGAGCAATCCACTGATGCAGGAAACGCTGGCGGCAATACTGGCGGTGCTAAGGTTAAATTAACAGCTATCATTTCGAAACATCCATTGACGAAGCCGCTGGCTGAAATGGAATGGCTGCAAAAGGCGGAGGATGCTGCCGGGGTGGATATCGAGTGGCAAGAGATCACAGCGGATTGGGGTCAGAAAAAAGGCACGATGCTGGCAAGCGGTGATACGCCGGATTTATTTGTCGGACCCAATGTCATTACGGACGCTGATTTTGCGCAATTCCAAGGCCTGTTTCAGGATTTGACCGGGCTGCTCGACCAAGCGCCAAATGTGCAAGAGATGTTCGCCTCCAAGCCGGAAACGAAAATAATTGCGACCCAGCCCGATGGCAAAATCTACGGCTTGCCTAAATATCAAAGATTTTGGCCGGCGTCCGCAACGAGACAATATATCAATCAAACATGGCTGGACAACCTGGGACTTGCCATGCCGACGACCTGGGACGAATTATATGACGTGTTAGTCGCGTTCAAAGAGAAGGATGCGAACGGGAACGGTGATCTGAATGATGAAATCCCGATGGACTGGCCGGGCGGCATTGGCGGATTTTTTAATCCTGCTGTTCTTCTAGGCGGGCTTGGCATTACGTTATCAGACGGAAGCGGGCAAGGTTATTTTGTGGAAGACGGCAAAGTGAAAAACTTCTTAACCGACGAACGCTATGAAAAAATGGTCATTTTTCTCAACAAGCTTTATAAAGCCGGTTTGATTAATCCGGAGGTCTTTACCCATGACTATTCGAAATTTCAGTCTGTTGCCCGCGGTGAAGGAGATAAAGCGAAGGTCGGCTTTACATGGGGCTGGGTCGCGTCGGACAGATTTGGCGAGCAGCTCGCGCCGCAATATACTTCGATGTCTCCGCTCAAAGAGTCGGCCGGTTTTTCAGGGAAATTATCGTGGAGCTATGATTTCTCCACTTTGAACTATGGCGTAAATCAAATCGTAATGTCGGCGAAAACAAAAAATAAAGAAGCGGCGATGAGATTCATAAATGAATTGTACAAACAAGAAGTCAGTATGCAGGTTTTATTCGGATCGCTGGGCACGAATATCAAGGACAATGGTGACGGTTCATACAGCGTGCTGCCGCCGGCTGATTCAAAAATGGATCCGGGTACATGGAAATGGACTTCTACATGGGCAGATAATGGACCGATGTATATTGCCGATTCATTAAATTTGACGCTAGGTAAAGATATGCAAGAGGTTCTCGTGCAGTCCGAGCCGTTAAAAGATGCTTTAAGTGTCGATACGGAGAAAGATGTGTTCCCGGGCATGTTTATCAAGTATACGACGGCAGACAATAACGCGATGAGCCTCAGCAACACGAACGTGATGAATTTGGCCAATACCAATTTTGCCAAATGGGTGACCAAAGGCGGAGTGGAAGCGCAGTGGGACGAATACGTAAAACAAAGCAAAAAAGCAGGCTTGGACCAAAATATTGAGATCATGCAAAAATACTATGATGACTATGTGAGCAAGAAGTAAAACAAATCACTTGATGGAAGGAGCTATGCCGCTCCTAGGCAGGTTATAGCTTCTTTCTCAAAAAAAGGGAGAATTTCTTATGGGCTCTCGGACGATACTAGGCACCTTCAAACGAGATATTCAATTGTGGATCATGATATTTCCGGCAATTGCCGTAATCTTCGTATTTAACTACATTCCGATGTACGGCATCCAATTAGCTTTCAGAGATTTCGATTTCAGCAAGGGGCTTACTGGAGGGGAATGGAGAGGCTTATTTTATTTCAAACAATTTATCGAGAGCTTTTTATTTACTGATTTATTGACAAATACGTTTCTAATTAGTTTCACAACGATTATAGTCGGTTTTCCAGCACCGATCATATTGGCATTAGTCCTCAATCAAATACAAAGAAAAAAAATGAAGCAGCTGATGCAAACGACGGTTTATTTGCCTCACTTTATATCGATAATCGTACTGGTGGGTATGCTGAATGTCCTGTTATCGCCGGAAACAGGCATAGTCGGATATTTGATGAAATCCATCGGTTTTGGGGATATCAACTTACTCGCTTCTACCTCTACCTTTATACCGGTCAATATCATATCTGACATTTGGCAGCATTGCGGCTGGAACAGCATTATCTATCTGGCTGCGCTTTCGACCGTCGACCCTCAGCTGTATGATTCGGCAAAAATGGATGGGGCGAGCAGATGGCAAACGATTCGCTATATCGACTTTCCTGCACTTGTCCCGACTATCGTGATTCTGTTTATTCTTAGTATGGGGAATATACTCAGCACGGGTTTCGAGAAAATTTTCTTAATGCAAAATTCATTAAACCTGCCTGTTTCAGAGGTTATCGCCACATACGTGTACAAGATCGGTATTGTATCCAATCAGTTCAGTTATGCTTCGGCAATTGGCTTGTTCAATACCGTCATTAATTTTATCTTCTTGTTTGCCATGAATGCGATTTCAAAGAAAGCTTCCAATACGAGCTTATTCTAGTTAGCTGTCGAAGGAGGATTGGTTATGGGCGGTACCCGTTTAAACGGTAGTGAAATATTATTTAAGCTCATTTTATTTGTCATGTGCGCACTGATCTTCTTATCAATTGTATATCCGCTGTATTTTATTGTGATTGCCTCAATTAGTGACTCTACGCTTGTATCGACCGGAAAAGTGTTCTTTATACCGAAAAATATCAGCATGTTCGGATATAATCAAATTTTTCAGGATGACCGGATTTGGACCGGATATCGCAATACTGTTTTTTATACGTTTGCCGGAACGCTGGTCAATTTATTAATCACATTGCCGGCAGCCTATGTGCTTTCCAGACGCGAATTTCGGGCAAGACGCTTCATCATGTTCGCCTTTGTCATCACCATGTTCTTTAACGGCGGCTTGATTCCGACTTATTTGCTGATGAAGGATTTGCACTTTACAAATTCGATGTGGATGTTTATCCTGCCGTTTTGCGTGAATGTGTTTTATCTGATTATCGCACGAACGTTTTTTGAATCGTCTTTGCCGTCTGAGTTGTATGAAGCGGCCGCAATCGACGGCTGCTCTCATTTCGGTTTTTTTATTAAAGTTGCGCTGCCCTTGTCAAAAGCGTTGATCTCAGTTGTCGGACTTTATTACTTGGTCGGTCATTGGAATGATTTCTTTACGGGATTGATTTATATACGCGATAATCAATTGCAGCCGCTGCAAATCGTCCTAAGAGATATTTTATTGTCAAACCAGGTATTTCAGAATGGGGCGGGCACTGGCGGAGATGCGGGAGGCTATGCGCAAAAATATGCGGACCAAATCAAATACGGCGTTATTATCGTGTCTACTCTGCCGATTTTAGTTCTCTATCCTTTCTTGCAAAAATATTTTGAGAAAGGGGTTATGATCGGCTCTGTAAAAGGCTAAGCAGCATCCATATTATTCGATTTGAATAATCTTTACTCAAAATCTCTTATAATTCTGGTATACTATTCAATAAGCGTACTATTGGATATGGGAGGTTGTTACATGGCGTTTAAAAAAGTACTTTACAGGCTTAAAGGTATCTACAAATTCGGGAAAGCAGTAAGGCTGCGGGGGAAAGTGTTCGTTAACAAATTTGGGGAAATCCATGTTGGAAAAAATCTTTCTATCGTCGGACATCCATGGGCCGTTCAAATAACGAGCACCAAGGGTGCCAACTTGACGTTTGGGGATAATGTATACGTTAATGCTGGTGTGGGGATTGCGGCTAATAAAGAAATCATTATTGGAAATAACGTCAAGATCGGTCCGAGAACGAGTATTTTTGACAGCAACTACCACCGTATAGATTCTGCCGACAAAGGTGAACTCAGCAGAAAAATAACAATCGGCAATAACGTTTGGATTGGAGCGGATTGCACCATTCTTCCGGGCGTCACCATTGGAGATAATTCCGTAATTGCGGCAAAGAGTACCGTTAATAAGAATGTCCCGAACAATGTATTGGTCGGGGGAAGCCCTGCAAAGGTCATTCGTGAACTGGAAATCGAAGACGGTTGGATCAGGGAGTAAAGAAAGATGGATTATTAAAATAGGGAAGCGGCTGTAAACGCCGCTTCCCTATTTTTTATGAAGTTACATGTCAAGCATAAGCTAAGCGTTGTAATTGCTTCCGGTTGTTATTACATTAGTCGAAAAGTTCTCAATCGTATTTTTCTTCTCGAAGAAATGTACAGCTTGAGCTTGAATGCCTGCTCTCGTGTAAAAAGGGTCCTGCGGGCTAATCGGAAGCTGCACCTTCACCCCGAGGCTGGCGGACTTGTAAATGCCAACGATCAGCTCCAGCGTATCGCGTCCGCTCACGCCGTCGACAAGCACAGGCGAACCGGTTTCAATCGCGGTCAGAACATTATCGATTTGGCCGGCATGACCTTCATGCTTAACCGCTGGCAAATGATCATAGATGCTTTGAATTTCTTCCTCCAGCGATTCATTGGGTGCAGGGAAGCCGTTAGCCGTAGATAGAGATGCCTTTACGCGCCATGGCGCAGAAATTCTCGCCTTCGAGCCTTGGAAGATGAGCTGCTGCTCCTCGCCGTGATGAACGACGGAGCTCGTAATTTGTGCCAGCGCGCCATCGGGATAACGCAGCATTGCAACGGATAAATCCTCCACCTCAGCATTATCATGTGACACATTGGTCATAAAGGACTGCAATTCCTTCGGCTTGCCCATCATCCACAGCAGCGCATCGATATGATGAACCGCATGGTTTAATGTACACCCTCCGCCTTCCTTCTCCCACGTGCCTCGCCACCACAAATCGTAATAGCAGTGGCCGCGCCACCAGAAGGAGTCCACCTGCGCATGAACGATTTTGCCGATAAGATCACGGTCCAGCATCATTTTAAGATTCATCATTGGCGATTTAAAACGGTTTTGAGCGACAACGGATAGGATGCTGCCGCTGCGCTTCGCAGCTTCATTCATTTGATCGCATTCTTCAAGCGAAGAGGCCATCGGCTTCTCGACGATGACATGCTTGCCGGCTTCAAGAAATCCCACGGCAATTGGGGCGTGTGTATAAGGCGGCGTGCAGACCGATACAAGATCGATATCCTCGTGAAGCAGCTCGTGATATTCCTTCACCGCTTTCGCACTCAGCTTGAAGCGCTCGATAAGCTGCTGTGCTTTCTCCAGGTAAATGTCTGAAACCGCAACGATTTCACAGCGGTCCCCGAATTCCAAATAAGCTTCAATATGCACGCCCGAAATAGCGCCCGCGCCGATAATCGCAACTTTCAACATAAATTAAATCCTCCAATACCGAGTTTTTGTAATCAGCCGTAGAGGCAGTCATTTCATTGCATTGTTGTTCTAACTATAACTATAATTGGAGTGGTAATGTCGCTTTCTATTGTGGGAAAAATAACGCTGCATTGCGGTAATGGCAGTGTGATGAACGGAGTGGGAACGTGGTTCGAATGGCCAGCCAGAATCAAACGGACAGCAGTGATGTTCCTCTATATTTCGCATACAAGAGGACCAGCGAGCATAACGGTTACATGGAAACTTTTCACTCTCACCAAGGGATTGAAATATTGCTCATTTACCAGGGAAGCGGAACAATGGTTGTCAATCACAAGAGATACGAAATTACTCCCGGCATGCTTTGCGTGTTTCAACCGTATCAGCTCCATCATCTTCAGCTCAATTACTCGGATAACGAGCCGTTTGAACGTTCGATTGCGATCTTCGAACCGACGATGTTTGAAGCGTATTTTGAACAATGGCCGGGCTTGCATGCTTTCTACAAACATATCTACTTAAGCAGGCTGGCATTCCCATGCATCTATGGGCTGGAAGACGCTGCAGAACTATCTAACGTATTTCACAGCATGGAAGAGCGGCTCGGATTTTTGTCTAAGAAGGATCAGGTCGAGGAAATCTCGCTGTTTCTCGTCGCGTTGTTTCGTGCTCTCAAACCGGTCTGGCAGAAGCGGGAAGGGCAGGCAGTTCCGTCCGATAACCGGAAAACCCATCAAGCGGAACGGATTTTAAAGTGGATTGAATCGCATTATGGAGAACCTTTCCGGTTAGAAATGATGGCAAAGGATCTCCACTTGTCGCCTTATCATCTGTCCCATTTATTTAAGGAGGCTATCGGCGTCAGCATTACCGAATATATAGCGGCGCGAAGAGTACATCAAGCCGTCATGCTGTTGACTGCGACGAGTAAACCGATCTCCCTGATTGCGGAAGAAATCGGCATAACGAACAGTTCTTATTTTTGCTCGTTCTTCAAAGCTCAAATGGGCATAACGCCTCATCAATACCGTAAAAGATGGCGCCGGTAAGGTCTGCCCGATTTTTTCGGGGATATTCAAATAAATTCGCAGAACGAAGTAAAAGTTTAGTTTTTAATTATTAAGTTTAGTTTATTTTATATAAAAACACCCAAAATACATTGACTATTATCATTATACGATGCTACGATGGCTTATATAGATAAACAGTTTAGTTATTTTATAAGGAGGCTATCATTGTGGCATTTACCGAGAATACTAAAGTTGGCGAAATTTGGGCGAATGAGAACGCCCGGGCCGTTCTGCTCGCTTATGTTCCGCATCTTGCGGATTCCCCTTATCTTTCGTTTATGAAAATGTATACGCTGCCACAGCTGGCCGCCGCGAATCAGACCTGGTCTTGGACGCCGGAGATGCTGGAGGCTGCGCTTAGTGAGCTTGCTCACATTCCGGATGACAAGACTGCTGAGATTGAAGCGGAGCCTTCTGCTGATTACGAAAGCGAGGCTGTGGCAGTCGGCTCGGCTGGAGCTGAAGTGCCTGAACAAGCTGAGAAATGGGGCATTTATGAGCTGGTCCTGCACGGACCAGCTCATGGCAACCCGTTTGTTGATGTATCGCTCAGCGCCATATTTGCACATGAAGGAAAAGAGCGGCAGGCGCGTGGCTTCTATGACGGGGATGGTATTTACCGCATTAGGTTTATGCCGGACGCAGAGGGAACATGGACGTTTTGCACGAAGAGCACGGCGCGTTCGCTCGACAGCATTAAGGGATCATTTACATGTACAGCGCCTTCTGCAGGCAATCGTGGTCCTGTTCGAGTGAAAAATACGTTTCATTTTGCTTATGAGGATGGCACGCCATATTACCCGATCGGAACAACCTGCTACGTTTGGTCCCATCAAGAGACGGAATTGCAGGAGCAGACGCTTAAGACATTAGAGGCGTCTCCTTTCAACAAGCTTCGCATGTGTGTGTTTCCGAAATCATACCAATTCAATACGAATGAACCGATTCTTTATCCGTTTGAAGGTTCTTTGGAAAAGGGTTGGGACTACAGCCAGTTCAATCCGGCTTTTTTCCGGCATTTAGAGAATAGGATCTCTGACCTCGGAAAGCTGGGCATTGAAGCGGATCTTATTTTGTTCCATGCTTACGACCGCTGGGGATTTTCAGAGATGGACAAATCCGCCGATGACCGGTACTTGCGATACCTCGCCGCCAGGCTGTCTGCTTACCGCAACGTCTGGTGGTCGCTGGCCAACGAGTATGACTTGATGTGGTCGAAGGAACAGGCGGACTGGGAGCGTTTTGCCCAGATTGTCACGGAGAATGATCCGGCCCGGCACTTGATCTCGATTCATAACTGCCATGGCTTTTACGATTACTCCCGTCCCTGGGTGACGCACTGCAGCGTGCAGAGAGTCGATGTGTACAAGACTGCGGAGAACACGAATGACTGGCGGAACGAGTGGAACAAGCCAATCGTCATTGATGAATGCGCCTACGAGGGTGACATTGACATGGGATGGGGAAACATCACCGGTCAGGAGATGGTGCGCAGGTTTTGGGAAGGTGCCATTCGCGGCGGTTATGTTGGACACGGTGAAACTTATTTGCATCCCGAGGATATTTTATGGTGGTCCAAGGGGGGCAAGCTGTACGGAAACAGTCCGGATCGTATTGCCTTCCTTCGTAAAATACTGGAAGAGGGTCCCGCAGGCGGGCTGAATCCGCTGAAATCAGAGTGGGATGTGCCATCTGCTGGGATTCAAGATGAATATTATTTGTTCTACTACGGCTTCAATCAGCCGCGCTACAGACATTTCAACATGAAGCCGGGAATTCGCTATAAGGTAGAAGTGATCGATACGTGGAATATGACCATTGAGGAGCGGGAAGGCACCTTCGAGGGAGCATTCCGAGTTGAGCTGCCTGGTCGTCCCTATATGGCTGTTAGGTTGAAGAAGGCTTAACCATGCTTAACTGGTGATAAGTGAATCGTTTAAACAAAGTGGACTTGTTATTGAAGTCCGCTTTTTTTGTGCAAATAAAAGGGGCTATTTAAGAAATCTATTAGAATTACGCGAAATTTGTAGATTAATATTATAAGTTTTATTTAAATATGGTAAAATATTCTCGGGTATTTAGACCTAACTTCTTTTGACGCTGCATCAGATCTTCTTACTCAAATTTATTTCCTTAATAGGGGCCAATACATACCGAAGGGATTTGATCTTGTGTTTATTCAGAAGAGTAGAGTTAGTCTTATTGCTGTATGTTTCTTTTTGGTTATGAGCTCGTTTCCGTGGATGCTGCCGCAAATCGCGCATGCATCAGATGGAACGCCGTTTTCGACGATTAATCTGCCAGGGACGTTTGAAGCGGAGGATTTCAATTCAGGTGCGATTAATGATGTTTATTTTGCTCACCCGTCCGCGCAAATTACTCGCGATACGACTTATCGGGATGTGCAAAATATTGATATTTTCAAAGAAGTGATAGATTCAGTGACTCATCGTTACGTGGTCAGCTCGAACGATCAGGCCGGCGGGTCGCCGACAGCAGGGTATGTCAGCGAATATTTGAAATATACGATGAATGTCAGCGGCGGGAACGCCGGCTGGTACGATATGAAATTCCGGGCAAAAATGGGCGGCTCAACGACGAAATCGACGATAACCGCGCTGATAGACGGGATTCAGCTCGGAGCAACGCCTGCGGTTGCGGGGACAGCCTTTCAGGACTACACGCTGCCGATGCCCGTTAACTTGAGTGCGGGGACGCATGTGCTGACGATTGAATTCAGCGGTCCGGATCCGGCGGCGTATTTGGACAACATTACGTTTACGAAGCGGGGAAGTGCGCCGTCGTATCCTTCTCCAGCGATTAAAACCGGCTTATTAACCTCAGACGAGGTCGTTGTAGCCAATGTAACGGTAAGCGCAGATACAACGGGAACGACTGATGCGACGTCAACCATTCAAGCGGCACTTGATCAAGCAAGGGAAATGGGCGGCGGTGTCGTTTTCCTGCCGGCAGGTACTTATCGTTTGAACGGAGGCTTGTCGATTCCAACCAATGTTACGCTGCGCGGAGATTGGAAAAGTCCGCTGGACGGAACGCCTGCTGCGGGTACGATACTCGCTGCGTACAGCACGACGGCGTCGGCGATTTCTCTAAATGCGCCGAATACGACCGTGCGCAATCTCAGTATTTGGTATCCGAATCAAGGCAGCTATACGGGCGGCGTGTTTACGCCTACCACTTACCCGTACACGATCGATTCGAATTCTTTTGCGGCGAATGTAGCGAATGTGACGTTCTACAATTCTTTTAAAGGCATTAATCTTGCATCAGCCAGCGGTACGAATATTAATAATGTTTACGGGACCTTTCTATTTCAAGGCATTACGATGAATGGCAATTATGAATATTCTTATGTGACGAATGTGTTTATGGATACGGGGATATGGAAAAACGCGCCTTCCGCGATTACCAATAAACCGGACAGCACGCAAACCGGCTACATCAAAAATTACACGAACGCCTATTTATATGGGATTAAGCTGTGGAAAAATGACGGGTTAACGATGTACGACATCAGCGTCAACGATGCAAAAATGGGAATTTTGATGGAGCAGGGTCCGCCTACCTCCAACGGTTCTTACGGCGCGATGTCAAAAATAAACGCTTCCGTACAGCAGGATTATTTGCGCCCCGAGGTAGGAGAATTTCTGAATCTCGATCAGGTTTGGCAGGCCCGCGGACAGCATTATACGTTTGCGCCGGCGAAGAAGCCTGCAAGCGTTACGAACTTTTATAATGTAAAAAATGCGCCTTACAACGCGGCGGGGAACGGAATTGCCGATGACCGCAATGCGATTCAAACGGCTTTAACGGATGCGGGCAATGCCGGCGGCGGAACGGTCTTTCTCCCTCCGGGCTCTTATAAAATTTCCACGACGTTGAACGTTCCAAGCGGCGTGGAGCTGCGGGGCAGCTACGATTACTTACATGCGCATGAAAATTTAGATACAACGGTGCTGCTCGCATATGACGGCAAGGATACGGCTTCACCGGATACGGCGACGGCCTTCATTACGCTGAACGCGAACGCGGGTATTCGCGGCTTCACTGTCTTTCATCCTGAACAAGGGTTTGTGAACGGCAGCGATGCGTCTGTTCCGTCCGATCTAAGAACGCTTTATCCGATTCACACGTATCCGTATGCTGTGCGCAGTGCAGGTTCAGGAACATGGATGAAATATGTCGAGCTCGAAAATAGTTACAACGGCGCGGATTTCGCGACGAATGCTTCAAATGATTTTGTCGTTTCCGGCAATTGGATCAATGCGGCCAAAAAAGCGGTTTATGCAGGCGGCGGAACGCAGCGCGGCTGGGTGGAGCAGACGGTCGTCACCTTCGGGACGCACTTTCAGTCCAAACATAACAACAGCCCGCATACGTACGGTTTTACACACGCATTTAATTATACGCTCGCTAATACGGATGCCCTGACCGTCGGCAACGGCAGCGATCTCAAAACATTCGCAGTCGATTCCTTCGGCGTGAAATCGGGGATTCGTACGATCAAGGAAGGCGCGGGTGCCGGACCGCAAAATTTAACGCTGTACCTGCCTTCCGTTGATACCTCCTCCGGCGCTAACGTTTCCGTGGAGGGAGGCGGAACGATCCAGATGATCGGGCTGCAGGCGGGCAGCAGCACAACGCAAAACTATGCGCGGACGACTTCTGCTTTTGGCGGCACTTTAAATATCTATGATTCTCTGCTTTGGGGAAATATTGTGAAAAGCGTAAGCAATGGCGGAGGCAGCGTTAATGTCTATGACAAGGATTTGAGCACTTATTCACTTCCTATTTCACAGAATAAGACGGCAACAAGCAACAGCTCTTCGGGCGGGGATACAGCTAATCACGCAGTAGACGGCATGGGCACATCCAAATGGGTTTCGACTGCGGCAGCGCCTAATTGGCTGCAGGTCGATTTGGGAGCTTCCTATGATGTAAGCCGCTGGGTTGTCAAGCATGCGGGATATAACGGTGAATCTGTCTCTTATAATACGAAAGATTATAAGCTGCAAATCAGCAGTGACGGCACGAATTTTAGCGACGTTGATGCTGTAACGGGAAATACGGCCAATCTCACGGACCGGAATGTATCCGCAAACGGCAGATATGTTCGTCTCTATGTATCGGCGGGACAGCAGGATGGATCAAGCGCAACGCGAATTGTCGATTTCGAGGTTTACGGTTTGACGAACATCGCGCTGAATCGAACCGCTACAGCAAATGCGTATAATTTGCCGAGCGAAGCGCCGCAGTATGCTGCCGATGGTTCGACGGGCACGAAATGGACATCAGTCGCGGCGTCGCCCAACTGGCTGAAAATCGATTTAGGCCAGTCCTATCATTTGAAGCGTTGGGTCGTTAAACACGCGGGATCGGGCGGCGAATCAACGATATACAATACGAGGGATTTCAAGCTGCAGGTAAGCAACGACGGCATCAATTTTACGGATGTCGACACAGTAACAGGTAATTCGACAAATATCACGGACCGCAACATCAATACCAATGCCAGATATGTTAGACTATATATTACGCAAGGCACTCAAGTAGGATATGACGGATATGCTAGAATACCCGAATTTGAAGTATACGGTACAGCGAGCGGGAATGCAGCGCTCAACAAGACCGCTTCTGCCAACGCGTACAATTTGCCTAGTGAAGCGCCGCAATATGCGAATGACGGATCGACGGGTACGAAATGGGCTTCTATTGCGGCATCCCCGAATTGGCTGAAGATTGACCTTGGCTATATGACGAACATTAGCCGCTGGGTCGTGAAGCATGCTGCTGTGAACGGAGAGTCCGTCAATTTCAATACAAAGGATTACAAATTGCAGGTAAGCAATGACGGGATTAATTTCACCGATGCCGACACCGTGACGGGGAATACAGCGAATGCAACGGATCGCAATGTGAATGCAACAGGAAGGTACGTCAGACTTTACATAACGCAAGGTACACAGACGGGATCTGACGGTTATGCCAGAATTTATGAGTTCGAGGTTTATAATTAATCAGGAGGAGTGAGCAGATGCGTAAATGGATCATTGTTCTGGCGGCATTGTGCTTATCAATCACAACGGCCGGGTGCAGCAAGACGGAGAACCAGCCAAGTTCTGCGAATGGGCAGGCTGCTCAGATGCAAGAAGATCAAACCGATGAGGCGTTTACGCTGCGCGTCTCCTATTGGGCCCAAGATAAAAACGGATACTTCGATGCGGTTGAAAAGAAATTTAAAGAGAAGTATCCGAACGCGACGATTAAGTGGGATAAATTAGATGAGAAGGATTTTGCCGAGGTTACCGAAAACCAGTTAAAATCAGGCCAAGCTGCTGATATTTTATTTAATCAGAAGATTAAAGAATATGCCAAAGCAGGTTACCTGCTGGATTTATCCGATCAGCCATGGACCCAGCGAATGATTGATTCTGCGAAGAAGACGGTTGCTTACAAAGGGAAAATCTATGGCGCCGCACTGGATGTGAGCACCTTTGGCGCATATTACAACAAAACTATTTTTGAGCGGCTGCAACTGCAGCCGCCCAAAAATTGGGATGAATTTATAGCGTTGTGCGCCAAAATTAAAGAGGCTGGTATATCACCGATTCTAGGCGGCTTTAAAGACTCATGGACGATTCAGGGCACTTATCTGCCGATTGCCGCGACATCGGAGTTTCTCGAGAACCCTAATTTTGAATGGGATGTATATACGGGTAAAGCAAAAATTGACGGTCCTGAAGTGAATGCCGCCATGCAGAAATTTCAAGAGCTCGCTCACAATGGTTTTTTTAACCCGGATGCGATGCGAATAGGCTATGATGAGTCCACTCAGCAATTTATTGACGGAAAAGGCGCTATTCAGCTGATGGGCAGTTGGACGCCGGGAGTAGTAGACAGTAAAACTTCCGATTTTAAGATGGGCTTTTTCGCGCTGCCCGATCAGAATGGAAATACGGTAATGGCTGCAGCACCGGACAAGCAGGTGGCTATTAATGCGAAAACTTTATACGCGGTAAAAGCTAAATATTTATTATCCCTTCTGCTCGATAAAGACATGCTTGAGATTTATAGCAAAAACGTGGCTTTATCTGCTTTTAAAGATGTGATTGCCGAGTACGGAAATCCGGCGATGAAGGATGTGCAGAAAGCTCTCCAGCTTTATCCAACATCGATCAATCCTGGACATCTGTTTACGGGTTCAGCGAATGCCTCTATTAATGAAGCGTTAAATCATATTTTGTCAGGAAAAGAGCTGCAGGATGAATTGAAAGAAGCGGATGAGAATTACATCAAAGATAAGGCGACCCTTATTCTGGATTGATGGTGAGGAACCAATGAACTTCTTTTTACGATTGTTTCGACTTCAAAGCTTAAAAGCAAGAATGCGTTTTTTAGGAATTTCCTTGGTGCTCATGGTTGGGCTGCTGACGATATCGTCTTATTCCTTTTTACAGTATCAACAAACTAAAAATGACCAGATTGATTCGATGCGTAAGGATAGTAAGATTCAGCAAACGGCAATAGACAGCTGGGTAGCGGCCAGAGCTTCTGAAATTCGGAATCTAGCACATTTGCAATCGACGATGGAGCTTGAAATGGACGATATTGAAAGTAATCTTAAATTTTTCGCTTCACATCAACAGGAGTTTGAGGCGGTCTCTTTCGCAAATGAAGAAGGGATTGTGGAATTTAGCACCATGAACCAAATCGGAGCCTATTTCACGGAACGAACCTTTTTGGAAGAAGCCGCCAAAGGCCATGAATATGTTTCGAATGTGCTGCTCGGCAAGGTTACCAAGCAGCCGATGATTTTATTCTCGGCACCTGTTATGAGCGGCAGCATGCAATTTGAGGGTGTTATTTATGGAACGGTTACGTTAAAGACAATCGATCAGCTCTTGGAACAATTTCAGAGAGGCGACAGCGGCGAATCGTACTTAATTGACCGGAACGGCTATCTGATTACCGAGTCGCGCTTCTCAGGGAATTGGAAAAGATTAGAATTCAAATTAAACAGCGATATTTTGGATCGGGCCATGCAAGGGGAAAATTCAACCACGACTTATGATAGCTACCGTGGCAAGCAGGTTTTCGGTACTTATCAGCTGGTGAATAACGAAAAATGGATTGTGGTTAACGAAATTGAGCGCAATGAAGTGTATCGAACCTTTAATCAGCAATTAATTGTTATGATTATTATTATTTGCATCGTGCTCACGATTGGGTTTGTCGTAATGCTGCGAATTTCGTATCACATCGAACATCCTGTTCAACATTTATTAAAAGGGGTACAGCGGCTGAAGCGAGGCGATTATCATTATAAAATCGACTACAGCGGGATGAAGTACGCTCCTGTGGAGCTGCTGCAGCTATGCGAGGCATTTAACCAAATGTCCCAAAATATTAGGGACAATGAGATTGAGCTGAAGCGGCAGAAAGAAGAACTGGCCAGCTCGAATGCGGAGCTGGAGCAATTTGCTTATGTCGCTTCGCATGATTTGCAAGAGCCTCTGCGGATGGTAGCCAGCTATGTGCAGCTGTTAGCGAAGCGGTACAAAGGGAAACTAGACCAGGACGCGGATGATTTTATTTATTATGCGGTGGACGGTTCGCAGCGCATGCAAAATTTAATTAACGATTTATTAGTTTTTTCCAGGGTAGGTACGAAGGGAAAAGAGCTGAAGTCTGTTGACTTTGAGGTCGTGCTTCATCATGTACTGGCGAATCTGCAGCAAGCCATTCAAGAAAGCGATGCGCAAATCACGCATGATCCGCTGCCAACCTTGATGGCGGATTCTACGCAAATGGTGCAGCTATTTCAAAATTTAGTCGGCAATGCCATTAAGTTTCGAGATGCCAACCGGGCACCCATCATTCATATCGGCGTTAAACAGCAGGGGCATGAGTGGTTATTTTCAGTTCACGATAACGGGATTGGATTCGATCCGAAGTATCGGGACCGAATTTTCCTCATTTTTCAAAGGCTTCATAATAAAACAAAATATCAGGGCACCGGTATAGGGTTGTCCATTTGCAAAAAAATTGTTGAACGACATGGCGGGAAAATAGGGGTTGATTCGGAAGCGGGTCATGCAACAACCTTCCACTTCACGCTGCCGGATAGAGGAGAACATTTAATATGATAGATAATAGGCTCGGACAAAATGTAGAAATTCTATTAGTGGAAGATAATCCTGGAGATATTCGTTTGATTGTCGAAGTGCTGAAGGAAGGGAAAATAAATAATAATTTGAGCGTAGTTGAAGATGGCGAGCAGGCTTTGGCTTATCTAAGGCGTGAAGGCGACTTTCAGCATTCAATTGTGCCGGACATCATATTATTAGACTTAAATCTTCCCAAGGTTAATGGGACTGAAGTTCTTGCCGAAATTAAAAAGGATCCGCTGCTTAAATATATTCCAGTCATTATTTTAACGACTTCCGAAGCGGAGCAGGATATTTTAAAAGCGTATGATCTGCATGCAAATTGTTATATTACCAAGCCTGTCAACTTAGAGCAGTTTTTAACAGTCGTAAGATCGATTGAAAATTTTTGGCTTACGATCGTTAAGCTGCCTAGGAGGTAAACCTATTGATAAAGGTTCTATTAATTGAAGATAATCCGGGAGACGCCCGGCTAATTCGAGAAGTATTGTCGGATGCACATAATCTGAATTTTGAGCTGATTTGGGTCGATCAATTAGAAACGGGCATTGAAATGATAACGAAGGAAGTGTTTAACGTTGTTTTGCTCGATCTTTCACTTCCCGACAGCCATGGCATGGAAACCATCATCGCCTTTCGGGAGCAAGCGCCTGCAATTCCAATCGTCGTATTGACCGGACTTGATGATGAAGAGGTTGCGATAAACGCCGTACAACACGGAGCTCAGGATTATTTGATTAAAGGGCAGGTCAACAGCTCGGTCATTATGCGTTCCATGCGTTATGCCATTGAACGGCATCGTCTTCAAGGCGAGCTGTATAACTTATCTATTATTGATGAACTGACGAATCTTTACAACCGTCGGGGATTCTTTAATCAGGCGCAGCAGTATATGAACACGCATGTTCAGGAAGGCAAAGGCTTTTATTTGATTGTTGCCGACTTGGACGGAATGAAACAAATCAACGATTCCTATGGTCACCACATGGGGGATTTGGCATTAATGGATACGGCGAATATATTGAAAGAGGTTTTCCGAGACTCTGATATTATTGCCCGCATGGGCGGTGATGAGTTCACCGTTATTTTGCCGGATTCACGCGGGTCTGCCTTGCATTTAGAGGCATTTGAGCAGGAGATTATTTGGAAAATTCAGCAAAGGTTGTTTCATTTCAATTTGGAGGCCGGTCGAATCTATCATCTATCGATTAGCCTCGGTATCTATTATTTCAATCCCGCTATGCCTCTCACCTTAGGAGAATTAATTATTCAGGCGGATCAGCGGATGTACACCCGTAAAAAAGAGAAAGTCCTATGATATTCGTATCATAGGGCTTTCTTTTTTTCATATATCCCTGTTTTTAGATGGCAGTTTAGAACGTTATTTTCAAGTTCCCGACTGCCATTATTTTTTGAGGAAATTTAAATGTATAGATAGTAAAACGAAAGGCAAAATAACCAAAAGAAAGGGGACAGTACTATGTCAAAAAACAAAATGGCCGTAAAAATATTGATGGTTGCCACCACGAGCTTATTTTTAGTGACAACAGGCTGCACGAACACTCCGAATAAAGAGGTACGGCAACAAGCCGTCAGAGACATTAATCGCGAGCCTCAAGTGCTGGTCGATCGAAACCTTGATAATCGCGGACCGAGAGCGCTGCGCGATCAAAACGATGTCGATAATCGTATCGAGGTTGCCGACAAGGCAGCCGAAAAAATCACGGAAGTGAAAGGCGTCGATCGAGCTAATGTGCTTATCACCCGGCGAAACGCTTATGTTGCTGCCATGCTTGATAGTAATCAGAATGAGCTGACCAAACAGATTGAGGATCAGATTGCACAGCAAGTAAGAGCAGTAGATCCAAATATCCAAAATGTTTATGTATCGACCAATCCGGAATTTATTGACCGGATTAACGGATATGTCAATGATGTTCGACAAGGAAGACCCGTTACAGGTTTTATCGAACAGTTTAATGAAATGGTCGCGCGAATATTTCCTAATGCAAGATAGCTGAAAATCAGTTGATAAAACCCATCTTGATTGTTAAGATGGGTTTTATTTTACGGCAGACACAGCTTTTAGGGTATGTGTCTATTTTCCGTTCAATGAGATCGGAATTAGGTTCAACTCGCAAATATATAGTATGTACTATATAATATATATGATGTACTATATCCTGCTTTTTGGGTGATAAAATTTTATATATCATGCAATAAAAAATAAGTATTGTACATAAACCGGAAAATGTTGTACGATTTTCACATAGGACGAAGGGGGAATGTTAATATGATTCGGGGCGTGGGCATAAGCGGAATGGGAAGAATCGGGCGGCTGTTGGTTAGAAAAATTTTTTCGGATCCTAAACCATCTATTTCACTGAAAGCTATAAACTGCACTTATCCGATTGAAACAATCGCTCATCTCTTGAAGTATGACTCCTTACATGGAAGATGGGATGCGGATATTGCTATTCGCGGTAGCCATCTCGTTATTAACGGGCATCAGGTCGCAGTTGTGTTCGAAAGAGAGCCGGAAAATATTTTATGGAGCCGATACGATGTCGATCTTGCCATCGATGCGACGGGGAAATTCAACAACAGAGAGGGATCGCTCAAGCATGTTGCTTCTGGCGCATCAAGCGTATTGATTACGGCACCCGGAGAGCAAATGGATCTGACTGTCGTCATGGGCGTAAACGATCATCTATACGACCCGAAAAAACATAAGCTGCTGTCGGCGGCATCGTGCACCACGAATTGTCTTTCTCCGGTTCTTCAAATTTTGGACAAGACGTTTGGCGTGCAGTCGGGCTGGCTAACCACAGTACATTCTTATACTTCAGATCAAAATCATCTGGATAATCCGCACAAAGATTTACGAAGAGCAAGAGCGTGCACGGAATCGATTGTTCCTACGACGACAGGAGTCGGGAAAGCGCTCGCGGATGTTCTGCCGCATCTGGCATCCCGCATTCAGGGATTGTCCCTGCGGGTTCCGACACAGGATGTATCTCTAATAGACTTGAATGTCAAAGTGTCCAGAAATACAAATGTGAAGGAAGTGAATGCCGCCCTTCAAGCCGCAGCCGAAGAAAGCTGCAACCCTTATATTGGATTTTCGACTGAGCCGCTCGTCTCCTCCGACTATATCGGCTGCACCAAATCAGCTGTTGTGGATGGACTTTCGACAATGGTGATGAACGATGAAATTAAGGTTCTGGCATGGTATGACAACGAGTGGGCGTATGCTTGCCGCGTAGTGGACGTTGCAAATATGGTACAAGAGAGGGTGAATAGCACATGCAAAATAAGTGTATAGATTTGGGGGTTATTCTTTGTAAGCATTGCATGTCAGTCATCGACACTCTTCCAACGGAGAGAGTAACGACCTATTACTCGGAATGCAAGGAACATGACTGCTTAGAAACGAGAGGGATGAATGATCTCCGATTTGGAAGCGGTATCAATCTGGTGCCATTAACGGGCGGGAAGGAATGAAAAGTATGGAGACAAAGGTGCAGCTGGCTTCGAACGTACACTATAATTTGCCGGTATCTGCTTTGATTGAAAGATCGATGCTGCGAAATGAAGCGGTTCAAACGGCAACGGGAGCTCTGCAGGTTTTTACAGGAAATTTTACCGGACGCTCTCCTAAAGATAAATATGTCGTAAACGAACCGTCTGTCTCTGAACACATAGCGTGGGGGAACGTTAATCAGCCCTTATCCCAAGAACATTTTCAACAGTTGTATCAAAAGGCGAAAAGGTATATGGAGGAACGTGAGCTGTTCGTATTCGACGGATTTGCCGGGGCTGATCCGCAGTACCGTTTGCCGATTCGAGTCGTGAACGAGTATGCATGGCATAACCTGTTTGTCCATCAGCTGTTTATCCGTCCGACAGAGGACGAATTGGCTGCTCACGTACCTGAATTTAATGTAATCGCCCTCCCTGGATTAAAGGCTGATCCGGAAACAGACGGTACGCATTCGGAAACGTTCATCTGCATTTCATTCGAAGAGAAGGTTGTGCTTATCGGCGGTACAGAATATGCAGGCGAAATGAAAAAATCGATCTTTAGCGTACTGAATTATATACTGCCGTTCAAAGGCGTTCTCCCTATGCATTGCTCTGCTAATGTCGGCGAGAACGGCGATACATCGCTCTTCTTCGGATTATCGGGCACGGGCAAAACAACGCTTTCCGCCGACCCAGACCGCAGTTTAATTGGGGACGATGAGCACGGCTGGTCAGAGCAGGGCATTTTCAACTTTGAGGGCGGCTGCTATGCCAAATGTATCGGTCTGAGTGAGGAGAAAGAACCGCAAATATGGCAGGCGATACGGTACGGAACCCTATTGGAGAATGTCGTGCTGGATGAAGCGACAGGAGTTCCCGATTATAACGATAATCGGATTACCGAAAACACGAGGGCTGCTTATCCGATTGAAAATATTCCGGGAGCTGTCCTGCCTTCGATGGCAGGCCATCCGAATGTGATTCTTTTTCTGACGGCAGACGCTTGCGGCGTTCTTCCCCCAATCTCGAGGCTTACCAAGGAGCAGGCGATGTATCACTTCTTGTCGGGGTATACATCAAAGCTGGCCGGTACGGAGAGAGGGGTCCTGCAACCGGAGTCAACATTCTCCGCCTGCTTCGGCGCTCCGTTTCTGCCGCTCCCGCCTTCCGTATATGCGGAAATGCTGGGCAGCAAAATCGAGCAGTTCCAGGCTAAAGTATACTTGGTTAACACAGGCTGGTTCGGGGGCCCGTACGGAGTGGGACAACGAATGAATCTAACTCATACGAGAGCAATGGTAACGGCTGCTATTAACGGAACCATCGAGGATTCGGAATTTACGGTCGATCCTATCTTCGGCTTGCATTGCCCGGAAACAGTTGAGGGAGTTCCAAGCGAATTGCTGTTTCCGCGGAACGCATGGCAGGACAAGGAAGCGTATGATGAAAAAGCGGCGGACTTGGCAAATCTGTTTAAGCGGAATTTCAGTAAGTTTAAGGATGTAAGCAAGCAGATTGCAGAAGCTGGCCCGCTGGTTTAACTATTTAAACAGAAAGCGGCAGCGATATAAACAAAAAGGATTGATGGGTGCTCCCATCAATCCTTTTTGTTTTACTCAGTTTGGAGACTGCCATCCGGCATAGTTTGATAGTTGTTTAGATATTTGTTTCAATGGGCATCTATTCATAGTACAACGAGCTGACTTGCGTTTATATGGATTGTGCAGTACATTGTTAAATAGCTAAATGAATAGTATTTTATTAAATGTGGATGGAAAAGGCAGGATGAGGAAAGGGGAAATCATCTTGAACAAAGAGCTGCTGCTAAAAGTTGATTCTCGCTTATCTTTCAGCGTAAATACTCAAATTAAAGAACAACTCAAATGGTTGATCGGTATCGGTCAAATTTTGCCGGGCGACATGCTGCCGTCAGCAAACCAGCTGGCTGACCAGCTTGGATTAAACCGAAATACCGTAAATTTAGTTTATAATCAATTGCGTGACGAAGGTTTCGTTTCCATGCAAAAGGGTCGCGGAACGCAAGTGATGGATAACAAAAAAATAGAGGAATTGCAGATGCATCGCGAGCCGATGCATCAATTAGTGACGAAGACGATTGCGGAAGCAACTGAAAAAGGGATACCTCTTGAACAATTTTTCACTGCGGGTTTGGCCTATATTTTGCTGCATCATACAAATGAACCTGATCGTTTGCGAATTGTTTTTGTAGAGTGCAAAGAGCATGATCATCACTTTTATCGTAATGAAATTGAACGGATCACAAATGCTGAAGTTAAATCCGTCTTCTTGGAGGATCTTTTATCAGTGGAAAGCGTGAAGTTTGATGCGCTTGAATATTCTAACTTGGTCATCACTACGTTGAATCATGCTGAAGAAGTTAAAAAAATATTTTCCCGTGATGAGAAGAGAGTTATTGTGATTGGAGCTACGTTCGAAATGTCCTTGCTCCTGGAAGTTTCGAAGCTTCAATCAGGCAGTGAAGTGAGTTTTGTATGTCTAGGAAAAGCAGGCGGGCAATGGATGGCAGAAAGTCTGCATGATGCCGGCATTACTCAGATTCAATCCCATTCCATGGGCATCGGGAACCGGGAACAACTCATTGAAACAATCGGGCAGTCCGACAAAGTTTACGCATCTGCTGCTGTATATAAGGAGTTAAAGGCATTAGCTCCAGAAAAAGTGGCGTTTTATCCGATGGTTTTAGAAAAAAGCAGTGAAAATCTTCTAAAGGAATTTTCTAAACAGGACAGCTGAAACCATTCCAAGAGGCTGTCGCAACAATAAGTAAGCTCGCCTTAGAGACAGCTCATTTTTCAGAAAACTATTGTATACCGCTTGCTATTCGCTGCCGCTTCCCAATGGCATAATCGATGTTCGATCATTTCCCGGTTGCGATATGATTTAGATTCATTTCGTCGAACTAATCCGCAACCGGCTTGTGAAAAGCACGATTTTAGTTCATATCGTCGAACTAATCGCCGCTTTTTTAGGGATGCAAGAAAAAAAGAGGGGATTAGTTTCGCGAAATCGAACTAAAAGGTCTATTTTGCTTGACTGCGTTCATTTAAGTTGACGGAATGCAACTAAATTGAAGAAGCCAGCCTGATTTGCAAAACCTAACTGATTTGCAAAACCTAACTGATTATACAAACCTAACTGATTTAAACAAACCGAAGGAAAAGCATTTTGCGCAATCTCCCTGCTCTTCGATTTGCCCGCCAACGTTTAATAGCTCCTGCTGCGCATACGAAAAAGAGGCTGTCCCGGGTCTTTGACCTTATGAGACAGCCTCTTTCTATTTCAAATATAATCATTTAACTAGTAATTATAGATTTAATATTAATTACTGTACCTTCCGATGCTACAGCCAAAAGTTAGGATAATGACGTTTGTTGTCCAGATTGTTGACGAACAGAGCTGCCAATACAATGATAACGGCTCCTGCCAATACAGGGGTTATCAGGAAGGACCAGCTGCTGCCAGCCATAATAACGACAAGCGGATTCGCGCCGGCAGGGGGGTGAGTCGTTCTCGTCAGCATCATCAAGCCTGTGGCCAGTCCGACACCGAGCGCCATACTGACCGTTCCGCTGCCTAACAGGTGGTAAACGCATAACCCCACTAAAGTCGATATCAGATGCCCGCCGATAATATTACGAGGCTGGGACAGCGGCGATTCCCATACTCCGAAAGCAAGCACGCAGCTTGCGCCGAAAGGAGCCATAATCCACACTTCAGCTGTAAAATCCGTCATGAAGGATAGAATTGCAATAGCGAGAAAACCGCCGATAAAACCAATTGCCGCATGTTTTGGAACCATTTTTAGCGGACTTTGTCCGCTTCCTCTCATTTTTGAAAAATAGCCCGCCATATTATAGTTGTTTCTCATTTCCTTCCTCCTTAATTGATAGTTAACTAGTAATATGGTTATATAATAAGCGTTAATAATCAAATCAGTCAACTGATTTTATTGGAATGATAAAAGTACATATTTTATGGTCATAAATGGCACTCTAAATAAATCCAATTCCAGGTAACGGAGGTCATTATGGAACGTCATCAGAAGCATGAAAGGAATCTAATCATACTCTGCGCGGTTATTGCACTTCTTTTGCTTTTGTCCATGTCACGACATTTATTCACTTGAGATAAAGCAGCCAGATGAATCAACGAAAGGAGCAATGCATTCATGTTGGAATATGATCCGGTTTTATACAGCCGCGTACTTATGACACTCACCTTTGTATTTCATATCATTTTCGCCACCATTGGGGTCGGAGTTCCCGTTATGATAGCCTTTGCGGAATGGACCGGCATCCGTCGAAATGACTCGCATTACACGCTGATGGCACGAAGATGGACTCGGGGTTATGTCATAACGGTGGCTGTAGGAGTTGTTACCGGTACAGCTCTTGGTTTACAAATCAACCTTCTCTGGCCCAATTTCATGCGTATTGCCGGGCAAGCTATTGGACTGCCTATGTTTTTGGAAATATTCGCCTTCTTCTTTGAAGCGATATTTCTGGGCATCTATATGTATACATGGGGACGATTTAAGCCTATTGTTCATTTTTTGTTCATCATCCCAGTGGTAATAGGAGCTTCAGCTTCCGCGCTTTTTATTACTTTGGTCAATTCTTTTATGAACGCGCCGCAGGGATTTGAATTTGTAAACGGGATTATCAGTAATGTTAAGCCGCTCTCTATTATGTTTAATCCCGCAAGCTCTACAAAAGTGTCGCATGTGTTGGTTTCAGCCTACTTAACCTCGGCGTTTTTACTTGCGGCTAATGCTGCTTATGCGATGCTTAGAGGGAAACGCCACATTTATTATAAGAAAGCGCTGAAGATGACCTTATTTGCTGCGCTGGTATTCGCATTTTCAACTTTCGCAATAGGAGACTTGTCCGGAAAATATTTAGCTAAATACCAGCCGGAAAAACTGGCTGCAGGGGAATGGCATTTTGAAACGTCGAGACAAGTACCTCTTGTTGTGGGAGGAATCTTAACGGATCATAATGAAATCAAATATGCGTTAACATTACCTTTTGCTTTAAGCGTATTGGCTCATGGAGATCCTAATGCGGAAGTTGTGGGCTTAAATGATTTTCCTGCGGATGAAATTCCGCCGCTCTGGATTCACTATACTTTCGATGCTATGGTTGGCATCGGTATGTACCTAACTATCATTCCTTTATTGTTTTTTCTTGCTTACCTGCTTCGGAATGGGAACCCTTACAGCAAGCTTATACTTTGGGCCATTGTCATTGGTGGCCCGCTAGCTTTGTTCGCTATTGAATATGGATGGATTTACGCGGAGGTTGGCAGACAACCGTGGATATTGCGGGGATACATGAGAACACCTGAGGGGGCTACTACCTCAGATCATGTAGATGTTTTATTCTATGTATTCGTGTTGTTATATGCGGTTCTGGGAATAACGTGTATACGGGTTATAACAAAAATGTTTAAAAGCAACTCTGCTGAAGATGAGCTCAGGATAATCGAATCGGAAGGTGGCTTCAAGTGATTATAGAGGTTGTAGGGATAACGGTCCTATGGACATTTTTGTATGGATATCTGCTCGTAGCATCCATTGACTTTGGAGCTGGTTTTTTCAGCTTTTACAGCTATAGAACGGGAAAAGAGCATCTTATTCAAAATATGATTAAACGTTATTTGTCCCCCGTCTGGGAGGTGACCAATGTTTTTCTTATCTTTTTCATAGTTGGCATGGTCGGTTTTTTTCCGGATACCGCGTATTACTACGGAACAGCCTTATTGCTTCCGGGAAGTGTTGCGATTATATTGCTTGCTATTCGCGGATCTTATTATGCATTTAGCACATATGGGGCAAGAAGCAGCAAAGTATATATTTTTTTGTATGGTGCGACAGGGCTTCTCATTCCTGCATCTCTGTCAACGGTGCTTACCATATCCGAAGGCGGATTTATTGCGATGAATGGCGGAAAAGTCGTTTTTTTATATGACAGGCTGTTTACCAGTGTGTATTCCTGGTCAGTCGTTTTGTTGGCTATCGTGAGCGTTCTCTATATTTCTGCCATGTTTCTTACCTTCTATGCCGCCAAAGCGAGAGACAATCCTGCGCTTGAAATCATACGAAAGTGGGCGCTGACTTGGAGCGCACCGACCATCATTTGCAGCGTAATCGTATTTTATGCGATTGATCTGCATAATCCGCATCATTTTCAGAAGATGTTGGAGCTATCCTGGATGTTTGTTCTTTCATTTTTATTTTTTCTGGGCGCGGTCTATTTGGTCTGGCGCAAAAAATATTACGGGTTGTCTTTTGTTTTCGTGATGTGTCAATTTGCATTTGCTTTTTACGGATATGGGGCGGCACATATTCCCTATTTGCTATACCCCTATCTAACGATGTATGAGCATTTTACGAACCCGGCTATGGGTGTTTCCATGATTGTAGCCTTTATAGCGGGATTACTGCTTTTAGTTCCCTCACTCGTTTTGTTAATGAGATTGTTTCTGTTTAACGCCAAATATGTTGAAGGAAGATAGCTCGAAAGGAGTCTAGAGTATGGAGTTCTTTTTAATTTCGGTATTTCCGCCAATCATTGTAATAGCTTCTCTCGCTGTTGTTTTTGCTTGGGGGGCGTTTGGTAAAGAAAAAGGCTAACCATTGCATTCGGATAACCGGGTGCAGTTAGCCCGATATTGATGCGATCACTCCCCGATTGGATATCGAGAAGCGATCGTATTTTTTATTTAAGCGTAATTGACGCTTTCTTTTAAAGAGGCGCGTGATGACAATCGCTCGATAAACTGCGTATCTACAGTGATTTTCGTTTTTACAAGCTCGTCAGTTTCGATAGCTTGAATAATTAAATCAACGGCTAAGTGAGCCATACGCTCTTTCTCGACATGAACGGTCGTTAATTCGGGAGTTACGATAACCGCTTCGGATATGTTATCAAAACCGACTACGGATACGTCTTCCGGAACGCGGTAACCAAGCTCGCTCAATGTTTTAATCGCGCTGATGGCGATATAGTCACACTCGCAGAACAAAGCGGTAGGCAAGGAATTTCCCGCATCCAAATAGGCGGCCAGCTGACTTTTTAACGCTTCCTGCGAAGAAAGAATGGTAGGCGCTACCGAGAATACACATTGTTCGTTAATTTCAATATCTCTTTCGCGCAGTGCAGTCGTAAATCCGCGTTTTCTCTCATCGAAATTATGAATTCTTACTTTTGAGGCGATGTATCCGATATTTCGGTGTCCAAGCGCACATAAGTGAGAACCCGCCTGGTAAGCCCCCATCACATTATTAATTTCAACAAAATGGACCGGAAGTGTTTCAAAACAATTGTCGAGTACGACAAGCGGTGTTGTAAGCTGCTCTGCTACAGCAGCGATTTGCGAATGATTCAGATTGGTTCCGAGCAGAATGACGCCGTCACTTCGCTTTTCCTCCGCTAAGGCTTTAATATTCTCATGGAAATGGTCCATCTCAACCGAGGTAAAAATGAGCGAGAAACCATTAGTCCGGCATCTTTCCTCGATGTAATGAATCAGCTCTCGAAAAAAAGGCTGTTGATAATATTGTTCCAGGACGATTCCAGAGTTGGCGAATGCCAGAAAGGTAAGAGATTTCGTCGCCGTCTCTGTAACCGCCGCTCTTGATTTTGGCATGTAGCCGTTTTCTTTTGCAATCTGCAATATTCGATCGCGAGTCTCGGAACTGATGCCTTGCTTCCCGCTGAAAGCAAACGAAACAGCAGACTTTGAAACTCCCGCAATTCTAGCGATATCCTCCATTTTCACGATTAGAATCCCTCTTCCCGTTTAAGATCAGTTTAGTAAGTTTAGTTTACACTGAGTGGAGTGTAGAAGCAAGTTTAAATGGCGGCAATGCTAAATTTTTAGTCAGTTTAAACTAAATTTTAAGATAAAATCATATAAACAGATTGACCAAATGCCGTTATGGTGTTAAATTTATGTTCGTAAGGGCGTGTTTGAACGAAAAAGTTAAGTTTGTTTAGTTTAATTCCAATTCATTTAGTTTAGTTATTTGAGCGTACGCTGGAGGAGAGAGTTCAGATGAAAAAATTTAAATTAGGATATGCGCCAACACGCCGTTTCGTATTTAGCGCTGAGGATGCCTTTAAGTACAAGGTATTGATTAAAGAGAAAATCGAAAGCTTCGGTATGGATATCGACATCGTTGACCTTGAAGGAATCAACAATGAAGGACTGCTTTACGACGACAATATTAATGCTGATCTTATCGCGGATCGTTTCAGGCAGGAAAATGTGGATGCCGTGTTTTTCCCTCATTGCAACTTCGGGACGGAGGATACCGTTGCCCGCGTAGGCAAGGCGCTTGGGAAGCCGGTCCTTCTGTGGGGCCCGCGTGATGAATCGCCGCTCGAAGACGGGATGCGGTTACGCGATACCCAATGCGGATTATTCGCTACAGGTAAAGTGCTTCGCCGATTTAACGTGCCTTTTACCTATGTAACGAACAGCCGGGTGGACGATCCCGTATTCGAGCGGGGATTCACGAACTTTATTGCGGCATCGAATGTAGTTAAACAGTTCCGCAGCCTCCGAATTTTGCAGATCGGGCCGCGTCCTTCATCTTTCTGGACCATGATGTGCAATGAAGGGGAGCTGCTGGAGAGATTCGGTATCGAGATTCATCCGATTACGTTAGTCGACATCCAGAGAGCTTCGAAACGAATCGAGAACGGGAACAGCTCAGAGCTTGCGGAGGCCATCGATTATATTAAAGCAAAGCTGGACTGGTCGGAAGTAACGGAGGCTGATGTGAAGCGCATCGCCGCTTTGAAAGTAGCGATGAAGCAGTATGCCGTGCAAACAGGCAGCTCCGCAATCGCGATTCAATGCTGGTCATCCCTGCAGGATGCGATGGGCATTATGCCATGCCTCGCAAATGCGATCTTAACCGATGAACAAATTCCGGTTACTTGTGAAACGGATATTCATGGGGCGATCACCTCTGTCATGGTGCAGGCGGCGACGATGAATCAGCATCCTACCTTTTTTGCCGATCTCACGGTCCGGCATCCGGAAAATCCGAACGGCGAGCTGCTGTTCCACTGCGGTAACTTCCCTGTATCGCTATCGGTGGAAAACAAACCAAAGCTGCGCAAACACTTTCTGTTTGACGATCACGCTCCGGGCACGCACGAAGGCGAAATCAAAGGCGGCAGTATGACGCTTGCGCGTTTTGACGGCGACCACGGTGACTATCAGCTTTTTCTTGGCAAAGCCCGCGGCATTGAAGGGCCTTATACCCGCGGTTCTTACGTGTGGGTTGAGGTGAATGATTGGCCGCTCTGGGAAGAAAAGTTAGTGAAGGGGCCTTACGTGCATCATTCCGTAGGCATTCATGCCAATGCTATACCTGCTTTGTACGAAGCATGCAATTATATTCCGGGTCTTACACCGGATGCTGTTGATCCGACTGAACGTGAAATTCAGGCTTGGCTGCGCGGAGCAGGCCTTTAAACAAGGAGGAGTTTAGAAATGGAAACGGTGGCATTGAAAGCTAAAGCGGCACAGATCCGAATGGATCTGCTTCGCATGATTCACGGCGCCAAGACAGGTCATACTGGCGGCTCGCTAAGCAACACGGACATATTGACTGCATTATATTACCGCGTGATGAACATCGATCCGCAAAACCCGAAATGGGAAAAGCGCGACCGGTTTATTGCCAGCAAAGGACATTCTGTAGAATCGTTGTGGTGTGTACTCGCTGATCTCGGATTTTTCCCGAAAGAGGAGCTGGAGACGTTCAGTCAATTTGGAACAAGACTAATCGGTCACCCCAACAACAAAGTAGCTGGCATTGAGATGAATACAGGGGCACTCGGACACGGGCTGGCGATATCGGTCGGCATGGCTTTGGCGTCCAAGCGGGATTCAAATGGTTACCGGGTTTTCTGCCTGATGGGGGACGGCGAACAAGCTGAAGGGTCGGTATGGGAAGCGGCAATGGCGGGCGCGCACTATAAGCTGGACAATTTGGTCGGGATTATCGATCGTAACCGTCTGCAAATAAGCGGTTCGACCGAAGAAGTAATGGGTCTTGATCCGCTGGAGGATAAGTGGACTTCGTTCGGCTGGAACGTTGTGTCGATTGACGGAAACGATATGGATTCGCTCGTAGAAGCGCTGGAAGCCGTACCGTCCGTTAAGAACAAACCGACTCTCATTATGGCGAATACCGTCAAAGGCAAAGGCGTTTCTTTTGCGGAAAACGTGCCGCACTGGCATCATCATGTACCGAATGACGAACAGCTGAAGATGGCTTTGAACGAGCTTTCAGCATTGATAGAAAGCTATAAACAGGAAGGGCAGGTGCGATAATTTATGGCTAACAAAATTCCAAACCGGCAAGTGATTTGCGATACGCTTCTGGAACTGGCAAAGAACGACAGCGACATCATGGTGCTGGCCAGCGATTCGCGCGGTTCGGCCGCTATGGCTCCGTTCGCGAGTACGTATCCTGAACAATTTGTTGAGGTGGGCATTGCCGAGCAAAATATTGTCGGCATTTCCGCCGGTCTGGCGCACAGCGGCAAGAAGCCTTTCGTCACTTCGCCAGCTTGCTTCTTAAGCATGCGGAGCATTGAACAGATCAAGGTAGATGTTGCCTATTCCGCAACGAACGTTAAATTGGTCGGAATCAGCGGCGGCGTAAGCTACGGAGCACTCGGCATGTCGCATCACTCCGTTCAGGATTTGGCGGTCATGCGGGCTATACCCGGACTTGCGGTCGTCCTGCCTGCGGACCGGCATGAAACGAAAAAAATGACCGAAGCGCTTGTGAAGCATGAGGGTGGCGCCTATGTTCGAATCGGGAGAAATCCCGTGGAGGATGTATATGATTCCGATGACTACGAATTCGTTATCGGCAAAGCGGTCACGATGCGCGAAGGATCGGATATTACGATCATCGCGGCAGGTGAAACGGTGCGGGTTGCGCTTGACGCGGAAGCTGCTCTCAAAGAGGCTGGTGTGTCCTGCAGAGTAATCAATATGCATACGATCAAGCCTCTTGACGAAGCGGCGATCGTTAAGGCCGCACGCGAAACCGGACGCATCATTACGATTGAAGAGCACAGCATTCACGGCGGGCTTGGCGCCGCCATTGCGGAAGTGGTCGTTCAGGAGCATCCGGTACCCGTAAAAATTGTCGGCATTCCCGATGAACCGGCTATTGCCGGCAAGACGTCGGAAGTGTTTGACCATTACGGAATCAGCGCAGACAACATCAAGAAGATTGCCTTGGAGATGCTGGGCGGATAAGGATGGCAAACGATGGAAAGATATATACTGGCGATCGATCAAAGCACATCGGGAACAAAAGCGCTTATTGTCAACCAGAACGGAAGCGTGATCGCAAGGAGCTCCGCGGAGCATAAGCAATCGTATCCGGCACCCGGCTGGGTAGAGCATGATCCGCTTGAAATTTACAATAACGTAATGAAAGCTGCTCTTGATGTACTCAGAAAAACAGGTATCTCACCTGGCAGCCTTGCCGCTTTAACGGTAACGAACCAGCGTGAAACGGCTGTCATGTGGGACCTTGAAACCGGTATTCCCGTGTACAATGCGATTGTGTGGCAATGTCAACGAACGGCTGAGCAGTGCGCCAGAATGAAAGAGGCTGGACATGAGGAGTTAGTAAGGGAGAAAACGGGGTTGATGCTTGACCCCTATTTCTCGGCGGCCAAGTGGAGATGGATGCTGGAGCATGCGGATGGCGCAGCCAAAAAGCTGGATGAAGGGAAGCTGTTAGCCGGAACGATCGACAGCTGGCTCATTTGGAAGCTTACCGGAGGACGGGTTCATGCTACCGATTACACGAATGCGAGCCGAACGTCGCTGTTTAATATCCACACGCTGGAATGGGATGAAGAGATGTGTTCCTTATTCGGGGTGCCTTCGGCGCTGCTTCCCGAAGTAAAGTCCTCCGATGACTTGTTTGGTTACACGGAAGAGTCCGGCTGGCTGGGAGCCTGCGTTCCGGTATCAGGTATTATTGGCGATTCTCAAGCTGCGTTGTTCGGCAACCTGTGCTTGGAAGAAGGGACGGCCAAAGCGACATATGGAACGGGAACATCGGTGCTTATGAATGTCGGCAGTAAGCCGGCATTTTCCGGTAACGGGCTAGTTCAAGCGATTGCCTGGGGAAGAAGCGGAGAAGTCACGTATGCGCTCGAGGCTGTCATTCGGACCTCCGGCGATAGCATAAAATGGATTCGGGATAATTTGGGCCTATTTGATAGCTTTGACGAAATGGAGCTTTTGCTGGAGAGTGTCCGGGGCAATGAAGGCGTTTATCTCATTCCGGCTTTCGTCGGTCTTGGGGCGCCGTATTGGCAGCCGAACGCAAGAGCCGCTATTACAGGAATGAACCGGGGAACCGGCAAGGCGCATATTATTCGGGCGGCTCTGGAAAGTATAGCTTACCAAGTGCGGGATGCGGTTGAGGTTCTTCAAGCCGCATCTGGCATTTCGCTGAGTGAACTGCGCGCGGACGGCGGCGCGGCGGATAATAGCTTCCTGATGCAGTTCCAATCCGACATGCTCAGCAAAAAGGTTGTAAGGTCTGGCGTTGCGGAGCTTTCGGCTATGGGATCTGTGTATATGGGAGGACTTGCGGTCGGTTATTGGTCGTCGCTTGAGGAAATTGTCAAGCAGCAAACGACGCCTCGCAGCTATGAACCCCAAATGGACCCTGATGAGGTCGAGCGTAATTGCGCGGGATGGAAACAAGCGGTTGCATCTGTTCTGGTTCAACTGGTGTGACGAAGACGATAATGGAATAGTCATTAAAAAATCTCAATCTGCGGCAGCGTCCGAATGATTGAGATTTTTTATAATACGAGGTGTAACAATGTCATATTGGAAAAATATTCGCTTTCAAACGAAGCTGTTTGCCTTGTTTATTTTATTGAGCAGCATCCCGACGCTGCTTCTTGGGGCTGTTGCCTATCAAAAATCATCCGAAATGTTCCAAGATCAGATGGAACAGGATTTAAATGTTATACTCGCACAGCTGAACACCTCGATTGAACGCCAAATCAGCGACTTCGACAGGTTTACCATGCTGCCGTACTATTTGCCGGACATTTTTTCTTTTCTTAATAAGCCTTATGTTTCATCGGAGCAATGGGGATCGGAGGAAATAGAAGCGCAAAGAACGATGGCGAGGCTGATGAGCGCATATCCGTCGATTAATTCATCGATTAACGGGCTGATGATCTTCGGCATGAACGGATCGATTAACGGCTATCGGATTAGTGGAAATCCGTCGATCAATCTGAAGGAGAATGTAAAAGGCGACAAGTGGTACAAGGAGGTTATCGCAAATCAAGGCGGCTTTGTCATTACCGGTGTGAAAGAGGTAAAGCAATTCAAGGGAGATCCTTTTAAAGCGATCATCGGATCAAGGCTCTTAATGGACGAGGATTATCACCCGCTCGCCGTTATGGCTATCTTTATATCGCCGAATTTTATCCCGAAGATTGTTCGCTCCCTAGAGCTCCCTACCGTTCAAGTAACGGTGCTGGACCGGGATCGGAATCTCATTTATGCTTCCGATCCCAAGCTTGCGGAGCAGCTAGGTTCGACCATAAAAGATCAGAGAAAAGGAAGCTGGGAAATCCAAGCCTCGCCTGATCGCGGCGGTACGAAGTACAGCGGTGTTTTTCTTCAGAGCGACTATTTAGGCTGGAAAATCTATATGGGCGTGAATCAGGACGAAATGCTGAAGGGGAGCCGTTCCATCCGAAATTTCACCATTATTATTGTAGTCGCGCTCTTTTTCCTTGCTGCGGCCGTCTCCTGGCTTCTGGCAAGAGGACTTTCGAAGCCGATCTATCGACTGATAAGGTCTATGCGGGCAGTTGAGAAGGGCGACTTCTCCATTCCTGCCGCTCAGGAGCGGGAAGATGAAATCGGCAGGCTTGAATCGAGCTACGGGAGAATGGTTTATCGGATGGGTGAATTGATTCTGTCAATTGAAGAGAAGGAACGGCAGAAGCGGCATGCGGAGCTCTACGCGCTTCGTGCCCGGATTCAGCCGCATTTTCTGTACAATACGTTGAATTCCATTAGAATGCTGGCCATTCTACAGCAATCAACGCAAATCGCAAAGCTTATTCAATCGCTTAATAAGCTGCTGCATGCCAATATGAAATTGGATAGCGAGCTCGTTTCGTTAGAAGACGAGATTCGGATGCTGAAGGATTACACCAATTTAATGGATCTGCGGTATACGAATGTGTTTGAGGTGGAATGGAAAATTCCGGAGACTGTTCAAAATGCGTCCGTTCCTCCCATGCTGCTTCAACCGATACTCGAAAATGCGATCTTCCACGGAGCAAACGGGTTGGAGAGAAAATTGAACATTGCCGTGTCGGCCAGTCTAACGGGTGATAACCGCATACTGATCATCGAGATACGAGACGACGGCGCCGGTTTCCGGGATGGCATGCTTGCTCTGCAAGGCGATAACGAGGAGGATGCGAATTCGTCTCATATCGGCCTGCGAAACGTTCGGGACCGAATCCGTCTCAGGTTCGGCGAGGAATACGGTTTGTCCGCTAAGCGGGATGAAGGGCAAACCTTTGTCATTCTCAAGATGCCTTATAAACCAATGGAGAAGGAGGGGTAGGCGATGTGGAATCTGCTCATTGTTGAAGATGAATCAATCGTTCGGCTTGGACTTCGCTACATGATCAATTGGGAAAGCTGCGGTATTTACTGGAAGGCTGAGGCATCAAATGGTGAAGAAGCGATACGGATCATGGAGAAGGAAGATATTCATATTGTCATGACGGATATAAGGATGCCCGGAATGGACGGTCTTGAGCTTGCCAAGCGGATCAAACAGTGGAAGCCCGAAGTACAGGTTATTATTTTGAGCAGCTATGACACTTTTTCTTATGTCAAGGAAGCGCTGCGGCTCGGGGCGGCAGATTACTTGCACAAGCCGACGATGGATGAAGACGAGATTACAGCGACGCTTCGCAAGGTCGTTGGGCGCCTTAAGGAAACGGTGGAAACGAAGCCCGAGCTGACGGAAGAAGAAAAAAATGACTACTACCTGTCGTTATTGGATAAATATACTTTTCCGGAGCAGCCCGTCATGTCCGAGCTTGAGAGCGGACGATTCGGTTCCGGCTATTGGCTGACGCTTTTCCGGAAGCGGGATGATGCGATACTGGACAGCGGGGATGAAGATAATTTGCGGTTTCTGTCCATCCAATATCTCATTGAGGAGTATGTAGCCAAGGAATGGGGAGGAATCGTCTTTCACCGCAGCTTCCGCGAAATTATTTGGATCGCTCCGGCTGCAACGAAGGACGGGCAAGTAGAGAAGAGCAAATATTTGGAGAGCTTGCGGCAAAAGGTGTTGGAGCTGCTTAATGTGGCGTTGATCTATTCGGTAAGCTCCTGCTACGGCAAGATGATTCAAGTGCCGGAAGCCTATATGGAAGCGCTTCTCAGGTTTCCCGTAAACGAACAAAGCGATAATCTTATCGTACGCATGGCAAAGGAGTTTATGGATAAAAATTTGCTGGAGGACATCACATTAGCTAAAGTAGCAGCGGCGATTCACGTAAGCCCCGGATACTTAAGCCGGGTATTCTTGAAAGAAATCGGTGAAAATTTCATTGAATACATCACCCGCAACAAGCTGGAATATGCGCAAAAGCTGCTGCGGGAAACGAATCGCAAAGTGTATGAAATCGCTGCAGATATCGGGTATACAAACCCTCATTACTTCAGTAAGTTGTTCAAAGAGCGTGTCGGCGTAACACCGCTGGAGTACCGCAATCAATAGGCATTATACAGATGATGAGAAACCCTTATGTCCTTTACGCAGAACACGGCGGGCATAAGGGATTTTTTATGTCAGTCAAACGCCGGAACAAAAAAACGTAGGAAATGTCATCGATCGTCTAGTTGCCCCGGTGAACCGGATACGCCGCAGGAAAAAACGTAAAATTAACAAACAAAACAGCCATTTACAGCGCTACCGGGCGTCGTGCCGAATCCTTAGAATAAGGAGTAAGAAATAAATGAAAGAAAGGAATTAAGACGATGGGACGCAATCTGGATCACGAATTTGAGACGGAAAGATGGGGAAGATTTGAGCTTCGGCTTAACGGGCCGGCCGGAGGTAATCCTTTTAAAGAAGTGACGCTAACAGCACGATTCCATTACCGTCATCGAACAGTTGAGGCGGATGGCTTCTATGACGGAAACGGACAATATTGTATCCGTTTTATGCCCGATACCGAGGGCATGTGGACCTTTGAAACCGTGAGTAATGCGGCGGAATTGGACGGGCTCGAAGGCAGGTTAACATGTACGGAGCCGGGGGCAGGTAATCATGGGCCCGTAGGAGTCGATAAACAAGTTCATTTCGCATATGCGGATGGAACACCTTATTATCCTTTTGGAACGACCAGTTATGTTTGGAACCATCAAAGTGAACAATTGGAAGAGCAAACGTTAGCGAGCTTGAGGGAATCGGCGGCATTTAACAAAATTCGCATGTGCGTTTTCCCTAAGCATTATGACTATAATCTGGGTGAACCTGAGCGGTATCCGTTCGAGGGATCGCTTCAGACGGGATGGGATTACACGGCTTTTAATCCGGCCTACTGGCAGCATCTGGAACGCCGCATTGAGGATCTGCAGAACCTTGGGATTGAGGCGGATTTGATCCTTTTTCATCCTTACGACCGCTGGGGATTTGCCGAGATGAGCCCGGAGACGGATGATTATTACTTGCGTTACGCATTAGCCAGGCTTTCCGCTTTCCGCAATGTATGGTGGTCTTTGGCGAACGAGTACGATTTGATGCATGCCAAATCGATGCGGGATTGGGACCGGTTTTTCCATATCATTCAGCAAAATGATCCTTATCAGCATCTGCGTTCGATTCATAACTGGCATCATCCCGGCATTCATTACCGCAGCAATCTGCATTGGTACGATCACGGCAAACCGTGGGTGACGCATGCAAGCATCCAGCATCATGATCTGCAATTCGTACCGGAATGGCTCGATGATTATAAAAAGCCGGTAGTTATCGACGAATGCAGGTATGAAGGCGACCTGAACCACGGCTGGGGCAACATCTCAGGCGAATTGATGCTTGAATTGTTTTGGCGAGGCGCAGTTCAAGGCGGTTATGTGACGCACGGGGAAACCTTCCTTAATCAAGACGAAATTATATGGTGGTCGCACGGCGGAACGCTGCACGGGGAAAGCCCGGAAAAAATCCGTTTCCTGCGGACAATCATCGAGGAAGGGCCTCAGCTTGGACAAACTTCCGTTGATTTTCAGTGGGATGCTGCCTCAGGCGGCGTAGACGGCGAATATTACCTCGTTTATTTCGGCGCAAGCAGGCCCGCATACCGTATGCTGAATTTGCCTGCGGGTACGAAGTTTACGATCGATTTAATTGATACTTGGGAAATGACGGTTACCTTATTGGAAGGCGAATATGAAAGACAATGCCGTGTCGATTTGCCGGCTAAACCATACCAAGCTTTACGGATAAAAAGAGTGAACTAGAAAAAGGGGGAAATAAGAATGAAAAAACTGATTTCCGTATTGCTGAGTGTGCTGCTTGTGACAATCCTTGCCGCAGGCTGCGGGTCCAGCAGCAGCGGTAATGAAAACGCATCAACAGGCGGCAACCAAGCGGGTTCTGCCGAGAAAGTAACGATCTCGTTTTGGGCAATCAATCAGGGCTGGGAATGGTTGAAGCCGGCAATCGAAGACTTTGAGAGTGAAAATCCGAATATTGACGTTGAATTTACCCAGTATGAAGTGGACCCGATTAAGGAAGCGCTGAAAGTAGCCGCGAGCTCCAAAACACTTCCGGAAATGTGGTTTACCTGGGGAGGTACGCTCGGCTCCTTCTATCCGGAAAACGGTATGACGATGGATTTGACCCAGATAGCCGAGGATCATAAGTGGTCCGAGATTTATAACAAAGCAGCGATCGATATGACCACATATGGAGGGAAAATATCCGGTATCCCGGTACACTTGAATGTGCTTGGCATGTGGTATCCGAAGAGTGTATACGAGAAGGCTAATCTGACGCCGCCTACAACCTTTGCCGAGTTTGAAGCGCAGTTGAAAACATTGAAAGATAACGGCGTTACGCCGCTTGCGTTCGGCAGTAAAGGCGGATGGCATACGATGCGTTTGACGGAGCAGCTGCTTGAGCACTTCGCAGGTCCTGAACTGCATGATAAGTTGAACGCTCTCGAAGCCTCGTGGAATGATCCATCCGTTGTCAAAACGTTTGAGAAAATCAAGGAATATACGGATAACGGTTACTTCCCGAAAGGCTACTCGTTATTGGATGCGCAGGAAGCGGAGAATTTAATGTATCAGGAGCAGGCCGGGATGATCAATGAAGGTACTTGGTTTGACGGCGTTGTATCCGGTCAAGGCTTCGACAATACCAAGTATGACGTATTCAAATTCCCTTCCGATCAAACGCCGCAAAGAGCGTCGGTCTTTGCCGAAATGTTCCAGATCAGCGGGGAATCAGATCCTGCGAAGCAGGAAGCGGCAGTCAAGCTGGGTGAATATTTGACGAGCGTCAATGTCGTAAATAAATATATTGAAAAATACGGTACGCCGGCAACGCTTAACGTGAATATTTCCGATAAAACACCGCATTTGAAAACGCTTCTGGACACGGCAAACGATGGAGGCTTCCTCATTACGGACCAAGCGCTGCCGCAGGAAGTCGCGCAGAAACTGTTCGAGGCGCAGGACAAAGTCGCCCTCAATGAATGGTCGCCGGCGCAAGCTGCCGAAGAATTGGGCAAAGCTGCCGATAAAAGCAAGCAGAAATAATGAATTCTTAAAAGTAAGGCTGGGCACGGGGCGGTCGAATGACCGCTCTGCGTCCACATTAGAAAGGAGAATGGCTAGTGGCAAATAGGGTATTGAAACCGTGGCTGTTTATAATGCCGGCCCTATTGATTTATCTGACGGTTATTTTCTTTCCGGCCATTTATACGTTCTACTTAAGTTTTTTTAGCTGGAACGGGGTAGCTCCGCATAAAGATTTTGTCGGCATCCAAAATTATATCGATCTGATTATGAATGACTCTGTATTCTTGAGGGCCTTAAAGAACAATTTGCAGTGGACGGTCGGCTCGCTCGTTTTCATCATGGGAACCGGATTGATTTTGGCACTCATGTTGAACAAAAAAATGAAGGGCCGCGTTTTGTTCCGGGGCGTGTTTTATTTCCCGTACGTGTTATCCGGCATCGTCGTCGCTTTGGGCTGGGCTTGGATGTACAATCCGACGCAAGGCTTTATCAATAAAGTACTGGAATCGCTGGGACTGGACAGCTGGACGCACGCATGGCTGGCGGAACCGAAGACCGCTCTTTATGCTGTGTTCGTTGCGGCCTTATGGCAGGGAGTCGGCCAGCCGATGGTACTGTTTCTGGCAGGGCTTCAGACCATACCTGCGGATCCGTATGAAGCTGCCATCATTGACGGCGCGAAGCAGTATCAGTCCTTCTGGTACATTACGCTTCCGCTGCTCCGGGAAACGTTCATCATCGTCATTGCAACGACAATGATCGCATCGATGAAAGTATACGACATTATTTACGGAATGACGGGCGGGGGTCCGGCTGAAAGCACGCAGGTTTTGTCCTCCTGGATGTATTACCAAACCTTCCGATTCGCCAATATAGGCTCGGGATCGGCTATTTCATTATTTCTCGTTCTCATTACGATGATTGTAATCATTCCGTATGTATTTTACACAACAAGGAAATCGCACCTGTAATCGGTAGAAGGATGGTGAATTAAATTTATGGAAGAAATACGCGTTCATCCGGCTTGGAGCGCCCTCAGATACACCTTTTTGATTTTGCTGGCTGCACTCTTTTTAATCCCGGTTATATTTATCGCTTTCACGGCGCTTAAATCAAAGCCTGAATTGTTGACCAGCCCGTTCTATGCCCTGCCGAAGCAATTTCAATGGAGCAACTTCGCCAAAGCTTGGGATCAAGGAAATCTGAGCATGTATATGAGAAACACGGTATTCATTTGTTTGGTAAAAGTGCCCTTAGGGATCATAATAGAAGCTCTTGCCGCTTACGCATTAACAAGATTGAATTTCAAGTGGAGCAACGCGATGTTCGCTTTTTTCTTAGTGGGCATGATGATTCCGATGCAGGCGACGCTTGTTCCGCTGAACATATTTTTGAACAAAACGCATTTGGTCAGCACGTATCCCGGCATTTTTCTCGTTTATGTCGGATTCGGGATTCCATTCGGCATTTTGATTCTCCGCGGATTTTTCCGTACGATTCCAAAGGAGATTGATGAGGCGGCATTGATTGACGGATGCGGAGATATGAGCAAGTTTTTCCGGATTATCCTTCCGCTGTCTATCCCTGCAATTGCGACGCTTGTTATATTCGATTTTATGGCGACGTGGAACGAGTTTCTGCTCGCGCAAATATTTATTACCAAAGATACAATGAAAACGATCACAACCGGCTTGATGTCATTCCGGGGCGAGCATTCAACGGACTATACGCTGCTTAACGCCGGTGTATTGATATCCATTATTCCGACTTTGCTGGTGTACCTGCTGTTTCAGAAATATTTTGTTTCCGGTCTGGCTGGATCGGTGAAGGGATAATCGAACCGGATACCGTTAATTTGTTCCAATTAATCTTCCTCTAATGTTTGTCCGCTATAATCAGTTTATCTTTTGCCAACTGAGAATAGAGGTGACAACATGGAAAATATGCAAGCGGAAATGGAACGGCAAGCGCCTCGGCCGGAGGTTCGCCCCAAAAAAGAGCGGATCGAAGAAGTGACGCTGCTTCGCGCGTTTGCCTTTTTGGCGGTGGCGCTTCAGCACTGCATTGCGGAGTATATTTATCGGCCCGACATCCTGCCGGCTGACTCGATCATGCTGGCGATGCTGTTTCATTTCACCCGATTCGGCACGCCGACGTTCGTGTTTCTGTCCGGTTTGATTTTGTTTTACAATTACAGCGGGAAGCTGCATTACCGTTCGTTTATCCGAAAAAGGTTCGGCGATATTTTTATTCCTTTTCTAAGCTGGACGATCATTTACTGGATAGCGGTGGAAGGGGTATTCGGCGGAAAACTCATGCAGCCATCGGCTTGGTCGAGTATATTTCAGCAGTTGATCAAGCCGACATACGGCTACCATCTGTGGTTTATCCTTATGATTTTTCAATTTTATTTGTTATTCCCGTTGTTTTCCCGGATGGTCGGATCGTTCCGGTCACGGCTGCAGCTGAGTTCGGAAGGGGAATTATTTCCCAGGGTTGCGGGGATATCCCTGGCGCTTGGTCTGCTGCATGGAGCGCTGATGTGGTTGTCCTATTACAAAATGCCGGGCTGGGCCGCTTCCGCAGGCGGTTTTTGGGCGGAGCTGATCGCGAACCGTTCTTATTATTTTGTCATGTACGTTTTTTATTTCCTGATGGGCAGCGTATGCGCCTTCGGCTTGAACCGGTTTCGAAAGTTCGCAGGAGATGCTATGGGCTGGACGATGATTGCGTTCATCGGGGCATATATTTGGCTCGGCTATGATGTTTTGCGCTTCTCGTCGGAGCGGATCAATTTGAATCTTTCCACCTATTTGAAGCCTTCTACTTTCGCGATTATCGTCTCCCAGCTGCTGCTGCTGTACGGAGCCGCGCTGCTGTTGCAGAAAAGGAAAGGCGCGCTTTACCGCATCATGCGGTTTATCGGACGGCATTCGTTCGGCGGTTTTCTGGCTCACGCGTTTGTGCTCATGCTGGTGAGCGGGGTAACGCGGCCCCTGCATCTCGCCGGATATCATCTGCCGGCGGCATTGATTACATTTATATTGGTTGCTGCAGGAGCGATCGGATTAGCCAGTTTGCTGGAAAAGCTGCCATTCGGACGATGGCTGGTCGGCCCAACGGGCCGCCGAAAGCCGAAGGCGCCTGAGGCAAGCCGGTCCGTTATGCAAAACAAAAGCCGGCTGAATTTGGAGAAATAGTCAAATGTTGAAGGGACGTCACTTCGTGATGTCCCTTTTTTGACGTTATTAAATCTGTTACTTTTTTACTATTAAGTGTGATTTTTGCTGGATGCTCATCTTGTGGGAAATGATAATGATTGGTAAAATACGGTTAGACCGAAAGGAGGACTCCAATGGATCAAATTCCGAACGAGCCGCATAATCAATATTATCAACCGATGCAGCAGCTGCCGAAAACAAACAGTAAATCGATTGTGGCGCTTGTTCTTGGTATTCTCGCTATAGTTGTGCCCTATCTTGGATTTTTTATCGGTATTGTTTCTATCGTGTATGCAAGTTTATCTTTTAAGGAAATCAAAAGAACCGGCGAACAAGGCCGCGGCTTGGCGATTGCCGGACTTGTATGCGGAATTATAGGCACTGCTTTCTATGCCATTTTTTTACTAATCGCCATAATTGCTTTAATCTTTATTGGAAGCACCGGTACAGATCTGAATTATTCTTCGATCTAGCCCACTTATTAGAACGGCGGACCGGCCAGATAGACACTTTTAAAAAAAAGTGTCTATCTGGAGAGCCCTGCAGAACGAATACAGTTTCTGTAAAATGGAGCCCAGTACCCTGTTGGTACTGGGTTTGTTGTATAATGGATGAAAAGTAAAAGTGAGATGAGCCTGTTGTTGCACGCCGGTAGACAATTAACTGCATCCTTCCATGCGGAATTATATAATCTTGTTCCTGAAGAACACTTATTACGAAAGATTCATCGCATTGTAGATTTCAGCTTCATTCATGAGTTGGTTGAAAACAGTTATTGCAAATACTACGGCAGACCGGCTAATGAGCCTGAGCTGCTTTTTCGTTTGCTCTTTTTGCAGATCCTTTACAATCTTTCGGATGAGCGCATCGTTCAAGAAGCTCAAGTGAACCTTGCATACAAGTGGTTTCTTGGTGTTAATCCGGAAGATCCTTTGCCGGATGCCTCTCAATTATCGCGTTTTAGGAATCATCGACTTGGAGCAAGCCAAGTGGAAGACGTGTTGAAGCAAGTGGTGAGTCAATGTGTGGAGAAGGGACTCATTAAGAGTAAAACCATTATTTTAGATGCAACTCATACCCAAGCCGGAAGTCAAAAGCAGCGTCCTTTGGACGTGTTACGGGACGCAGCCAAACGACTTTTTCGAACGGTTGTCAAACGGCATCCGAAGCTGGAAAAGAAGCTTCCAGCAACACCTCGTGTAAAAAGCGAGCAAGAAGACGCAGAGCAGATTATGCTACATTACTTGGCTAAGTTGGGGGAAACGGTTGAGGAACTGCTGCCCGATCATGAAGGAGCCATTAGCGACAAACTCCAAATTGCTAAACAAATCGTAGAAGATGAGCGGCTGCTATCCCAAAAAGGCATTCTTTCAGCTATCGATCCAGACGCCCGGTTCGCTTGGAAGAGCCAAACCAAATCCTTCTTTGGATACAAAGAGCATTTAGCTATGACGGAAGAAGAGCTAATTACAGCGGTTGAGGTCACGCCCGGCAGCAGCGATGATGGAAAACAACTGCCCGCCCTGTTGTCACAGACGCGATCAAACGGCATTACAGTAACGGAAATCATTGCAGATACTGCATACTCTGGTAAAGATAATCTAGCGGAGATGAAAAAAGAAACGATTCAGCCTGTCGTTCCGCTAAACCCTATTGTCCATCTTGGAGGCGAACGTCAAGAAGGTTTTGAATACAACAAAGATGCGGATTTTGTGATATGCCCTGCTGGTCAGCACAGTACTCGGAAAGCTATGCAAGGAAGTAAACAAAGCGGAAATAGCCGTTCACTTGTGTTTTACTTTGATGTTGAAAAGTGCAAGACTTGTCCGCTGAGCGAAGGGTGTTACAAACCAGGCTCAAAGAGCAAGACATACTCGGTTCGTATCATTGCAGAGCATTTCAAGGAACAGATCGAGTTTGAGCTTAGCGATACGTTTAAAAAACGAATTAAGCGCAGACCGATTATTGAACACAAAAATGCAGAGATGAAGAGGTTCCACGGTATGGCGATAGCCAAATACCGAGGTCTATTTCGCATGCGAATACAGGCTTATCTCACCGCGTTTGTTGTGAATGTGAAACGAATGGTGAAGCTAGTAGAGCAAAAGCAGCCCGCCCTCGGATGAGGAACGAGCTGCTTTTTTAGTTTTCACAATTACATTCCCAATTTGAAGTTCACTTTTAATCAAAAGCAAGTCTTTTGCAGTGCTCTCCGATAGATGACTTTTTCGAAGAGCTAAAAAACGTAGACACAAGTTTTAATCCCCCGGTTTAACGCCAACTTCATGGATTTCTCCGATTTCGTTGTCACTCCATCTATGCAAACCATCTTTTCTACGAAGGAAGGGGAACC
>DATJKM010000007.1:0-24101 GCA_035491515.1 Candidatus Udaeobacter sp. | reverse complement strand
TTTCGATATTATGAACCTCGCCCCGCGTATTAGCTGCTACTCCTGGCTGACGATCGGGCTTGTCGACGATATTACGCCGCCGTCCACCGTCTTTGCCGTATACAATCATTTAACCTGCGACAAAGACATCGCCGTATATCGTTACTTTGGACATGAGCTTGTGCCAGGCTCTATTGCACCCCGCCTGCAATTATTTATGGATTACTTGCAAAGCTAGTTGTTTTAAAATAAAGGACATCTGCGCACTTCAGAGCCGCAGATCTCCTTTATCGTCTATATGGCCAGTCACCTTTAGTTCGACTTTTGCAGCTTAATAATGAGCGTTTCGGATTTAAGTGCCCATTAGTTCGATTTCATACACTAAAAGAGCAGCTTTAACGCAAAGCGCAAAAAAAGAGCCCTTTAGTTATGCGCTATCAACTTAAGTGGGCACTTTTCACGTGACTGCTCGAATTAGTTCGACAAAATCGAATTACTGGCGAGGTGAGCCTCACTAGTGCGTACTAGGGAAACGAATATCGTTTCCCCTAAGGCGTGCTAAAGAAACGAAAATCGTTTCTCCCCTAAGATATCAGTCACCATCGCCTCATTAAGCACGCCTTTTCCTTACAAAGCATCGGCTACAGCTGATGCTTCTTTATGAGCTCCAGTTTCAACTCCCATACCGCTTCGCTTAAATTCACCCGGTACGCTTCAGCGTTCAGCTTACGCAAATATTGCGGCCAAAACAGCTCGAACTGCCTCTTGTGATAGCTGCGGATTTGCTCCAAGCCCGGCAGCTCATACACCAATTCCCCTTGTACAATAATCGGCTTTAATAACGATATCGCTTCATAGTGATCGATATATTTGTGTATGTAGGAATGAACGGGGTCAAACAGCTTAATTCGCTCTCCCCTTTTAATCTGCTGCTCATCTTTAAGCGTAATATAATCCGCCTCTGCTTTTCCGGTCTGCGTATTGATGATTCGGTAAAGCTCCTTGAAGCCCGGTGTCGATACCTTCTCCGGATTGGCCGAAATTTTAATGACCGGCTCGTAGCTGCCGTTCTTCTCACGCGCAACTAGTTTATAAACGCCGCCCAGCGACGGCTGATCCGCGGCGGTAATCAGCTGCGTTCCGACGCCCCATACATCAATCTTCGCCCCCTGCGACTTGAGATTAGAAATAATGCTCTCGTCCAAGTCGTTCGAAGCAACGATCTGCACATAGGATAACCCGGCTTCATCTAACATTTTTCGCGCCTCTTGCGACAGATACGCAAGGTCTCCGCTATCGAGACGGATCGCATTCATCCGCTTCCCTAGACTCTCCAATAAACGGGCTATCTTGATGGCGTTCGGAACCCCGCTTTTGAGCGTATTGTAAGTGTCTACCAGCAGGGTCACCTGATCCGGCAGCGAATCCGCATAGGCGCGAAACGCCTCCTCCTCCGTATCATGCCCCTGCACCCATGAATGAGCATGCGTCCCTTTAGCCGGAATGCCGAAGAGCATGCCCGCCCGCATATTCGAGGTCGCATGGAAGCCGGCTATATAAGCAGCTCTTGCTCCCCATATGGCAGCGTCCGCCTCTTGCGCCCGCCTTGTCCCAAACTCAAGCAAAATGTCATCCGGCGCTACCTGCTTGATTCGCGCAGCCTTCGTCGCGATAAGCGTCTGGTAGTTCATCATATTCAGGATGGCTGTTTCCACGAGCTGCGCTTCGAATATACGGGCTTCCACACAAAGTAACGGCTCGTTCGCAAAGACGAGCGTCCCTTCCTCTACCGCAAAAATATTGCCCGTGAAGCGGAAGCCGCGCAGCGCATCCAGAAACTCCTCTTTGTAGCTTTCTTCCTGTTCACGCAAATAAGCAATTTCCTCATCTCCAAAACGAAGCGTGCGGATATATGCCACAATTCTCTCTAATCCCGCAAATACGGCAAATCCGTTCCCGAAGGGAAGTTTGCGGAAATAAACCTCAAAAACCGCCTTATCATTCAAGGTTCCTTGCAGCCAATGCGCGTACATCATATTGATTTGATATTTATCCGTATGAAGTGTCAAGTTAGAATAACTCATCCCATTAACTCCCTTCCCTAGTACTCTTTCCTTAAGTCGTTTCGCTCACTCCAAGAAACAAAAAAATGCGCCGTTGAGATCGACTTAGCCGACTCCCTAGCGCATTATCATTTCAGCTTACGTCCGTCTGTTAATTTCACGATCGCTTTACTGACCCGGTCGATTCTCGTTTCAGGCTTCTTCGCTGCTTCAATCCAGCTCACGTATTCTTTCTGATAAGAATAAGAGAGCTGTCCAAAAAAAGCTCTGGCTGACTCGTTGGCTTCCAGCTGCAAAGCAAAGTCGTCCGGCACCTGTACGACACGTTCTTCATCGTCGCGCTCCATCGTCATGCTAACCGTGCAGCCAGCCGTAACTTCTGCCGCATCCCTTAATGCTTGGTTAACGACCATAAAGTGCGTCCCGTTACCATGCGGCATTAAAGATCCCTTGTAGGCAAAACCATTTATTGTACCCTTAACCCTCACCTGCGACTTACGGCCGAAGAGCTCCTCAACGTCAAAAGGAACCGTTACATATGTCCAAGAGCCGACCGCTTCCGGTTTCACCAAAACCGCTTCAAATGAATGGACTTTCATTTAAACCAACCCTTCTCCTTAAAGCGTGTAATCGCTTCGATACGGTTGCTGACATCAAGCTTATCGAGAATGACGCTTATATAGTTGCGGACCGTTCCTGTCGTAATGAAGAGCTCGCTCGCAATTTCCTTCGTATTCTTTCCATCCGCAACGAGAACAAGCACTTCCTTCTCCCGCTCCGTTAACGGATTTTCTTGTCCGTATGCCTCATCGACCAGCTCGGTGGCGAAAATACGCCGTCCAGCCATCACGCTCCGGATCGAGTTGGCAAGCTCCTCGCTTGGGCTGTCCTTCAGCAAGTAGCCGCTGACTCCCGCCTTGAGGGCACGTTCAAAGTAACCGGACCGTGCAAACGTCGTTAAAATAATGACCTTACAGCCTTGCCCCTTCAGCTCCTCGGCAGCGTCAAGTCCCGTCTTAGCCGGCATTTCAATATCCATAATACAAATATCAGGCTTAAGCTCATGAACAAGACTTATCGCGTCTTCTCCGTTGCCCGCTCTTCCGACGACCTTCATGTCCTCTTCCAAATCAAGCAAAGAAGCGAGGGCGCCCAGCAGCATGCGCTGATCCTCGGCAATGACGATTCTAATCATATCCCTCAATCCCTCCGTTAGCTAAGCGTTAAATTTGTTTAATTACGTTCGGCACTCTGATCATGAGCGTCGCTCCGTCATTCGTGACAATGTCCAAGCTTCCGTTCACGAATTCAAGACGCTCCTTCATGCCTTGAAGGCCATGCCCGCCGCAGTTTCTAGCCGACTCGGGAATGCCTACGCCATTATCCTTCACCGTAAGCAAGAGCTCTGTGCGCGATGATTGGATCGTAACGGTGCATGTGGTTGCTCCGCTGTGCTTCACAACATTCGTTACCGCTTCCTTCAAGCACATGCTGAGCACGTTCTCAGTCAATAGATTCGTATTGCCCAGCTTCAATTCGCCTTCGAGCTCGAATGCAATATCGGCCGCTTTCAAAATCTGCTTGACCCGAAACATTTCGTCCTCAAGCTTCGTGCCGCGCATCTGCGTAACCATTTCCCTTACTTCCTTTAATGCCATTCTCGCCGTCTGGCGAACGTCATTGATTTCAGCCTGCGCTTCAGCCGGATTTTTGATCATCAGCTTCCCTGCCAAATCACTCTTTAAGCCGATGAGCGAAAGCTTCTGCCCGAGCGTATCATGCAAATCACGCGCGATCCGCTGCCGCTCCTCCAGCTTAACCAGCTCCGAAATCCGCTTATTCGCATCCTCAAGTTTTCCTTCGAGCTGCCCCTGCTTATTCTTGTTGTACGTGTTGAAGGGAAGCAGGATAACGACGATCAGGCTGATGAGAATGAACGGAAACTGTGTGAAAAACAAACTGTTTTGCGTAGCGAAGCCGTAATTGACCGTTACGAATGTACTTACGATATGAATCGTGTACAGGGTGAAAAATCCGGCCCGATTCTGAATATTTCCGATAAAGAAAGCTAAAAAAATCGAAAAATAAACGTAGCTGAACAACATCGTCATCGCGATCGATATGGCAATTTGCACACTCGTCCAGAAATAAACGAGCCACCCTTTGGAAACAAAGGACAGACGGTAACAAATAAAGAACAGGATAATCATAATAATGCCGGAAACGACCTCATAGGGCGAGGACGAGCGAAAAATAAAGTAAAAAGGCAGAATACAGAAGACGACCCAAACATAAGGGCTTAAACCTGTATTTTTATGAAAAATCTGATACCACTTGTTCATGGTCGTCCACCCTTTTTCCTATGCCAGGCTTTGATTGCAATTATAGTTATAATCATTTTAGCATATACGTTTGTTCAAGTATTTATTTTCCTTGTAAGACAAAAAAGTTAGAAGCCAGCCTGTGACGGCATGGCTTCTATATTACACTACTTGAATTTCAAGCTTGGACGCGTTGCTTTCAGCTGGTCTGAAACCGATTCGGATTTCGCTTTCCGAAGACGGTGCTTAATCCCTTTGAAGCTGACAAATTTTTTGTCCGTTTCATCCCAAAGGCGGAATTGGAGCGACTCCAAGCTCTCGCTTATCGTAATCGTCGTCGCTTTGTGCAGCGGCGGCGTCGCATTATGCGCCTGCTCTAAATAATAGTTCGGAACCTTCGGGCTCAAATGATGTACATGGTGGAAGCCGATGTTGCCCGTAATCCACTGCAATACTTTAGGCAGTTTGTAGTAAGAACTTCCGTCAACAGCTGCCTTCACATAGCTCCATTCGTCTTCGGATTCAAAGTAGGAATCCTCGAATTGATGCTGCACATAAAACAACCAGATGCCAAGCAGACCGGATACGAAAAACACGGGGCCTTGAACAAGCAGGAAAGCTTGCCAGCCGATTGCCCAAACAAGCAATGCATATAAGCCAACGATCAATACATTCGTCAAATAAGTGTTCATCCGTTCCTTGCGTCTTGCGCCCTTAACGTTAAAACGATATTGAATAAGGAATACGCCAATTGGACCTAGACCAAACATCACGAGCGGATGGCGGTACATCCGATATGCAATGCGGCGGATCAGCGGCGCTTTAGCATATTCTTCTACGGTAAGAATCCACAAGTCGCCAACGCCACGCTTATCGAGGTTACTGCTCGTTGCGTGATGAATGGAATGGGAGTTTTTCCACTGTCTATAAGGAACAAGCGTAAGTACGCCTGTTATGGTACCTATAATGTCATTTGCCTTTTTGCTTTTGAAGAACGATCCGTGGCAGCAGTCATGAAAGATGATGAATGTCCGAATGACGAAACCGGAAGTAAGCAGCACCAAAGGAGCAGTAAGCCAGTACGATATCGAAAGACTATAGTAAGCGGCATACCAGAGCAGAACGAGTGGCACTAAGGTGTTAAAAAGCTGTCTGATACTCGACTTTAAATCCGTTTTCTCAAATGGGGCAACTTCTTTTTTTAGGTGAGCTTGTTTCGGCTCTGTCATTGCATTCTTCCTCCTCAAAATGACGCATGGAGAGTATCCCGGACGTCTAACGCAGTATTCTAACTATATTGTAAAGAAAAGTGTCAGGTCATTGTAGTCATAAACGTCAATAAGAAGACATGACAAATGTCATATATCAAGCTGGGAAGTCTCCGGTTATATGTCACGAATCCCAGTAAAAAGAAAAAGAGCTATCCAAAAGAAGCAGTTGCCTCTTTCAGATAGCCCTTACTCCATGCTTGTGTTAAATTGCCCAGTTGCCTTTGCGGAAGATCGGTACGACTGTGCCGTCTTTCGTAATACCATCGATATCCATCTCTGCGGAGCCGATCATGAAATCATTATGCGTAATGCTTGCATTAACGCCATGCTCCTCAAGCTCTTCCGGAGACATCGTTTTGCCGCCCTCGATATTAAAAGCATAGCCGCTGCCAATTGCGAGATGATTCGACGCGTTCTCATCAAACAATGTGTTGTAGAACAAAATGTTAGACTGCGAAATCGGCGACTCGTGAGGGACGAGCGCGACCTCCCCAAGGTAATGAGAGCCCTCGTCGATATCGACCAGCTGCTGCAATATTTCTTGCCCTTCCTCGGCCTCTGCCTTTACGATGCGCCCGTTCTCGAATGTCAGCTTGAAGCGATCGATAATGTTGCCGCCGTAGCTAAGCGGCTTCGTGCTTGACACATAGCCGTTTACACCCGTTTTGAGCGGCACCGTAAACACTTCCTCCGTAGGCATATTCGCCATAAAAGGAACGTTGCTTACGTTCGTGCTGCCCGCAGCGACCCAAATATGCTTCTCCGGCAATTCGATCGTAAGATCCGTTCCGGGAGCGGTGTAATGCAATTTTTGAAAATGGTTCTTGTTCAGCGTCTCGCCTTTGCTATGTAAGTTAGCGTTATGCTCTTCCCATGCTTTAACAGGATCGTCCGCATGCAGTCTTACGGAATCAAAAATCGCATTCCACAGCTTCTCGACCGCTTCCTCTTCCCCGGCTTCAGGGAATACTTTAGCCGCCCATTGCTTGCTCGCAGCCGCTACGACCGTCCAACTTACCTTGTCAGCCTGAATCGCCCTGCGGAATTCCTTTAAGCCTTGACCGGAAGCTTTCTGGAAATTTGAGATCCGGCTGGAGTCTATCCCTTTCAGCAAATCAGGACTGGATGATACGATGGAGATAAACGCAGCGCCGCGTTCTACGAACGAATTGCGCTTGCCCGTCTCCCATTCGGGGAACCGCGTGAACACCTCATCCGCCGCTTTCTCATATTTCAAACGGGACAATGAATCGTCGGTCCAATCGACATGCACGTTGCTCGCGCCAGCCGCATATGCTTTGCTTGCCACAAGTCTGACGAGCGCTGCGTTATCGACAGCCCCGGTCACGAATACCTCTTGCCCCTGCTGGACGTTCACACCGATTTTTACGATTAGTTCTGCATACTTATCAAAATGATTTGTAAATCCACTCATGATTCGTATTCTCCCTTCTATCATATCCACAAGTTAAATATTGGCTATAGCTTGAATTGTATCGAATGAACATGGCTATAGTCAAATAAAGCGGAGGGAAGAAGTACAAGCAGGATGGGATAAGCAGGTTTGGGAGCATTCCTTAAGCAAGGGGCTGATCATGCAGGAGCATGCCGTGAAGGCGCAACTCAATTACGAGCTTCTACCCGTTCACGATTTCACCGCCATTGAGGTGCAGCATTTGTCCTGTCATATAGCTTGAGTCGTCGCACGCTAAATAGACATACGCGGCCGCCAGCTCATAAGGCTGACCGGCCCGCTGCATCGGGGTATCCGAGCCGAACGTTGAGACAGACTGCTCATCAAAGGACGCAGGAATGAGCGGGGTCCAAATCGGTCCTGGCGCCACACCGTTCACGCGGATGCCTTGTCCGGCCAAATTCGCGGCGAGCGCGCGCGTGAACGAAACGATTGCCCCCTTCGTCGACGAATAATCTATCAATGTCGGATTGCCTCTATAAGCGGTGATGGAGGCCGTGTTAATAATCGTACTGGATGCTTTCAAATGCGGCATCGCGGCAATCGTCAAATAAAACATGCCGAACACGTTCGTCCGGAACGTCGCGGTCAGCTGCTCAGCGGTTATATCCTCTAATTTTTTGCGGACATGCTGTTCAGCCGCATTATTGACGACAATGTCCAGCTTTCCGTATGCCGCTATGGTTTGCTTCACAATATTTTTGCAGAACGCTTCATCCCCAATATCGCCTGCAAGCAGCAAACATTTCACTCCTGCTTTCTCTACAGCCGATTGTGTAGCTTTCGCATCCTCATGCTCATTCAAATAGACGATACAAAGGTCGCAGCCCTCCTTCGCATAAGCGACCGCAACGGCGCGGCCAATGCCGCTGTCTCCACCGGTAATGATCGCAACTTTCCCCTTCAGCTTACCTGCGGCTAAGTACGACTCCGATTCGAACACCGGCAAAGGATTCATCTCTGATTCGATGCCAGGCTGCCTGTTTTGGTTCTGGGGCGGAAATACCTGCTTTTTTTGAGGTGAGTTAGACATTTAGAAATCAGCTCCTTATATTTTTTCCATAAAAGATTTCGTCCATCTCGGTCTTCAGTCTTCTCGTTATTTCCTCTTGCTCCCTGGCCGATAGCGATTCCTTCGTATAGCCGAACAAATAGTTGTTCAAATCAAATTGCTTCAGCTTGCATTTCGTATGAAACACGTTTTCCTGATAAATATTAACGTCGATCATGTCATACAGGAGGCATTCTTCCTTCGGTATGTAATTTTGAATCGAGTTAATATCATGATCAATAAACAGCTTGTGGCCGTTAATGTCGCGCGTGAACCCCCGCACCCTGTAATCCAGCGTCATAATATCGGTATCAAATGAATGAATTAAATAGTTCAGCGCTTTAAGCGGTGAAATCTCGCCGCAGGTAGACACATCGATGTCTGCCCGGAACGTGCTGATCCCTTCATTCGGGTGATATTCTGGATAAGTATGTACCGTTATATGGCTTTTATCCAAATGCATGACAACGGAATCAGGCAGCGGACCCGGCGACTCCTCGAACGATTCATTGGGACCGTCGCTGACCGGTCCTTCAGATACAAGCAGCGTTACGCTGGCGCCTTGCGGCACATAATCCTGCTTGGCGATATTGAGCACATGCGCTCCAATAATATCCGAAACTGTATTTAATATTTTCGTCAGCCTGTCCGAGTTGTATTGCTCATCGATATAGGCGATATAGGACTCGCGCTCTTCTCTTGTTCTCGTGTAGCACACATCATACATATTAAAGCTGAGCGATTTCGTTAAATTATTGAAGCCATGCAGTTGTATACGCTGTTCCGGCGTTAATTTCAGGGTACACACCTCCTTTGTCTATAACTACTATTTCCTTTTACCCAAAGACCGATTCGACAAACCACTATGCCAAACAAAAAAAAAGCATTTCGCATCCGGTCTTAGCCGAATGCAAAATGCTTCTCACGTCAAACTTTATTCCGGTAAACGCTGCGCGCCTTTGATCTCCAGACCAAATGCCAATGCCCGTTTAAGCGAATCCTCTGTAAACTTCGATTTCGGATATTTATTTTCCACTTCCTCTTTCGTCAGCGGAATCCATCTGAAATCTTTATTCTGGTATACGTATTTTTTCATGCCCCAATCGACGTGGATCGTTCTGCTCGCGACCTTCGTCACCTTGCCGATCTCCGTCACGAGGTTCGTGGAACCAAATGTTTTGATGCAAAATTTGTTTACGATATCGTTCATGTCCTAACCCTCCTTTCCTGACCTTCACGCTATGTATTTATTAATTAAGCTTTTTCAGTTCCTTTATCCGGAGCATGGGATCGCCCACGTAAATTTGAGCTTGAGGCGGAATGCCGTCGCGCTGCCGGGTGGCGAGAATATTAAGCGCATTGACGAGATCATCATTCTCCTGCTCTTTCATTTGAAATTGCACGCCGTATTCATGAATATCGTTGTCTAATTCATTGTACCAGACTATAAAGCCATATAACACGTACATTTGATTATCCATCCGGATCTTGAACTTCAGCAATATGTCGCTGTTAACGGGCAGCTTAACGCCAACCATAAACCGGAGGCCTCCCGGACCGATATTTCTAACAAACACCTCAGTGCTGCCCAGTCTTATGCTCCTGCCCTTAAACATCGTAATCGTCATCTCAGCCAAAAGACAATGAGTAAGGTCGATTCGAAAATATTGTCTCCGGTTAACGGCCGGCTCTTTGCTGCGCCGAAGCGAGGCGGGCTCCATAAACGGTCTTTTGCTCAATAATTGAACGATGCTTTCAGGGTCAACGGGACGGCTAAAATAATAGCCTTGAATTTCATCGCAGCGCTGCTCCCGCAAGTAATTGAACTGCTCCTTGTTCTCAACGCCCTCCGCCACCACCTGCATCTTGAGCTCACCGGCCAGTCGGATAATGCACTCCACTATGCTTCTATTGCTTGACTCCGTCATCATCTCCTCCACAAACGACCGGTCGATTTTGATCGTGTCGAGCGCTAATCGCTTCAATAAATAGAGTGAGGAATAGCCTGTTCCAAAATCATCGAGCGATATTTTAATTTTTCGCTTCTTCAGCTCAAGCAGCAGCTCGGTAACGACCTTCTCGTTGCTTATAAAGGAGCTTTCCGTTATTTCGATTTCCAACCGCTCCGGCGGTAAGCCGGTCTCCTCGACAATTCGGTCGATCGTCTGCAATATATTTCGCTTCAGCAGCTGCTGCACCGAAAAGTTAACCGACACCGTAATGGGCGGCAAGCCCATACTCTGCCATCGCCTGCTCTGCATGCAGGCTTCCCGCAGCACCCATTCTCCTATCGGAACGATGAGCCCCGTTTCCTCCGCAATCGGAATAAATTCTGTCGGCGATACCTGTCCCCAATCCGGATGATTCCAGCGCAGCAGCGCCTCCACGCCGACGATTTCCATCGTTTGCGCATGTACGCGGGGCATATAGTGCAGGAACAGCTCGTCTTTTTCGAGCGCTTTGCGCAGGTCGTTACTGAGCGAAAAAAATTTAAATGATTGCACATTGAGCGAAGAGGAGTAGAACTGAAACTGGTCTCTGCCTTTGGATTTAGCAAAATAAAGAGCTGCATCGGCGTTCTTCATCAAAGACTCCACCGTGCTGCCGTCCTCAGGCGATTGACTGATTCCGATGCTCGCCGTTATATTCAGCTCATACCCTTCTATAATAAATTGCTCTTTAATCAGCTTAATGACATTGTCAGCGAAGTCCATCACTTCGCTCTGCTGCTGCACATTCGCTATTATAACGGAAAACTCGTCCCCGCCGATCCGATAGGCCACTTGCCCGTCACTTAGAATGCTCATTAGCCTGACGGCGATTTGTTTCAGCAGCGCATCGCCGATCGGATGCCCGAGCGTATCATTTACATGTTTGAACCGGTCGAGGTCAATAAGCATAACCGCCAGCTTCTGATTAAAACACCCGCTCACCTTTAACTGCTTGTCGAGCTGCTCCTCGAACAACCTCCGGTTAGGCAATTCGGTTAAGTAATCATGGTAAGCCAAATACTGATTTAATTCCTGCGCCTTGCTCCGTTCCGTAATATCCAGGACGATGCCTATGATCGCTTTCTCCCCCAGATGAGAAACTCGATTGTAATGCACCTCGCAATGGATGACGGAACCATCACGCTTGATCGCCCGGTGGCAAAAATTAGGCAGCGACTCCCCTTCCGTTAACAGCATAACCTGACTAACGACCGCTTCCCGCTCATCGGTATGAAGCGTATCTGCGACATCCATGCCGATTAATGAGTCGTATCCCAGCATTTTATCCAGCTGCTCGTTCGTGTAGACGAAGCTGTTCTTCTGCGCAACAAATATGCCGACAATAGACTGCTCTATGATGCTGCGATATTTAAGCTCCGCTTCCCTCAGAGATTGTTCAATTTTATTTTTCTGCATAATATCTTTAGCAATCCCATAAACACCGATAAGCTCATCATTAATAATGATAGGAATATGGGTCACATTAACCTCGACCGTTTGCCCGTTTTTCGTAATGCCCGTCGTATCATAGTTTTGGGACGTAAGCGTCCTGACCGTTTCCTCAAAAAAATGAATCGTTCTACCCAAGCACTCCGCATGCACAAAGTGATCGAAATGATCTGCTATGATTTCGTCTCTTGAATAACCGAACATTTGCTCAAGAGCTGAATTGCATGACAAAAAACGGCCGTCTAAGTCCAATGTAAAGACCGCGTCCGGATTATTTTCGAAAATGGACTTATAGTGCTGCTCCTCGACAGTCAGACGATGCTGCAAATTTCTATATTCGGTTACATCCTGAATCGTGCCTATGGTCAACTTTATTTCATTCCGTGCATTAAAAATAAACGTCAGTTGCTCGGCCACATACCTCACTTCCCCGTTTGGGCGAATGATGCGGTATTCTTGCGTGCACTCCGTTTTTGATTCTACTGATATGTAAAATTGCCGCCGGACGCGCTCGCGGTCCTCGGGATGAACGAGTTTAAAGAAATCATCCTGCTTCATCGGGAAGCCGGAGGTCAATCCGTAAATATTGAACATTTGATTCGACCATGCCGTTTGATTGCGGGCATGGTCGAATTCCCAGTAACCAAGATTAGCTATTTTTTGAACCATGTCAAAGCTGTTGCCGCTGCCGTTAAAGCGTGTAATATTTTGTTCCATCGCTTAATATCCCTTCCTATGTGTAGCTTATGCGGTAACTAGAAGAGTTGAGGAAGAGGATATAAGCGTTTTATCACTCATCCTTATGGCAACCCAGCCACCTTTGGAAACTCCCTTTAGGCCCGTTGGCTTTGCGTCATTGTCTTTCGACAACTTTGCTATTTACTAGGACTTTTTACTTATATGATTATTTCATAGAATTCCGATATATTCCATAATAAATTTTCAAATAAGTGGAGAATTTTAATCCAATGCAGCCGTTTTTACAAACGCGGGTCAATTTCCTTTTCTTTGGCAACCTCGAATAATAGATTGGCAACAGCTGCTTGATACGACTCGTTGTCCGGCGCGATTGCTGCAAACGGAATAGACAGCATTTTTTGCCCAAGCCGATGCTCATTCAATGAGGTGCGAAGCTTTAGATTGATGCTCTTCTGCTTCAGCAGCTTATTGTATTTATGCGGGAAGCGGTAATCGTACCCGTAAATAATAGACATGTAGTTTGCATTGCGCACCTTCATATACGAAACCGTGTTCGGCTCCGGCATTTCCGGTTTGATGACGACACCTTCCATATGATTATCCACGGTGAGGGTGGCGAAATACTGCTCCGCCTGCTCATAGCTGTCAGGCGAGGAAAGCTCTAGCGTGATGAACGGGTCGTCAGAGAGAAAACGGTACATCTCGGATGTCTTCCAATCGGGCAGCGTTTCTGTTCCGTCAACGTATACGATTTTCAGCAAGGCAAACGGCTTGTACAAGGGCTCGCCGGCTTCCGCATACAGCTCAAGCTGCTTCTTGTACGTTTCATAAGCTTCCACATGATCGGAAAGCGGCATATGCTTCTCCAATATCGAATGAACATGCTTATAGCTTTGGTAGACATTAAGACCATACTTTTCATTTAGCGCCCCTTTGCTAAGGTGGAACTGATCCTTCTCGAAGCCGCTTTCCTTGTAATCGTGCGCAAGCTTCGCGAAGGCCTCCTCAAACCCGTTTTCCTTCAGGAAAGCAAGCTCTGTCTCAAGCGCTTTCTCGATCGGCTTAAATTGCCGGTCAATGAGACCTTCACCGAGCGCCTGCCACGGCAGCAGCTCTCCGTCCAGAAGCAGCATCGCGATGCCATTTTCCTTCATATAACTTCCGAACCTTTGCAGCAGCTCCTCATACACAGCCGAAAGGTCAATCTTGTTGACTTTGTAGCCGTTGCGGCTAACCGCAAAGCATTGCTCGGGATCAGCGTGCAAATAAACATTGCATCTGGAACCCATATATTTGGGCTGAAGCACAACCTCCGCAATGCCGCGCTCCGCAAAATAGTCCAGTCCTTTCCTCAGCGACTCCAGCTCATGCGCAGCTTCATCCTTGTCTGCGGGCGCCATCGTACCCGAAATGAAGTTGACCTTATTGCGTGAGCAGTACTGCAGTCTGCGGACCTCTTCGTCATCCAGATCCTGCAGCGACACCTTGCGCTCTTCCTGGAAGAGGGTGCGCAGCTCGCCTTCCATTACCGCTTGCGCTGCCTTTTGCGTTTTGAAAAACGGTTTAACCGAAAGGGTTACAGAGGTTAGCGCATTACCGTGCACCGCACCGGAATCGATATGAATTTTATTTTTAATCCGGAAGGCGTTTTTCGCTGCGACATGTCCGAATACGTGATAAGGCTGATTGGCTGCCGCATCCCGCTTCAGGAACGACAGCTGCTCCTCAAGCGGCGCTGAGCGGTCAATCCGGAAATTACGCTGATGCCGCACGGAGTTCGGATCGAGCTTGCCAATGTACTTATTCTCGCATGGCGCATGCGTAACATAGTAGGACGGCCCTCTCTTGCCTGCCATTTTGTAGAAAGGCTTCGACAGCGATACGAGGTGATTAAACCTTTGAAGCAGCTCTTCATCGTTTCTAAGCACCTCTGTCGAATCGAAGTATGCCTGCCGCAGCTCCTCATCGACGCCTTTAATTTCTCCGCGCATAAATTTATAGACGAAGTTTTCGTGATTGCCTAAAACGAACAAAAAACGATCCTGGTTGGCGTATAGAAAATCAATCGTTTCCTTCGTGCGCTTCCCCTTGTCGATCCAGTCCCCAACAAGCAATACCTTCGTACCGCTAACCTTCCCCGTCTCAATCAGCTGATTTCCTTCCAATTGAAAGCCGTGGCTAACGAGCAGGCTTTTCAGCTCATCCACGCTTTCGTGAACGTCGCCCACTATAATCGTCTTCTGATCAAGCGGCAATATAGCAGCCAAATAGTCGTCGGCATCCTCAATGACGACCTTGTATTCAGGATTGGCTATGCGATCAGCCGGTGAATAAAAGTCCTTGGCGCGCACTTTATGAATTTTCGAGTACCGCTCCCTTGAGAGCGAGCCAAGTACCTCCTTGCGCAAACGGTTAATATGGCTCGTGATCAGCTTCTGCGACCGCTCCGAAGTATAATAATCGTCCCGCTTCCGGTAATCGAACAGCACAACCTCCAGGTTATAGTTATTTTCATTCGCTATTGCCTTCACCCTCGCCCGAAAATCCTCCGACAAGCCCGTCGTATCCACAACAACAAATTCCGCATTAATCGGATACGCCGTCACCAGCCGCAGCTTCTCAAACAAAAGGCGGAAAGCTTGCTCGCTTGCTTCCAGCATCACTTGATCATATTTATCATACTCGTACCCAAGCAGCTCTTGGCGGATGCTGTCAGACGAAATATATTGCACATTGGCTCTCGCGCCTTTGGCGTCGTCATTGAACCGCAGCTGCGGCATCAGCACTTCGTTCGCGAACGTTGTCTTACCGCATTCCGTCGAACCGATCAGCATATATATCGTATGAACTCTCGTTCTAATCTCCACTTTCGCTGTACCCCCTCTTCCTCAAAATAGCGCCCTGCGTCGTCTGAATGCCATTTACGCCATCGCCGATTGCAACAAATTTACATTCAACAGGTTGATCATTAATCGCATCAAGCAGCCACTTCTCAAACTCCGATCTCCCTAGCTCCCACTTATGATCATCATGACGAAAATCGCTAAGCTCATAAAAAGCATTAAACTCCGCATTAGGAGTCGTCAGCACAAAATGATCAAAATCGACCTGTCCGCAAATTTGCCGGATAAGCGCCCCCGCCTCTTCCAAGCTCATATGCTCAATAACCTCTGTCAAAACGACATCCACCTGCTCGCCGTTATATTCCTCCAGAAAGCGATCGATAGAAGGGAAGGTTGCAATATTGTCAAGCGCCTTCGCTTTCGCCTTCCTCTCTACCGCCTCTAGCAATGTTTCATTAATATCAACGGCATAATAGCTGGCCTCCTCAATCTTGGAAGCAAACGGAATCGCATAATAGCCTTCTCCGCAGCCTACGTCCAGTATCGATTTATCGAACGGCAGCACGCTTCCGATATAGCTTCTCCGCTGCTGCGCCGTGCCGCCAAAGGCTAATTGAATCGCATAGCGATCCGTCTTCTCAAGCTCCTCCTTATATTTCTTGAACCGATCTCTGGATGCCAGAAAGTTGCGGGCAAACAGGCTGCGTATGTAGAAAGGCGCATCTATAATTTGAATGCTCTTCACATATTTGATCAAAATATCATCGGAAATATCGATATATTCATCACTGAACATCGACAGAAACAAGCAGAGCACACTGACAACATGCATAAGCTCATATAAACTCTTCTTTGTCTTAATGGTGAGCGAATAGCTCTTATGCGCTTGATGCGTCGGTTCAAACGAATAGTCTGTAAGATGCTTCTCAAAAAAATGAATATACCGCAGGAGCTCAATATGAATCATATTGATATGGAAGGAATGCTCGTATTGCTCCGAGTCCCGCGCGTCCCGCGTTTTTAGCGGCGCCGCAAAAAATTCGTTTATCGCTCCCAGCACAAACAAAGGCGTATTGTAGCGGGATACATTGAGATATTCGAATTGATCCTTCGCATGCTGCTTATACGAAACCTCATTGTCCGCATCTTTAAAATAAACGTTGAATGTCCCTTCATCCGTATACCAGCCGTAGGCCATCCCTTTGCGGACGGCACGGAGCAGCATGCCGGATTGCGGATTTTTCTTGATGACGAACGAAAAGTCCGGGTTCGTCGACTTCACTTGTACAATAGCCATCTTCTTTACCTTCCCCTTGCCTGTAAATTAGCCGCAATAACCATTAATCCCATACCTCTTGTAAAGCGCTGCGGAACAGGGCGTCGAGCTGCTCATCCTGCGCACCCGCCCCTAGCCCCAGCGCCAAGGCCGTTCGTTCGAAATGAGCGATTCGCTCCTCCAAATAGTCGTTAATGGGGTGAAGCTTCGGCTCGTAATCCAGCTCTTCGCCCGCTTTCTTGCGCTTCAGCAATTGCTCGATTGTCATCCGCAGCCGGCTTCCCTCCGGAATGAGCGCTTCTACCAAACGGTCGAATTCGATCGGCGGCATCGTATGATAAGTCTCAATCCAGCCGCAAGCCAAAATCGGCCTTAGCACGTAGAAGTATTTCTTGATCTTCACTTGCTCTCCTTGCAAATAATCTCTGTAGTTTCCCTTCGCCATATTGAGATAATGGTACATGCATGACTTAGGCGAAAAGGTTAACGGAGAAATGCTGCGGATTTGCTTCGCGACCGTGTATTTCGTGTAATACGGAATCGGTGATTGCAGCCATTCAAGCAGCGGCGGATTCGATTTGCGAAACAGGTTCAGCGCTTTCTTTAAATCCCAGCCGTTAATATCGAGCATGTTGCTGATGGGCCGCTCGATAACGTCTCTTTTATTAAAAATGGATAAATACCATTCCACCGGCCTGATGTAGATGAAGCGTACGTCATAATCGCTGTCCTTGGATGGAAAGCCCCACGCCCGGCTTCCCGATTCGCAGGCATAGAGGATGCGAACCTGCTCCTCCTGCTCGATTTTATCCAGCTCCAGTAAAATATCAGCTCGTATGTTGTTCAATTCGATCACTCCTTTAAGCAGCTTGTTAACAAAAAAAAGACCATGGACATAATCGTCCATGGTCAGGCATTAGAAATTGACAGCGATGCGGCTAACGCGAAGCCGGCGCACGCTTCCCTTCAAATACCAGCGGATAGGTCCGATGAACAATAATATTCTCTTTTGTATGCGTGCGGGTAATTGCGTTCATTCTTTATTAATGGCTGCACTTCCAGATTATTGATTAGCATTCTGTTCGGACCTCCTTTATCCCTTTATTTATGTTCCTTTTACAGTGGCAAGCGGTTTACATTTCGCAACAACCTGCGCGAGTCCCGCCCCTACGACGCTCTCAATGATTTGATCGACGTCCTTGTACGCCTGAGGCGATTCGTCGATAAGCGACTCAAGCGAACGCTGATTCACGACGATCTCTTCTGCCGTCCCAATCCGCATCGCCGCAGCGACCTCTTCTGCCGTCACCAGCTGCTTCGTTGCATTGCGGGATCGGATTCGTCCTGCTCCGTGGCAGATGGAGTAGTAATTCGCTTTTCCTTCAGCACTGCCGACCATGATATATGAAGCTGTTCCCATAGAGCCCGGTATAAGCGCGGGATGCCCCGTGCTGCGATAAGGCTCCGGATTATCGGAATGCCCTGCAGGAAGCGCTCTAGTCGCACCCTTCCGATGAACGAAGTACGCATGTTCATCATGCTCTTCCTCCCACGCATAATTATGCATAAGGTCATACAGCGTCCGCATTTCGAATTTCGGGCCGAACACATCCTTGCCGGCTTCCCGGACCGCATAAGCAATCAAGTGACGGTTCACGACCGCATAATTTAATGCCGAGTACATTAGATTCACGTAAGTTTGCCCGAGCGGGTGCGAGAGCGGGGCGTACAGCAGCTTAGGATCAGCGGTGCCCATTTCCTCATGACGCATCATTTTCGCGATATCGGTACCGCAATATTGACTGACCGCACCGCCCCAAGCGCGGGAGCCGGAATGAATCATAATGACGACCTGGCCGTCAAATAGCCCCCACGCCTCCGCGATTTCACGGTTTTCCTCCGCAATTTCGATCGCTTGGATCTCAACAAAATGATTGCCGCCGCCAAGCGTGCCAAGCTGGCGATGCGAGCGATGCCAAATAACTTCAGGAAACTTATTCAGTACTTCCTCATCGAAATAAAAGCGGCTGCTTTCCACATGCGTTAAGGAGCTTGCTTTACGCGGTGTGTATGCATCTGGAATATATTTTTTCGGCAAGCCGTGCAAGCCCTTCTTCACGACATGCTCCAGTCGAATATCTGAGAAATGCCCTCTTGCATGCTCTTCGACCGGCAAATATTTTTCAATCGCTTTGACCAGCTTCCGCCGCAGCTTTACCTCTTTCAAATCATCCTTATGGAGGCTTGTAAGTTGTACGCGCATCCCGCAGCCAATATCGCTGCCTACAATGGAGGGGGATACGAAGCCGTCGTTCGCATGCCACACCGCTGTCGTACCGATACAGGTGCCCACTCCAACATGCACGTCTGGGGTATAGCTCATATAGGCTTGGTTCGGAATTTGCAGGTTGTTGTTCGCCATTTCAAACACTTTATAATCTAAGGACGCGAATAGCTCCGGTCCCGCATAAACATGCACCTCTCCCGAGGGCAGCTGAACCTTCCTGTAATACGTTTCATTCATACTTGGTAATCTCCTTAAAATCAAATGAACACAAAAAAGCCATGGACCTCTTGATGTCCATGGCTTAACTTGCGCCTATATTTCCTAAGCATCGCAGCATACAGCATGCAAAATCTTAGAAAATAGTCACAGGCCCCGCAGAGGCCGATGATATGGACTTGCTATATGAAGCTGCGTTAATCTGTAAATTAGGATGGAACATATTCATCGGCCTCCCTTCATTTGATTTACATCATAATAATCCGACCGCCCAGCATTTGTCAACCTATATGTGAAAATTCCAAGAGCAATTGGAAATTAGTAATTGGTAATTAGTAAATAGTAATTAGTAAATAGTAATTAGTAATTAGTAAATAGTAATTAGTAAAGTAATTAGTAATTTGGCTGTCTAGCTAACTTGTAATTTCTAACTTGTAATTTCTAACTTGTAATTTCTAATTTACAATTTGTAATTTGGCAGTCTAGCTAGTAATTTCTAATTTGGCTGTAAAGTTAACTCAGGACTCCTGAGCTAAACACTCTCCCTCCTGCGTCACGAGATTCTCCGATAAACAATTGGTTTAAAAATTGGTGATTTAGTATAACCTGATATTGAGCCATGAATAAATACTCTCCTCTGGAATAGTCTGGACATCTTTTTCTAGATGAGTATTTGCTTCATGGCTTACTTTCTATGAAGTTCATCATTTTACACAATTATATGGACTCAACTATTTATCATTTATCATTTATCATTTATCATTTATCATCTTTCATCTGTCATCGGTAATTTTCGATATTTCAGGCTTCTAAGCTAAACGATCTCCAACTCTGCCGTTTGAAAGCTCATTAGTTCGATTTTAAGCAACTAATTGCGAATGCAGTCTGGTTTACCCCCGATTAGTTCGATATTGTCGACTTAAATCGGGTTTTTAAGAAGACAGATAAAAAAGAGGGCAAATAAGTCGGCAAAACCAACTTATTTGCCCTTTTTCTTTGCAACTGCTCGGATTAGTTCGATTAAATCAACTTAAACGGTTTGCGCAATTCCATCTTTCATCTTTCATCTTCCATCTTTCATCTGTCATCGGCAATCTCCGGTGTAGGTAGGTTAGCTCCCTGCCTCCTCCGTGTCGTGTACTAAACCCGTTTGCGATTTTTTCACGCCGTTGTCGGTTTTGGGATCCTTATAGATTTTACGCTCTTCGTCATTCACAATAATAAAAATCGATTTTAAAGCAAAGCCGAACGTATCCAGTATGTTGTAATGTTACGTATATGAGCCGATGCCGTAAACCATATTCATCGATGTGGAACCCTTTGGCAGCCAGCCTTAGCTATTCACCGCTCCATTGCACCATTATTTCAATTCTACGGCATCCGCTGGATATACGAGTCCGATCTGCTTTCTCGCCTCATCCATAATTTCCATCGTTGTGAGCGAAGTTTCAAACGTATTCACCGATGATTCGGTGCGTCCAGCTTTTATCAAATCGATAAATTCCTTAGCCTCGTAATACATGGACTTGCTGCTTGTCTCCCGCGAAATATCTTCTACCGATCCGTTACGGTATTGAATTTCAACCTTTTCGGCTTCGCTAATCTTATCGATTACAATGCTTCCATTCTCGCCTTGAATTTCGGAGGGCAGCGAGGAGTGGGTAATTTTCGAATACATAATGACTGCATCCATACCTGCATATTGCAGTACGATGCTGCCTTCGCCATCGACGCCGGATTCCAGCATAACGCCGGTTGCTTTAATAGCATCGGGCTTGCCGAATAAAGCCACAAGCGGGTATACGCAATAAATGCCCAGATCCATTAGCGCTCCGTTCGAGAACACCGGGTTAAAGGCGTTAAGCACAGTTCCTGCCTTGTAAGCATCGTATCTCGAAGAGTACTGGCAATAGCTCGCAAAATAGCGCCGAACCGTTCCCAGCTTCTGAATGTTGTCCTGCACCGCCTTAAAGCCCGGAAGCAGCGTCGACTTTAGCGCCTCCATCAACAGTACGCCTTTTTCCTTAGCAGCCGCAATCATCTGCTTTAATTCATGTGCGTTCGAAGCAATCGGCTTCTCGCACAACACATGAATTCCATGATTCATGCAAGCGATAGCCTGGCCCGCGTGAAAGGAGTTAGGACTTGCAATATAGACGGCATCAATGAGGCCGCTTGCCGCCATCTCATCCACATCCGTAAACACAGCAGCAATACCATGCTTCGCTGCGAAAGCATCACCTGTTTCTGCCGAACGCGAATAGACGGCCGAAAGCGCAAAGCCCTCAACCTCGCGTGCCGCATCGATAAATCTCTCCGTAATCCAGTTCGTACCTATAATGCCGAATCGTATAATCGTAGTCATAATAGTTTCTCCTTAAGGTTGTTTTTGGGCGAATGCTTTATGCCATTTAACAATGGATTGGAAAATACGTTTCTGCTTATTACAGCCATTCCAGGGACAACTTTTCCAAAATATCCCACCCGGATTTTTGACAATACGTCCTTTATGTATTACCATATGCGATACAAATAATACTTTGCTGCAAGGGGTGATCCGATGATTATGAAGCTTGATTACAACAGCGATATACCGATCTACGTGCAGCTCCGCAACCAAATCGTCATCGGAATTGGCGTAGGCGGACTCGAATACGGCGAGAAATTGCCTACAGTGAGGCAGCTCGCGGATGATTTAAGCGTCAATGCTATGACGGTAAACAAAGCGTATGCCCTTTTGAAAAACGAGGGGTTCATCTCCATCGATCGGCGGCATGGCGCCAAAGTATGTACGGTATGGAACAAGCAAGCCGACTTCAACCAAAAGCTGGAGCGCGAATTAAAGCTTGTCATATCGGAGGCCAGCCTCAAGGGTATCGAGCGAGACGAATTCATGCGAATTTGCTCAAGCATCTTTACTGCCGCTGCCAGCAAACATCATCCCCTACCAGAATAGGAGGCTTTTCATGAACAATCTTTTTTTGATCATTCCAGCCGTAATCGCGTATATCTTTATTCTCGTTATGTTTCTGAAGCAAGCAAAGCCGAGCAACCATATTTTGTTTGGTGTAATCCTTCCTTCGCATGCCCTGGAGGATGCTTCCATTAAGCAGCTTCAATCCGAATACAAAAAATTGTACACCATCTATGGCTTTATAACGCTAACTACCTTAACGCCGTTCTTCTTGCTTGGTCAATATTTCTCATTAGCGCTTATGTATATGTTTCTTTGGTTTGCTGCTTTCCTCTATACGTCAAAACTCCCCTTCAACAAAATCCATCATAAAGCGACTGCGCTTAAACGAGAAAACGAATGGTTTGTCGGAGAAAAACGAATCATTCGCATCGACACAAAAGTAACACTCTTAAAAAAATCGATGCTCGCTTCTCCCTATTGGTTTTTAATTCCCGCTCTCCTATCCGTCGTCCCGATCCTCCTCTCTTTCAAGAACACAGATGTGCTCTTAAAAATGACCGGATTCGCTTCACTCGCGATGACCGTCATCCTATACGTCATTTACTCCGCTTTTGGCAAAATGAAGACGAAGGTATACAGCGAAAACCCCGACATCGATGCTGCTATCAACTGTGCAGCGCGGCGCTATTGGTCCATCCTATGGCCTATCCTTGCTACTTTCGAAAGCATTAACGCGTTGGTTGCTTATATGATCTTGACGACGGAAAGCTCGCTCAGCTTTACACAATGGATTATTGGCATTGTGATGGTATCCCTTATACCGCTTGGCAGCATCTTCTTCGTACATAACAAGGTGCGCGCTTTAGAGGTGAGTCTTGCAGAGACGGACGGCCAAGGCATTCCGACCGATGACGACGGATACTGGATCAACGGCTCCACCTATTTTAACCCTAATGATAAAGCTGTCATAGTGCCTAGGCGCATTGGAATCGGTACAACCGTTAATATGGCCACGCGAGGCGGAAAATGGATTCAATACGGCGGGATCGTGCTTGCTCTTGCTATCGTCATCCCACTTGCTGCCTTTGCCGCTCAGTCCGACCATTCGTCTCCAGCTCTAATGTTTGAGGAAAGCGGCATCGTCTCCATCGATTACCCGCTGTACGATTACAGCTTCAATATGAGCGATGTGAAAGGAATAACGCTGGAAGCAGAGCTCCCTAGCGGTTTTAGAACGAATGGTACAGCCACGGCCGAATATGCCAGAGGCAATTTCTCGTTAGAAAAGCTGGGAGCTTCCAAGCTCTATGTATTCAAAAATTCACCGCCGTACATATTCATCCAATTAGATGGCTTGTACGTTATTTTCAATGATAAGGACGCCGCCAAGACGAAAGCTCTTTTCGCTGAACTATCTGCTCGTAAGCCTCAATAGCCGCGCAGCGATTTAGAAGGAGCCTCCGTATACGAACTGCTCTAGCGATGCTAACGATTGCTCATCCAGACCTTGAGAGTTGTCAAAATAAAGAACAGAGGACGCTGGAATGCGCCATTTCAGCTCTCTCTTCACCAGCGAGCGGCTAAACTCGCTCCAGTTGTCCAGCTTGTACTGGTCAAGTACAGAGCCTCTTTGAACAATTCGCTCGTAATGGAGCTTGTCATTCTGGAGATAAACGAATACAACCTTCACATCAACATCAACTAACGAGGCCCCGATTGCAGAGAGCTCCTGCTCGATCCAATCCGGGGTCTCTGTTTCTTTTGTAAAGGGCCCAATTACAAAAATATCCCCGCCAATCGCAATATTCTCGAGTGCGGCATCCATCGTAATGCGGTAGCCTAAATCACGGCAGAGCGTTTTGTAGAAGCTGGAATCCCGGTCGCTCGGATCGAGCCCCGCCTGCGTCATAAGCGCAACCGCAGCCGGCCTCAGCACCGTATCCATATCGAGTATGGACACACCCCGCCTCTTCGCCAAAGCCTTCGCTAACGTCGTCTTACCTGCTCCTGCTCCGCCTACAAAAAATACTAATTTACGCATGACTGCCTCCCTCATCATTCATTTCCCTCTTATTCATAACAAAAAAACACCCCGCAGCGCAAGGTGTTTGGATGTGAAATATTGGAGCGGAAGACGGGAATCGAACCCGCGACCCTCGCCTTGGCAAGGCGATGCTCTACCGCTGAGCCACTTCCGCATATAAATGGCTGGGGATTCAGGGATCGAACCTGAGAATGACGGAGTCAAAGTCCGTTGCCTTACC
>DATJKM010000006.1:0-20097 GCA_035491515.1 Candidatus Udaeobacter sp. | reverse complement strand
CAACAAACGTCGTTAATCAATACAAACTCGGTCTTGAGTCCGGATCGCTGGATACCGCTTTGATCGGCGAATTCAATGAGAAGCTGAAGGCGGCAGGGCTTGATAAAATTATCGCTGAGAAGCAAAAACAGCTGGATGCGTGGAAAGCGGCTAACGGCAAATAAAGCAAACGGATATCTCAAATCCCTCCTTCCATCCATGGGAGGTGGGATTTTCTATTTCATTATCGATAAGGGAGCGGGAATGAATATGTTTGCGATTACTGATCTGCGCTGTGAATACAAGCAAAACCCGATTGGACTGAACACGCCTCAGCCCCGCATAAGCTGGAAGCTGCAATCGGATGCAAGAGGAACTCTGCAAGCCGCTTACCGGCTGGTGGTAGCGGCGGATGACCGGTTTGACGAGCTTTTATGGGATTCGGGACGGATGGAATCGGAACGCTCGGCTCATGTCGTGCCGATAGCGCTGGAAATGGCTTCGAAAAGGCGTTACTACTATCGCGTACGTGCTTGGAATATAAATGGAGAAGACTCCGGATGGTCTGCTCCAGCTTATTGGGAAATGGGGATTCTTGCTTCCTCGGAATGGCAGGCCGATTGGATCAGCGCGCCTGCGGCCCTGTTCGCCGAGGACTCGGAGCAGGTTCCGATGCTGCGCAGGCCGTTCCGCGTTGACGGCGCTGTCCGTTCTGCAAGTATTTTTGCAACAGCGCTCGGCGTCTACGAGCTGGAATTGAACGGCAGCCGCGTAGGCAGCGATTACTTTGCTCCAGGCTGGACCAGCTATGATCATCGCCTGCAGTACCAAGCTTACGATGTCACAGCGATGCTGCGTCAGGGAGAAAATGCGCTTGGGGCGCTGCTCGGAAACGGCTGGTATAAGGGGTACTTGGGGTGGACCGGCGATAAGTCGCTTTATGGCGATTGCACAGCGCTGCTCTTGCAGCTTCATATCGTGATGGAGGATGGACGGGAAATAGTCGTGGAATCAGATGACAGCTGGAAAGCGGCAGGCAGCCCGATCCTCATGTCCGAGATTTATCATGGCGAGAGCTACGATGCCCGCTTGGAACAAAAGGGTTGGAGCCTTGCAGGCTATAACGCTCGCGATTGGCAGCCTGTCGAGACGATCACGCATACCAAAGAAATTATAATAGCACAGGAAAATGTGCCCGTTCGCAAGATAGAGGAACTGAAGCCGATCGAACTGATTCGTACGCCGGGCGGCGATACGGTCGTCGACATGGGACAGAACATGGTGGGATGGGTTCGTTTCACTGTGCGCGGGGAGGCCGGCAGTGAGGTTGAAATCCATCATGCCGAGATTTTGGACCGGGAAGGGAACTTTTACTTGGGCAATATTCGAAAGGCGAAGCAAACGATCCGTTACGTGCTGAAGGGCGGCGTAGCGGAAACCTTCGAGCCGCATTTCACATTCCAGGGCTTCCGGTATATCCGGTTAATCGGGTTTGAGGAGCCGGTCAAGTTAGAGGATTTCACGGGCGTCGTCCTCCATTCCGACATGGAGATGACAGGCGATTTTTCCTGCTCCGATCCGATGGTCAACCAGCTGCAGCACAATATTTTGTGGGGGATGAAGGGTAATTTTCTGGATGTGCCGACAGACTGTCCGCAGCGTGACGAACGACTGGGCTGGACGGGGGACGCGCAGGTTTTCGTACGGACGGCCGCGTATTTGGCGAATGTGGCGCCATTCTTTACGAAGTGGCTTGGCGATTTGAAGGTTGACCAGAATGCCGAGGGCGGCGTTCCGTTTGTCGTTCCGAATGTACTCAGCAAAGGCAAGCCGGATCCGAATTTCCCGCCTCCGTTCTCATCCGCCGCATGGGGCGATGCTGCCGTCATTTGTCCTTGGACGATCTATGTTTGCTATGGTGATACGCGCATACTCGAAACGCAATATGAAAGCATGAAGGCGTGGGTCGATTACATCCGCAGGCAGGGCGATAATGAATACCTCTGGAATACGGGCTTCCATTTCGGCGACTGGCTTGCGCTCGACGCCAAAGAGAACAGTTATTTGGGCGCGACGGATACCGATTATGTCGCAACCGCTTTCTATGCGTACTCCGTTTCCATTATGCAAAAAACGGCTGCCGTCCTTCAGCGGAACGAGGATGCAGCCCATTATGCCGAGCTGTACGCGGGCATTCGCAAAGCGTTCAACGAGGAGTTTGTCACGCCTTCCGGCAGATTAACCGTTCCGACCCAAACCGGGCAGCTGTTAGGTCTGATGTTCGGACTGCTTGATGGAAGAGCGAAGGAGCGCGCCGTTCAAAAGCTGCTGGACCTGCTGAAGGAAAACAAGTATCACCTTACGACCGGCTTCGTCGGCACGCCGTATTTGAACCATGTGCTCAGCGGCCTCGGCAGCAGCGAGGTGGCTTACAAGCTGTTATTCCAGCAGGATTACCCTTCCTGGCTGTATCAGGTGTCCAAAGGGGCGACGACGATATGGGAGCATTGGGACGGCATTAAAGAGGACGGTTCCTTCTGGAGCGACGACATGAACTCCTTCAACCATTATGCTTACGGCGCAATCGGCGATTGGCTTTACCGCAGCGTAGCCGGCATCGACACGGACGAGAAGGGTGCAGGCTACAAAAGAATCATCATTCGGCCGCAGCCTGGCGAAGGGCTGACCTGGGCGGAAGGAAGCTTAATGACAATGTACGGCACAGTCCGCTCCCGCTGGGAGAAGGCGGAGAACGGGCGAATGGCTATCCGCGTGACGATTCCGGCCAATACGACGGCTGAAATCGTACTGCCGGGAGCGACGCTCGAAGCAGTGAAGGAGAATGGCATGCTGCTGGAATATGTGGGCGGTATTTCGCACGCCGGGCAATGCGTTGAGGGAGTAAGGCTCGAAGCGGGATCAGGCGATTACCGGTTTGAGTATGAATATACACATGAAGCCGCAACAATAAGAAAAGAGGAACGAAGCGATGAAATTGCCATTTGATATTCCGGAATCCAAAAAAATTCGGCTAATCATCAATACCGATGCCAAAAACGAGGCCGATGACCAATTTGCCATTGTCCATGCGCTGCTTACGCCGCGTTTCAAAATAAAAGGGATTATTGCGGCCCAATTCGAAAAAACAGCTTCCATGATGAATCGGAAGGATACGATGCAGCAGAGCTACGATGAAATCCAGAAGGTTTTATCGATCATGGACCTTCAAGGACAAGTGCCGGTTTATAAAGGGGCAGCCAAAGCGTTGGAGAAGGAGACAGATCCTCGGATTTCGGAGGGGGCTGAAGCCATCGTGCTCGAGGCGCTTAAGGATGATCCTTTACCGCTTTATGTCGTGTTCTTGGGACCGCTGACCGATATGGCTTCCGCCCTTCTGATGGAGCCAAGCATTGCGGATAAGCTGACCGTGATTTGGATCGGGGGAGGACACTATCCTGAAGGCGGTTGGGAGTATAACCTGCTTAATGACATCGATTCCACTAATGTGGTTTTTGATTCAAAAGTCGAGCTCTGGCAAGTTCCGCACACCGTGTATACGACGATGCGGGTGAGCATTGCGGAATTGGCGTACAAAGTGAAGCCGTACGGCGAAATCGGAAACTATTTGTATCAGCAGCTGATTGATTTCAATAACTGGGCTGCCGAAGCTTTTCAAAATTCCCCTTGGCCAAAAGGAGAAATGTGGTCGCTTGGCGATTCTCCGGCAATCAGCTTGCTGCTGGATGAGCATGATTACGGCTATGAAATAAAGCCCGCTCCGCGAATTACAGAGGATATGTATTACGTGCATGATCAGAAGGAAAGAATGATCCGCGTCTATCATTACGTAGATGCCCGGTTTACGCTTGAGGATATGTTCGCTAAGCTTGCGCTGACTTACGGCAAGTGATAAATATCCACAGAAAATAAAGTCTCAGAAGAGGTAGAAATTGAGCCGTAATCAACGATTGTCCATGTGACGCCGGGACTTTTGGAATGGGAATTTGGTGGTTTAGCTTGTGATTGTGTCTAGTTCCAGACGCTTTGTAAAAAATACGCCCCCCTGAACCGACTTAAACGGAGCAGAGGGGGTTTTTGTTTCTTATCGGTTCCAACTGAGTTCAGTGCCAGATGCTGCTGCTGCGGTTTCGACAAGGGTGTCAGCTGCGCTCGAAAGGTGTTACTAATTTGTAACTCTCTAAAACGACTATTCCATTAAGATGAAGCTATCAGTGAGGAATAGAAGGTGAGCGGGATGGGGAGAGAAAAAAAGCGTCGACGCAGGGTGATGGTGCTGTTCATGCTGGCAGCAGTAATGGTATGGCTTGGCGGTTGTGCGGTTAGTAAGCCGTTAGGCTTGTCATCGCTTATGACAGCCGGCAGCAGCAAGCCGGTAATGAACGGGGGAAATGGCGAGAAGGGGCCGCAGACAGCAGACGGGATGGAAAACAAAGGCGATGTTGTTATCGCCGGCAATGCTGCGGGGGCTGGAAGCGGAGTTATCAACGGCCATTTGGAGGGGGATTCGAATGGGGGCTTGGAACAGGCTCAGGGCGCATCATCAACCGGTACACCGGATAGAAGCAGCGGCAAATCGGACAAGCCGGACAATGATCACTTGGACAAGCCTGATCAGCCCGTTACAGAAGCGAAGCCGGTTAAAGGGAAAGGGGCTAAGCTGATCGCGCTCACGTTCGACGACGGCCCGGATAACCGTTACACGACCGCGATTTTGGATATCCTGAAGGAAAAAGAAGTAAAGGCTACCTTTTTTGTAGTTGGACAGCAAGTAAGTAAAAACCCGGAGGTGCTCCAGCGCATCGTGGACGAAGGGCATGCGGTCGGCAATCATACATACAACCATAAAGACTTATCTGAGCTGAATAAGAAACAAATAATCGAGGAAGTGAACACAGCGGATGCTGCAATCAAGAAAGCGGTAGGGTTTACGCCGGTTATGTTCCGCGCTCCTTATGGCGCCGTATCGGACATACTCAAGACCTTGTTGAAAGCGAATAATCGCGAATTAATCGGTTGGACCATCGACACGCGGGACTGGGCAGGAACCTCGGCAGACAACATCTGTAAAATGATAAAAAACGAGGCGAAGCCCGGTGGTATAATATTAATGCATTCTTTTGGCGGCAAGCATATCAAGAACACGGTAAAGGCTTTACCGGAGGTTATTGATGAACTGGAGCAAATGGGCTATACATTAGTCACTGCCGATCAAGTAGCTTAACAAGGGTTCATGCACGAGGAGGCTGGAAAGTTGGATGACGCAAGTTATACAAATGCCAAGCGCAGGCGCGGGAAAAACATGCGATGGGGAATGCTGCTTAGCAGCGTTTGCTTGCTCCTATTCTTGGCAACAGGCTGCCGTTATACAGCTGCACCTGCGGATCTGCTGCAGAAACCGGCCATTGCGCCGGAAAAGCAGGCCATTGTGCAAGCGATCGAAAGCACCCTGCCTGTTTACAGCAAGCTGACGCTCCCGCATAGAGAGGAGCATATGGAGGCGATCCGCCTTATCGATGTGGACGGAGACGGCACGGAAGAGGCTATCGTTTCTTATTACAATGAATACAGCTCACCAGAACTTATGGTGTTTAAATATACGTCAGCCTCATGGAAGCCATGGGTGCTTGTACAGCAGCCGCTGGCAAGAATGATCGATTGGCTGAAAGTAAAGGATCTCGATAAGGATGGCCTGATGGAAATAATAATCGGGTGGATCGGCGCTTTCGACAGTCCTAATATGCTGGAGATTTACTCGTTTAATTCCAAGCCGGTGCGCAGTGAGACGGGCAAGCTTACACTGAAGCCAAAGGAGTCCTTGCCCTATTCGTATGGAGATACGGGAGATATTAACGAGGATGGGCGGCTTGAGCTTGCGATCATCTCGGAGCTCGGGACCAATCAGGAAATGGCATTGCCGGAATTTCATTTAACGATTTACAATTGGGAAAACGGCCGCTTGCACAAGCTTATTACGGAGAAACTGTATAATGAGGTTAATAATTATGACCGTTTATTAATAGGGCGAATTTCGCCGCGTCATAGAGGCATTATTTTGGAGGCGTCAACCGGAGCTCATAGCACCTATTCCGCCATGTACGTATGGGAGAGAAACAAGCTGCGGCTCGTTTATCCGGACTCCTCCACTGGGCAGGAAGGCTTGGGCGGTACGCCTACGATGAGTAGGGATATTAATGGCGACGGCATTTTGGAGCTGCAATGGACAAGAGAGGCGCCGGGCTATGCGGACATCGCTTATGCGAATTCCAAATGGCTGAACGAATGGATGCAGTGGGACGGCAATGAGGATTTTGTGAAAATAACGGAGGAATTCACCGATTACCGGTACGGCATGCAGCTTCGGATTCCCAAGCAATGGACGGGCCGTTATACGATTCACAGCCCAGAGGAGCAGTATGCCTTCGTAGCGGTCGATTATTGGAATGAGCAAACGAATGTCAAAGCCAAGCTGGCCACATTATACGCGGTGCCGCTGAAGCAGTGGGAAAGCGTCGAAGCTGCTTGGAAGGAGCAATCGAAGCCATACCGGGAGCTGCTGATGGACAGCGGCAATGTATTTGCGGTTTCGTTCGTTACGGAAGCGCCTTCCGGATGGACCGGGGCGGACCGGCGCGCATTCAGTAAGATGCAGGAGGTGGAAGCAGAGTTCGCTTCTTCTCTGACGATTCGTAACGATTAAGAGAGAAAAGCGGGTGCTCTAAACTATGCGAATATTATTGTTGGAGGATGAGGAGTCCATCCGCGGCTTCGTCCGCATTAACCTGAAGCGCAACGGTATGGAAGTCTTTGAAGCAGAAGCGGGCGAAGCGGCTCTAGCTCTCGCCGAGACGGAAGGGCCGATCGATATCGCGCTCTTGGACGTGATGCTTCCTACGATCAGCGGGTTCGAGGTATGCGAGCAGCTGCGCGCCCGTTATCCGCGCATGGGCATTATTATGCTCACGGCGAAGTCGCAGGAGGAGGATAAAATATACGGATTGGAGCTTGGTGCTGACGATTATGTGCAAAAACCGTTCAGCCCGGGCGAGCTCATCGCACGCATTAAATCGCTTTATCGGCGTATGAATGCGGAGCCTGCTTCAAAGGAGCAGGAGATAAGCGCTGTTGCTGAAGGGATCGCGGCAAATGAAGGAGCGGCAGCCCGCGAAGAGATGCCGGCGGCCGGATCCGAAGCAGCGCCTTATGCGGCGCAGCCGTCCATACAAGCCGGGCAGGCGCCTGCACCTTATTTAGGCTTTTATCAAGAGCTGTTCGTAAAGCCGTTTCGAATATCCGTTTCCGAGCGCAAGCTGTGGAAGCAGGATAAGGAAATTATTTTGACGCCTACGGAATGGACGCTCGTCCGTTTGCTGATGGAACGCGTAGGCGAGAGCGTCAGCCGCGATCATATTCTGACAGAGGTTTGGGGACGGTACTACGTCGGCGATCTTAAAGTGGTTGATGTGAACATCCGGAGAATCCGCCAAAAAATCGAGAAAAACCCGTCGGATCCCGCCTTTATTGAAACGGTATGGGGCTATGGCTACCGCTGGAAGCGGGGCGGCGGCGAATGAAAAGCGTGCAAACGAGAATGGTATGGAGCTATTTGCTGCTCATAGTACTTGTCGTCAGCGTGCTCGGAGGCGTGTTTGCCGCTTTGATGTGGAACTATTATTACGGAAGCGCCCAAAGCTCGGTTAAGCAAAGAGCGGAGTCGGCGCTTTCGCTGCACAGCCGTTCTCTTTCCTCGTTAACGGTGCAGGATCAAGGCGATTATATGCTGCAATATATGGTGGAGAGCGGAATAAGGCTGCAGCTGCTTGACAGCACCGGCCAAATTCGGATCGACTCGGACGGCTTTGCGCCGGACATCCGTTACACGACAGCTGATGTGAAGGCGGCTATCGCAGGTACGACCGGAAGCTGGAGAGGCGTCGACTCGTATTATGGAGAGCGCGTCATGTCGGTAACGATTCCGCTCTGGAATGAAACGCGCGTAGTATCTATGCTCCGCTATTCGGCTTCCCTGCAACAGGTGGATGCGATGGTCAGTTTGCTAATCCGTATGGCTGCTGCGGTCGGTGTCGGAGTGGTGCTGCTGTTTCTTGGCTTAAGCTTATTTCTCGCGCAGCGTATCGTGAAGCCGATCCGCGAGCTTACCCGGGCTGCGCGATACATGGCTGACGGCGATTGGACGCGCCGCGCGATTCACCGGAATGATGATGAAATCGGCCAGCTGGCGGATACGTTTAATGCGATGGTTATAGAGCTGAGCAAGCGGGAGAAGCTGAAGGATGATTTCATCTCTTCTATCTCGCATGAGCTGCGTACCCCTTTAACGTCAATAAAGGGGTGGAGCGAGACGCTGAAGGAAAGCGAGCCTACCGAGGATGACGAAGAGGTTAAGTTGGGCCTATCGATTATTAGCAAAGAGACGGAGCGGTTATCGGGGCTTGTCGAGGACTTGCTCGACTTCTCGAAGCTGTCCGCGCGAACGATGGAGCTGCACAGCGAGGTGCTTGATTTCAACGGACCGGTAAAGGAGACGGTGAATCAGCTGGCGGTTCGTGAGGAGCATATGCGCGTACGCATACTGGCCTCTTATAGTAATGGCCCGATTGTCGTGCGGGGGGATGCGAACCGGCTGAAGCAGGTGATCATCAATTTAATCGATAATGCGCTTAAGTTTACCCCGGCTGGCGGAACGATCCGAGTCGCAACTACAACCGAGCAGGACAGCGCGAAGCTCACTGTAGCGGATACCGGCTGCGGGATCGAAGCCGAGGATTTGCCGCATGTGACGGAGAAGTTTTATAAAGCGAGTACAGGCCAGGGCGGTTCTGGGCTCGGTTTAGCCATTTGCAAAGAAATCATAGAGCTCCACGGCGGTCAGCTTGCCATTGACAGCGAGCGTGGAGCCGGTACGATCGTGACGATTCGGGTTCCGCTTATGCATGAGGAATAAGCCTCTGCGGCGCTCGGTCGTCATTCTTTATAGAACAGCAAGCTGCGGTTGGCTATGACGTAGATAACCGCAATAACGACACCGACAACAATAAGGAAGGATATCCAGTGCTCCTTCAACCATGCAATCCATAAAGGCAAGGGTAAGCACCTCCTAATAAGTATTGAGAAGCATGGGCTTTAAAGTTTTGAGAGGCATAACTAAAATAATCTAACCCGTGCATAGTATGTCCCGTTTGATCGCCAAAATATTGATCATAAGCCGGCAGATAGCAATAACCTTCGTTTTAGGTGATTGACAGGCGAATAGCAGTGATGCTATTATGATTTTAATATTAATTCAAAGTATACAGGTAGGAATTATTATATATAAGCAATCAGGAGGTTATCGGGATGGAAAAGCACTTGACGCTGCGACACGACGGGCTTGAGCTTGCGGCAACGCTGCATTACCCCACAGATGGAAGTAAGACCGATTCAGAGAAAAGGCAAGCGATTATTATATGCCATGGGTTTATTGGCTCCCGTGTTGGGGTTGACCGGTTGTTCGTGAAGACGGCCCGCGCGCTTGCAGCGCAAGGCTCCTACGTTCTGCGGTTTGATTACGGCGGCTGCGGCGAGAGCGGCGGCGACTATGGCGCGCTTGGCTTCGATTCGATGGTGAATCAGACAAGAAGCGCGATCGATTATTTGGCGGGCATGGAATGCGTTGATCCCCGCCGGATTGTATTGCTTGGCCACAGCCTCGGCGGAGCGGTTGCGATTATGACAGCCGTTAAGGACAAGCGGGCGAAGCGGCTCGTGTTATGGTCGCCGGTTGCCTATCCGTTTAACGATATTGTGCGCATCGTAGGACGCAGCAGCTATGACAACGCCGTGACGACAGGCAGCTCCGATTACCAGGGCTATTCGCTGCAGCCCGTGTTCTTCGAATCACTGCTCCAGCATCAGCCGTTTCAAGCGGCAACGAAATTTGGCGGAGAGGTGCTGCTTGTTCACGGCACGAGCGATGAGCTTATCCCCGTCGATTACAGCTTCCTGTACCAGAAGGTGTTCTGGACGCGCAGCGAGGGCTTGTGCGATAAGGAAATTATTTTTCAAGCGAATCATACGTATTCATCACGCAGTCATCAGGAGGAAGCCATTCGCGTAACCTCGGATTGGCTTAATGGCCTGGATAAGCAGAATGAGGAATGGCATCACTGGAGTATTTAAGCGGGTTAAAGCAGGGTTTTGATCAAAATGACGCGAAAAATAAGGAAATGGCGGTGCAGGGAGTTAGTCCTGTACCGCCTTTTTTTGATTTCGATCGATTGCTGCTTTCGTTTATTAGTTCGATTTCACAACACTAAATCGCGCTCGTGATGCGAGAACGGCGGATTAGCTCTATTTTGCAAACGTAATCGGTCATTTTTAGAAGCTGCTCTCCCAATTCGCTGTTTAATTAGGCAAAATCAAACTAAACCTCCTCTCTCGGATAACGATCTGCAAATAGTTTCAGAAAATCGAACTAAACTGTCGGGCGGTGAACGATGCTTAGCTCATGCTTAGGTCTGGTAGTGAAAAGAGCCCCGCAGCCATTTGGCCTCTGAGACACTCTGTTTATTGATGGGCCGCTATATTTAGAAACAACTTTTAATCGAGACAACCGTTGGGAATTGTGTTTAAATGGAAGTTAAGTGAAAACGAATACATCTATACATATCGGGGAAAGGCAGGGTTGCTCATGATTAAACGAATGCAAATTTCGGCAGCTGCGCTGCTATTGTCACTCATCCTCATGGTAACGGCATGCAGCGGGGGGAACGGGGGCAATGAAGCGCCTCAAGAAACGGGTGAAACGATTGAACCGACCAGCCAGGCGGAACCGACAGCCGAGCCGACGCCGCTTCCTTACACTGCGCCGCTAACCGGCTTGAAGCTGGAAAAGGCGGCAACGGCACGTCCGATCGTCGTCATGATCAACAACTTTGCAGCGGCCCGTCCACAGTCTGGACTGACGAACGCCGACGTCATATGGGAAGTGCTCGCCGAAGGCGGCATTACACGTTTAGTTGCGGTATTTCAGAGCACGGATGCATTAGAAGAATCAATCGGACCGATTCGCAGCATCAGGCCTTATCTTATTGATATTGGAGACAGCTACGGGGCGGTGCTCGCTCACGCGGGCGCCAGCAACGACGGCTATGATATTTTGCAGCATCAAGGCAAGCCTTATTTGGATGAAATCTCAAATGCAGGCAGCTATTTCTGGAGGAGCAAGGAGCGGAAGGCGCCGCATAACCTGTATTCGAGCTTGGAGAAGCTGCGGACGGGTGCCGAGAAGAAGAAGTACAGCTTGGATAAGCAGGTTCCTCCATATACGTTCGCGGAAGCGGGCTCTACGGAGACAGGCGTGCCGGCTACCGACATTACGATTTCATTTTTGCTCAAAAATTATAGTGTGGGTTACGTATACGATGCAGTGACCGGCTTGTATAAGCGTTCGATCGGCGATAAGCCGCATATCGACCTGAACAACAACGAGCAGCTGTCGGGGACGAACCTGGTAGTGCTCGGAGCGGATCACACGACGATGGATAAGGAAGGACGGCTTTCCGTCGACTTGAACGAGGGAGGCTCGGCTATTCTGTTCCAGAAGGGCACAGCGATTGAAGCGGAATGGGTGCGGGCTCCCGACGGTATGATTCGGATCGTAAAGAACGGAGCGGAGCTTCCATTTGTGCCTGGCAAAACCTTCTTCCATATCGTGCCGAACAGTCCGACATTTGAAGAGCATGTCACATGGGTACAATCGTAGATCTTTGGAAACACTGTTAACAGGCGTTAACGGATGAGCTTCCATGGATAGAAAAGGGCGCAATCCTGTTACAGGATTGTGCCTTTTTTATATTTATTTTGAAAATCTCAAAGTTTTCATAAAACCTTTACATTCTCTTAACAATTCACATGTAAACTATGTTAAGATATTGTGGGCTTATAGCTGTTCGCCTAAACATCAAGTCAGGTAAAGGGGATTACGATGTTCAAGAAAAAGGATATTTTCTTTAAGACGTTCGAAGAAATGGCTGACGCCATCGTCGAGGCAGTCGAGTATTTTGCCAAAGGCTTATCAGATCTATCGGATGTATCAGCTTTCGCCAAAATCATGAAGGAGTACGAAAGCAAATGCGACAAACACGTGCATACGATTTTGAAGGAACTGAACAAAACGTTCATAACTCCGATCGAGCGCGAAGATATTATGGCCCTGACGACTTCGCTTGATGACGTGCTTGACGGCATTGAAGCTTGCGCGTCCCGTTTTGAAATGTACAACATTCGTGAAAAGGATGAGTACATAACGCTGTTCGGCGATATTCTTGTTCGTTCATCGCATCAAATCAAGAAGGCTATCTACTTACTGACAGAACGTAAATTGCTTGCGATTCGTGAGCCAAACATTGCGCTTAACGAATTAGAGAACCAAGCGGATGATCTGCTGCGGGTATGTATCAAGAGCTTGTTCACTAACGTTACCGATCCGATTGAGCTGATGAAACGCAAGGAGATTTATGAGATGCTGGAGCAAACGACCGACTTCTGCGAGGATGTTGCCAATACGCTGGAATCGATCATTATGCGTAACAGCTAACCTGGAGAGTAGGAGTCTTACTAATGGAATTAATCGTTCTGTGGATTGTTGTGTTTCTGGCGCTTTCGTTTGATTTTATAAATGGATTTCACGATACGGCTAATGCGATTGCGACTGCAGTATCAACGCGTGCGTTAAAGCCCCGGGTAGCGATCGTTATGGCGGCGTTAATGAACTTCATCGGCGCGATTACGTTTACCGGCGTTGCGGCGACAATCGGTAAAGGCGTCGCGAATCCGGCTGAATTAGAGCACGGCGTACCGATCGTAATTGCTGCTTTGCTGTCGGCTATCGCTTGGAACTTGATTACATGGTGGTTCGGTATTCCGTCCTCATCATCTCATGCATTGATCGGCTCGCTTGCCGGTGCGGTAATCGGCGGAGCAGGCCTGTCCGCTATTAACAACGATGGATTAATTAAGATCGTTAAGGCGCTGGTCATATCGCCGCTGCTCGCTTTCTCTGTCGGTTTTATTATCATGTGGATATTAAAATTGATTTTTGCGAAGTCAAGTCCGCATCAGGTGAACAAAGGGTTTCGTTTCGGTCAAATACTGACAGCTGCCTTCCAATCGTTCTCGCACGGTACGAATGATGCGCAGAAGGCGATGGGTATCATCGTATTTGCGCTCGTTGCTGCCGATCTTCAAGATACGATGGACGTTCCGCTCTGGGTTAAGATTTCCGCAGCGACAGCAATGGCGCTAGGTACTTCAGTCGGCGGCTGGAAAATTATTAAGACGATGGGTACGAAGATTTTCAAAATCGAGCCGATCAACGGTTTCGCTGCGGATATCGGTTCCGCTGCCGTTATTTTGACAGCTACGATGATCCATTTGCCAGTAAGCACGACGCATGTCATTACTTCGTCGATCCTCGGTGTCGGCAGCGCAAAGCGCTTCTCTGCCGTCAAATGGGGCGTCGCAGGACGTATCGTAATTTCGTGGATCATCACGATTCCGATCACCATACTTATGGCCATGTTCTTCTACTGGATTATTCAACTCTTATTCCTATAGGGAATATTGACGATAATCACGCTAATGAGGTCGTGCAAGGGCTTTTCTATGAGATAGTGAGGAAAACCTCACTCGCCATGAACTTATGTTCATGGGGAATGAGATTTTTTTCACTATTTTTTGTGCTTTTTACGAAGCTGCCCGCGGTCCTCAAGCATTAGTGCTGTGGATAACTATTATCGAATGCCGTCGAAATTTGCGCGTATACACATAATTAGTAACAGCTGTGTATGAATTTGAAGATAAACAAATCCGTATTTTGTTTATCAATAGAGCGGGATATACACATTGGATTAACAGCTGTGCATGGGGCGCTATGAAGATGCTGACGAAGCATGTCGAAGGTTGCGTTTGTGCACAGAAAATTTGGTTTTCCTTGCACAGTTGAGAGTGTTTTTGTGGATATATCGGTTAATGGCTTTATCCACAGCAGGATAAAGCCATTATCTCTTGTGTGAAAATGTGCATAAATATAATTAACCTCATAACAAATCGATTTATGCACAAACCGTTCATTGCTGCCCATACGAAAACAGAGAGGTCTCAGAAGCCCCAAATGCCAGCAGGGGAGCGTATTGGGAGAGCAGCCTCTTAAAAATGACCGATTATGTTTGCAAAATAGAGCTAATCCGCCGTACTCCTGCCCCGGGCGCTATTTAGTTTTGTGAAATGAAACGAAGTCGCTATTTACAACATCGAATCGGCTGCAAACACCCGCTTGCACAAATCCAAAGAAACAAAAAAAGGCTGTCTCTCAGGTTTTTAGACCCTTTGAGACAGCCTCTTGTCTAAGAGGAGCTATTTGCGGCGCTTTGGCCTGCGGCGGCGGCCAGCGCCGCTTCCTGAACCGGCGCTGGGCTTGCGGCGCTTGCGGCGCTTTGGTTTCCATTCGCCGCCGTCGTCGTCATCATCCGAATCGGAGGATGACTTTTTGAAAGAGCCCATCAGCACTTTAACAAGAGGCGCCATTTGGGAGACGCTTGATACCACCTTCTGCACCTTCTGAACCGTTGTAAGGATGCCGTCGATGCCGCCAATGCGGTCGACAAAGCCTTTGATATCGCCTAGGTTGGCAAGAGAGAAGCCGCCTGCTTTTGCGGGGGCGGTCGTTTCGACTAACTGAGCTGTTGACTCCGGTAAGACGACTGCGGGCAGGATATCCTGCGTTAGCGGCGTCGATGTTTCAGGAGGCATCGTTGGCAGGTCTCCGCCGAAGCTGAAGCCGCCTGATTTCGCACCAAACGATTTGCTTGGCTGGCCTTGCGCTTCGCGGTGGCCGCCGTGCCAATGCTGGTTGCCGGTACCGGGGTTATTGCGGTAATTCACACGGATCACAACCCTTCTTTTATAACAGTTTATGGTGTAGGCGAACATACGGATTGGACGAATGTCCCGTGTGCGGAATTTTTTCTAGATAAATGCCCTGTGCTTGTATGTTTCCTTGCTTCAAAATTCGGCTTCCCGCCTCTTCTGTTCTGTAAAGCGTGAACACGGTAATGTTTGAAAAAAACGGGTAAAAAAGATACAATAGCTACATTAGTTTTAATAGGAGTGAATGCGTATGCAACTCAAAAAGCTTAACGATAAAGCAATAGATCAATTATTCGAAGCGGTTCTTACATTAAAATCGGTTGAGGAATGTTATGTGTTCTTTGATGATTTGTGCACGGTAAATGAAATTCAATCGTTATCGCAAAGGCTTGAGGTAGCGCGTATGCTCGGCAAGGGCAGCACATACAATGCAATCGAGGCTGAGACTGGCGCCAGCACGGCAACTATATCCAGGGTGAAGCGCTGTTTGAATTACGGCAATGACGGTTATAAAATGGCATTAGAACGTCTCGGAAGGTAGGGTTCCTTCGATGAAGCGAGGCATTCTCGTCATTAGTCACGGCTCCAGAGAAGACGCGTGGGTAAAGCTTGTTGACGACGCCATATCGGCCGCAGCGGGTTCGCCGCGCTTGTCTGGCGTTCCCATTGTGTCGTCCTTTCTTGAAATTATCGAGGGACGGCTTATTCAGGATGGAATCGATGAGCTAGAGCGGCAGGGAGTAACGGACATGTACGTGGTGCCGCTGTTCATATCCTCAGGCAGCACGCATGTGGATGAAATCGGGCAAGCGTTCGGCCTTCCGTGGGTTACGGATCTGGAAGGCGATCTCGGAACGTTTCGCGTTGCCGCAAAGGTTCATTATGGACAGCCGATTGACGATGATCCGGAAATCGCCGAGCTGCTCGCTCTTAACATCGCGGAATTGTCCTCAGAGCCAGGCAAGGAAGCCTTGCTGCTGATCGGTCACGGAAGCAAGGAAAAGGTATTCCATGAACGCTGGCAGGAAGGGCTGCTGAAGCTTGGCGAGCGGCTTCGTGCGCTTGGCGGCTTCAAGCGCGCAGAGTACGCGATGCTGCTGCCCGATCAAGCGGCGTCGAAGCTTGCAGCGATGCAGGCGGCGAATCCGGAGGAAGCGGTAATCGTCGTACCGCTGTTCCTGAGCCAGGGTTATTTTACGAACCATGTTATCCCGGATCGCCTTGCTGGGCTTGAGTACCGGTACAACGGCAGGGCGATGCTGCCGCATTTGGCGATTGAACGCTGGCTGGAGCGTCAGATGTACGATGGCCTGCAGCGTTTGAACGAGAAATAGAGGTTATCGTTTAGAACCTATAAGACAGGTTGAGTGGATTGTTAGGGGTGAACCAAGATGGCAATCAAACGGGCGAGACTAATTTATAACCCGACATCGGGAAGAGAAGAAATGAAGAAACGGCTGCCTGATATTCTCCAGCGGCTGGAACGGGGCGGCATTGAAACAAGCTGTCACGCGACGATCGGTGAAGGAGACGCTACTCTTGCTGCAGCGGAAGCGGCGGACCGAGGGTATGATCTGATCATTGCGGCGGGCGGCGACGGAACGCTTTACGAGGTCATTAATGGCTTGACGAGCAAGCCTAATCGGCCTCCGCTTGGCATTTTGCCGGTGGGAACGACCAATGATTTTGCAAGGGCGATGGGTATTCCGAAGCATTGGGAGTATGCGGTCGATCTTATTATTCAACAATATACCCGGCCGATTGACGTGGGGAAGGCGAATGAACGTTACTTTATTAACATAGCTGGTGGAGGCTCCTTGACGGAGCTGACCTATGATGTGCCAAGCAAGCTGAAGACGATGATCGGGCAGCTCGCTTATTATATGAAGGGCATGGAGAAAATGACCCGGCTTCGCCCGACCGAGCTGACCTTTCAAGCAGCCGGCGTAGGCGAGTTTCATGACGAGTTCATGATGTTCCTCATCTGCAACAGCAACTCGGTCGGGGGCTTCGAGCGTTTGGCGCCAGACTCCAAGCTGGATGACGGTTTGCTCGATGTTCTGCTCATTCGCAAATGCAACCTGCCGGAGTTCATTAAGCTGGTGACGCTCGCACTGCGCGGCGAGCATTTGAACGATCCGCATGTCATTCATTTCCGGACGAACGAATTAAAGGTGACAACGCCGGATTACGTGCAAATTAACCTCGACGGCGAATATGGCGGCGTGCTGCCATGCACGTTTTCAGTGCTGCCGTCGCATCTGCGTATTTTTGCGGATGAAACGGGCGAATCGACGTACCGTTAAGCGCGGATGATTGCAGGATTATGGGAATAATAATTAGCAGCGTATAAGGAATCGCATTGAAGATAGAGCGGAGAGAATTTATGCATAAAGGGAAAAGCAGAGGCGGCAAGGGGAGATCGCGCGGTACAGCTCGTACGGGTGCAGCGGCGGTTCCAGTGGATGCGCCTTTTCAGAAAAATGAAGAAGTCACCGTCGATATTATCGGCTTGACGCATGACGGAGAAGGGGTAGGCCGCGCTGACGGTTTTACCCTTTTTATACAGGGAGCTCTTCCGGGTGAACGTGTGCGGGCGAAGGTCATGAAGGTGAAGAAGCAGTATGGGTATGCCCGGCTTGAAGAGCTGGTGCTTCAAAGCCCTTCTCGCCTCGAGCCGCCTTGCGATATTTATAAGGAGTGTGGAGGCTGCCAGCTGCAGCACTTCGATTATTCCGCGCAGCTGGAGTGGAAGCGGCAGCATGTTGTGGATAATCTGACGCGGATTGGGAAACTGCAGGTTGCGGGAGAAGGAAGCCGTGAAGATGGAGAGAATGCGTCTGCAGGGATTGTTGTCCACAAGACGGTTGGCATGGACAAGCCTTGGCGTTACCGCAATAAAGCTTCGGTACCGATTGGCAGCGATTCTAGTGATGGACAATTGATCGCAGGCTTCTACGCGCGCGGCAGCCATCGGATCATCGATATGGACGATTGTCTGATTGAGCATGAGCACAATGACGAAGTGATTCGCGTCGTGAAGCGAATTGGACGCGAGCTCGGCGCTTCGCCTTACGAGGAAGAAACCGGCCGCGGCGTGCTGCGCCATGTGATGGCGCGGACTGGCGTGGTGACCGGCGAGATCATGGTCGTGCTCGTAACGAACGGCAAGAAGCTGCCGGAGGCGGATCGCTGGGTAGCGCGTATCCGTGAGGAGCTGCCTGGTGTGAAGAGCATCGTACAGAACGTGAATGAGCGCAATACGAACGTTATTTTTGGCGATGAGACTCGTGTACTCTGGGGCAGCGAGGTCATTTATGATGAGCTCGATGGCATCCGCTTCGCGATTTCGGCGAGATCATTCTACCAGGTGAACCCGATGCAGACGGTGGAGCTTTACCGCAAAGCAGTGGAGTATGCGGGATTGACGGGATCGGAGACTGTGATTGACGCTTATTGCGGCATCGGGACGATATCGCTATTCCTCGCAAGACAAGCCGGCCGCGTCTATGGCGTGGAGATTGTACCGGAAGCCATTGAGGATGCGGCCCGCAATGCCGAGCTGAATGGCATCACGAACGCGTCATTCGAGGCGGGACCTGCGGAAGTCGTAATCCCGCGCTGGCGCGAGGAAGGGATAACGGCGGATGTCATCGTCGTCGACCCGCCCCGCAAAGGCTGCGATCCTGCGCTGCTTGAGACGATTCTGGCTATGCAGCCGGAGCGGGTTGTTTATGTGAGCTGCAACCCGTCCACACTGGCCAGGGATTTAAGAGTGCTGGAGGACGGCGGGTATCGGACGGTTGAAGTCGTGCCTGTGGATATGTTTCCTTGGACGGTTCATGTGGAGTCAGTTGCTATGCTCGTGAGGGTTAATACAGAGAGCTGAAATCGCAATTCAACATAAAATGAGTCAACCAAGGTGGTAGGAAAGAAGCTTGAATATAGATGAATGATTTCTGTATTCGACATGAATAATAACAAAGAAGGCGCAGGGAAACTTTTCCCGTGCGCCTTTATTTTTAATATGATTTAGCAAATCGAGCAATACAAACGCTCAGGTAAAGGGACCGCATCATATCAGTCGTTTGTCCTCATACCTGGGAAAAAGGCGCCTCTAGAGCGGTTATCCAGCCGCTTTAGAGGAGCAGAAAAAAAGGTTATGTACGTATGGTACACAATTAGCACACGTAATACCAATTAGAAAAAATTAAGGTAGATTAGAATAAACTCATTTCTGTTTCATTTCCTTTTTCCTATTGCTTTTTAACGGAATAATGATTTGATACAATAGGGGAAAGAGAGGAGAGAAGCATGGAGTAATCTTTGACTGTGGCGCGATCCCATGCTTTTAAACGATTTGGAAATAACCTTATAGGAACGATGATGATTATGAAAATTGAATTTGAAAATAATACGATAGAAGTTAATGTTCTATATGGCATTAGAAAAAAGATTTCGATTCAGATCGACTCTATGGGGCTTATAACCGTTAAAGCTCCTAATGATACAAGTAATGAGATGGTTATGAATGCTGTGAAACATCATGGGAAAAAGATTTTGGAAAAATTACAGACGATTGCGGAAGCGCGAGAAACCCCTAAGACAAGAGAGTATCAAGATGAAGGAAAGTTCCTTCATCTTGGAAGATATTATTTTCTCCATGAGTTAATCGAGACTAAAGACTTAAATGAAGAAGAACTGAAAAATAGTCTTAAGAAGTTCTATTTCTCAAGCTGCAAGAAGATTGTAGGGGAACGAATCAAAATCTATCAAACTCAGCTGAAAGTAAAACCCAAAACGATTGAGATCGTAGAGTCTAAAACCAAGTGGGGAAGCTGCAGCTCGGATAAAAAACTAACCTTTAATTATCGTTTAGCCATGGCACCGGTTGAAATTATTGATTATGTCATCATTCATGAACTCTGTCATCTCACTCATATGAACCATGATCGTTCTTTTTGGAGACGTGTAGGAAGCATTATGCCGGATTATAAAAACAAGGAAGAGTTTTTGGCAAGGCATGGGCATGCTATGACTCTTTAGGACATATGAAAGGAGAAATCATGGACGGAAACAACATCACGTATGAGACGATTGATGACTATATTTCAAATTTTCCTCCCGAAGTTCAGGAAATACTTGAAAATGTAAGAAAGGTCATACAAGAAG
>DATJKM010000005.1:0-6917 GCA_035491515.1 Candidatus Udaeobacter sp. | reverse complement strand
TTCAGACGTTTTAATTGTACCGCGATCGCATCGATATCACGAAGCAGCAGCCGGTAATCTTCCGATTCCGGGTTTTTCATTGCGTACTCGACATCGAAATTCGTTGCGTCTGTATAGAATCCCCGCCACCACTCTTTACCGGGCACGTCAATCAGATCCTTCGGGGCATTCCAATGCCAGGCCAATGCGACGATGCCGCCCTTCTTATACCATTCGATCATTTTCTCTACTTCCGTCGATGAGGCGCCTCTCTCTGTTCGGGAAGGCGAATAATCCATTAAATCGGAGCCGAGGATAGCCGGATATTTGCCCGTCTTTTCGTAAATCCATTCCGCTTCCTCCATCTCCTGCTGTCCGGAAATAATGCTCTTGCCGTAGCGGTCGACCAAATACTCCATTAGCTTCTTAGTCGCCGGAGCGGCATTCGGATTCACAAGCGCGCTTTCCACATCGTGAGCCTTCGGCTCCGCGGCGGCCGTTAGTTTAACGTAATCAATGTTGTACCAACCCCAGTTCGAGGTGAACACAATCGTATTATTGCCCGCGTTCATCATCACTCTGCCGCCGGAAACCTCGGCGAACGCCGCTGTATCCGCGAATGCGATTTCGCTCGATTGTCCGTTCACGGCTAGTGTCGTCTTCTTCTCGCCGTTCGGCGAGCTGTATCCGACGTCGATGTCATACATGCCTGCCGAAGCGGCAGTGTACGTCAGCGTTAAAGATCCATCCTGCTTAAATGCCGCATAGCCGTCGCCGGAATATCCGGTCCCTGACGTATCGATCGATACGCTTCCGGTCATGATGCCGTCCTCGGCCTCCAGCTTGCTGTTTGCCGCCGGCGGGTTGGCCGATTCGACCTCTATGTATTCAATACCATAGTAACCCCAACCGCGGGAAAATGTGACCGTATTGTCGCCGGCATTTAGCATGACCTTGCTCGCCATTTTCTCTGCCCGGACGGTTCCCGCTGCCGGCGCATCCAGCACAACCGCTCCTGCGCCGGCACCGTTTACCTGAATGCCCGTTTCCTTGCCGCCGTAGCCGGACGGGATGTAATAGCCCACGCTCAGCTTATAAAGGCCGGCCTCCTCCACATTGACGTGAAACGTTGCTGTACCGTTCGGTTCGGTCGCATCCGGTTCCTCGGCATAGAAGAAGGAGATATAGCCTTCACCGTTATACAGCGTATCGGTATCCTCCGGAACTGAACCGCGCTTCTCCACGCCATAGCCTTCCAGTACGGCATCCTGGGCGGTAACCTTCACAATGCCCGCCGGTTCCTCGGGAGGCGTTGTTTCCGTTCTTGCCTTCAGCCGGATATTGTCCACATATACCGGTCCGGAATACGTGACCGCTGAATTTTTGGCCAGCTTGATGACAAGCTGCTTCTGCGAGGCTTCTTCCGGGATCGATGCCGTTTCTTGTACGACAGCATATTGTGTTCCGTTGATCGTCGTTTTCTGGGCCGTTGCAACGTCGTGCTCACTCGTCTTAAGATCCGCCCATGGTTGATTGTTCAACGCTGACTGGGTTACGAAAACGCCGCCGAACGCCGAAGGAATGACGACATCGTAGGAGACCGATTCATAGCTCCCGAGCGATTCCGCCGTATCCACCGTCAGAACGGCCTCTTCCCATCCCTCACCGGCGTAAGAGGTATTTACCCGAAGCGAGAAGTTGTTGCCCGCTTCGGCCAAATCGCCGCTCGCGCCCACCGGGTCGTCGCCTTCGAATCCTTCCCCCCAGCCTTTGACCCATCCCATCGCCGTACCGTCTTCGAAATCGTAAACTTTATCCGCAGCGGCCTCAGCAATGCCGATTGAACCTAACGAACTAAATAGATAAGATAACAGACAAAAACATATAATTGCAGAAATTTTGCTACTAATCGCCTTTTTCACCATTTACCCCCCTAAATTATTGTCAGTACAAAAGGAAACCTCCGTCGCCAAGTTCGAAACGGGCGTTGTCGTTTTATCTCGTAATCGATTTGCTCTTCAACCGATCAGAAGCAGGCTCGTACGGCATAGATACGTGCGTTAGGCCCTTCACCGTAAAGATGAACGTTCCATTCTGCGAGTTGTTGAATTGGTTCGTATCAAAAGTCACCTTACCGTCCACACCCGTGACACCCGACTCGGCCTCAGATAGCGCGCCCGACCAGGCACCCGTTACAGTTACGCCGCTCACCGGGGTAGCGAGACTATCTTTTACAGTGACGACAGCCCGCACCCACGATTTACCTTTAACCGATTGAATTGTGAGCAAGATATCATCGATATGGATCGTCCGTGCAATCGAATGCGGCTTGGCACTCACTTCGGATGTTGTCGCGACAACCACACCGCCGGCCTTGGCTTGCACGACATAATAGTAGGTCACACCGTTCGTGACGCCAGTATCGGCGAACGCATCTCCCGATAGAGAAGCGACTGTCGTGTAAGGGCCGCCGGGCGTCGTCGAACGTTTCAAGTCATAACTTGCTGCGCCTGGGGCAAGCGTCCAAGTTACGTCGACCTTTCCATCACCGGCCGATGCGGAGACGTTGAAGGCGTATGCCTTCAGGTTGGGCAACTCATCAAGCGTGACGACATACGGATGGTTGTATACATCGATGAGATGTTGCGTACTGTTGTGTGAGCCATCGGTTAAAAAATCACCCGTCCACGTGCAGAACCAGCTCCAGTGCGCGCCATACGAGACAAGCAGGTCTGTATCCGGAATGGCACCGTTTTCGGTAAGTGCAACGATTTTTGTATCCTGTACAAGTGAGACGAGCGCCTCGTACTTGGTGATGACCGGACTGTAATCGCCTGCGACAGGGTAGTGATCCGCACTGACTATATCGACTACATCGCTGCCCGGGTACCACGCTGGATCGACCGAATTCCAAATCCAGATAAGGTTGTTGATCTTATGATAATTAGTAAGCCGATCATACAATAACCGGTAGAGCTTCTTCGCTGGTTCGGGACCTTTCGCGCCCCACCAAAACCAGCCGCCCTCCGCCTCGTGAATCGGACGGAACAGTACCGGGATGCGGGCGTCCTCCAGCCGCTTCAATTGCACGGCAATGGCATCCATATCACGGATGAGCAATTTGTATTCTTCGGAGCTCGGATTAGCGAGTGCGTAAGCAACATCGAACGTCGTTGCATCAGAAAAGAACCCGCGATACCATTCCTTGCCGGGCTCGTCGATCAGGCCGGCCGGCGCGTTCCAATGCCACGCGAACGTGACGATACCGCCCTGCGAATGCCAGTTCAACGCATTCTCGATTTCTGTGGAGGTCGCGCCGCGCTCGACCCGAGACGGGGAATAATCCATGAGGTCGAAGCCGACGATGGCCGGTTTCTTGCCTGTAACGGACTGGATCCAACTAACGTCTGATAACGTCTGCTGGCCGGAAAGTATAGCATGCCCGTACTGGTCCGCCAGATAGCGCATCAGCGTTTTGGCCTCAGCGGAAGCATTAGGGTTGACGAGATTCGCCGTAATGTTATGGTCCGTTGAGACAACCGATTTCTGTAGTTGGATGTAGTCAATATCGTACCATCCCCAGCCGCTAGTAAACGTAATCGTATTGGTGCCGGCGCTCAGCAGCAGCTTGCCGGCGGACGCTAACGTAAAACCGGAAGATGCTTTTAATGACACTTCTCCCGCCGGACTGCCGTTCAGGGAAAGCTGCGTGAACTTGTCCCCGTTAGGGGCACTGTAACCGACTGATAAATTGTAAACAGCCTGTTCGGGGGCATTTACCGTAATTTTTAGTGAATCCGTAGAAGCATCAAAACTGGTCACATAACCGGTACCTGAATAACCAGCCGCAGACGCGGCTACGGTTACACCGTTAAGGACACCTGACTCCGCTTCATACTTCACGACGGGTTCGGTGCTTGCCGACAATGAAACCGGCATGAGCGACATGCAAAATGCGACCAAGAGGAATATGACTCCCAATTTCTTCAATACGCACAACCCCTTCACAGATAAAATAAAAAAACTTACTACGGTCTGTCCCCTCATCACAAGACCCCTCTATCACTCCTTTCAAGGGAGCGACGTGTTACATGTACTTCAATAAGCATCACCACCATTCAGGTCAAGCGCATGTGCACATTTCGTGCAACTAACGCCACCAGCATTAAGTAAATTAAGGTTGTTAAGTATTGATGCCAAAAAATATTTTGTATACGCTTACAAATTTTTGCAGCTTATTTCAGAAGGCAACACCAAGTCCGTTCACTCGGAACAGATAATCTCGCCATATTGCGGCGTTATTCGTTTCGGTACGCTCATTGAGAGGAGTCCGCTTTAATAAGCAACTGAAACAGCCTAAAAAGAGCCCCCTATAGAGTTATTTTTCATCCTTTCCTATAGGGGGCTCCTCAAGATGCTTATCAGCGGTTAACTCATGACATTATTCTGTAATCAACGCACAACCGCTTTGAGATGAATAGAAGTGCTGCCATAATCTCCATGAATTGCAGGAATCCATATGCCGTCCTGCATAAGACGATCGCCTCTGTATAACTCCTCCATCCCTGCGATAGCGTAATCAAACGAAGGATGAAGTCCGTTTAGCTTGAGTTTTCTTTCCGGTGCATTCGGTTCAGCCAGAACCTTGAAATAAAACACCAGCGCTTCCATTTGATCCTCGGATACGAACATCCACGCCGTCTCATTGCCTTCGAACGGACTTTTCAGACGATACAAATCTCCCTGCTGAACAAGCGACCGGATCGCTTTATACTGCTCGACCTGCAATTTGACAATCTGTTGCTCTTCGTCGCTGAACCTTGTCAAATCAAGCTCGTAGCCAAAATTGCCCGACATCGCCACGTCCCCTCTAGTCGTCAAAGGCGTAGACCGGCCGACCTGATGGTTCGGACATGCCGATACGTGAGCACCGATCGTACTGATCGGATAGACCAGGCTTGTTCCATACTGGATTTTTAAACGCTCTACCGCATCGGTATTGTCACTGGTCCACGTTTGAGGCATGTAGTAAAGCATTCCCGGATCAAAACGTCCGCCTCCGCTGGAACAGCTCTCAAATAAAATATGCGGGAACCGGTCCAGAAGCCGTTCAAGCAGCTCATATAACCCAAGCACGTTACGATGCGCAACCTCGGTTTGACGCTCAGAAGGGATTGCCGCAGATCCGATTTCCGTCATGTTCCGATTCATATCCCATTTGATATAAGAGACCGGCACTTCCGTAAAGATTGCACTGAGTGCATCAAAGATGTAATCTCGAACATCAGCCCTTGAGAGGTCCAGCACCAGTTGAGTGCGTGCTTCCGTCCGTCTTCTGCCTTCGACATGAATGCACCAGTCCGGATGCTTGCGGTACAGATCGCTGTCCGGGGAGATCATCTCCGGTTCCACCCATAATCCAAACTGAAGTCCAAGCTTGCCCACACGGCCGGCCAAATCCGCAAGACCCTCCGGCAGCTTCCTGCGGTCTACAGTCCAATCGCCAAGCGAGGTTCTATCATCATCCCGTTTGCCGAACCATCCGTCGTCCAATACGAACAATTCGATGCCGAGCTCCGATCCGGCTTTGGCAATCGCTTCAATTTTGGCTGCATCAAAATCAAAATAGGTGGCTTCCCAGTTGTTGACCAATATGGGTCTGACACGATCCCGATGAATGCCTCTGCACAATCGCGTACGATACAGCTTGTGGTAGGTTCTGGACATTTCTCCTATGCCTGCCGCGGAATAGACCATGACCGCCTCTGGCGTCTGGAATGATTCGCCCGGTTCGAGCAGCCAACCAAAATCAAACGGGTTGATGCCAATAGACACTCTAGCCGTCTGAAAAGGATCGACCTCCGCCTGTGCTGCGAAATTCCCGCTGTATACAAGACTAAATCCGTATACCTCGCCTTGATCTTCTGTGGCATTAGGTTCGATGAGCGCAAGGAACGGATTCGTCTGATGGCCGCTGGCCCCTCTGCGGCTCTCAATTGACGTCCCGCCTGGTCCGATCGGTCTGCGCTGTATGTTGCCTTCCCGGACCCATGCACCGGATAAATACATCATTTCGTAATCCGGCTTAGGCAGATCAACGCTGGCGCTTAGCGCCCGGTTCAGCCGGAGCGGCTTATCTCCTCCGTTTATAAAACGGACGGAACGTGCAATAGCGTTAAACGCTGCAAAAACGGTATAGCTCAGTAGCACCATTAAGCCGCTGTAGGGGTCAAATAGTATAAGCTCCAAGGTTTGAGCCTCTGAATCGTTCTCACAGTAGACGGCAGGAAGCGAGTCCAGCTGTGGTTTTCCTTGCATAATCCGATGCCCTTTATAGGCCAGCTCCGATATTCTGCTTCCATCGGTCAATTGAACCTGATAGGCCGGACACCGGAAATCGCCTGAGCCGTATTGCGGATACTCCTGTGGTAATCGGTCAAGTCCTGTATTCTTCTGCGTATTCAACAATCCAGTCAGGTTCCCGTTATCGTGAAGCTTCTTGCCCCAATAAACATGCGCAGGCGTACCGTTTACGAGCTGTATGATGTAGCTCATTGCTTTGGATTGTAAATGAAAAATGCCTTCTGCTTCATGAAATTGAACTAACATACGAATATCCTGGCCTCCTGCATCATTTTGCGTCTTATTTTCCTTAAATAAACAATTAAAGCTAAAGACTGCCAGAATTTTAATCCTGGCAGTCACTTGCTCATTAATCGGCGCCAGCCAGAAATCATGAAAATCAGCTATTCATTGAACAATTCGATCCGTTCTTTTAATAAACCCTCGAACTGCTGTTCCAGCTCATGCACGCCTGCTTGCTCCAGTTCCTTTTGGAAGGAATCCCATAGGCCGTCGAATACGTCGGGTTTTGACATAATCATCTCAGGAATCCGCTTCCGGACTAAATCCGTCATTTTCTGCATCGTAATGGCTCC
>DATJKM010000004.1:0-29302 GCA_035491515.1 Candidatus Udaeobacter sp. | reverse complement strand
ACAAGTAGGGGGTGAACAGTTTAGCGCACGGGATCATGGTCCCTCGGGCAGTGACGTTCTACCCCGGCTACCGTTAAATAAACCCCTTAAGAGTAAAGAGGTCAACCAGAAAGAACTGGTTAACCTCATAATACGAACGGGGCAGTTATGCTCAACAAGTGTCCATTGACACAAAACTACCCGCAATTGATTTGGGCGAGTGAACGCGAAACTTTATGGTACTTTCACCAAGAAGGAGGAAATAGCCGTTTTCGAGGAAGCGGTCATGACCGCCGACAAGATCCATGGTATCCTTGACGTAGCCCAGTCGGATTACGATGTCGTGCTGGTGAAGGGCGGCAAGCGGAAGGAACTTCACCTATGGGTCGATACGCGCAACAAGCACGGAATGTTCACCTATGTCTCCGATACGGGACAAGGTTACTGGCTAACGGAACAATCGACCCGCGCACTGTACGATCTGATCTGGGGTCTTAAGTACAACCCGGAAAAAGCGGAGGCCGATGGGGACGTAGTGAACCTCCATGGCAAGCTGCTCAATCCTGATGTCTGGGCGAGGTTCATATCGAACGTGAAGGCCGGTTCAGAGGATGAAGTTCAAGTCGTTCAATATACGATCGAAGGCAGTCCGATCTTCAACAATATGTCGTTCGACGGCGAGACGATCAGGAATATATATGATAACACGCACGATGCATATGGTACGCCAATGAAGCGGTATGCCTTCTGCAACTCACTGGAAGAGATGAAATCGGACCGCGGTAGGTATATAAGCTCGCCTCATGTGGAGAAGGAGAGGCTAAGGAAGGCTGGTTCAGCTTGCTCATCCCTTAATGGATACGCATTCGTAAATGTTTCATAGCTTTAACGATGAATGGGTTTGAGGGGCTTCTCTGAACGACATAATTTATATTTTAGGAGGGAACAACATGGAAGTTTTTGCAGAATATTTAGCACATATTGATAATCCGCAACATCGGGGCCGAACGGAAGAAGTTTTGACTTGGGTAACTAAGAAATTTCCAAATTTAATGCCAAAAATTGCGTGGAATCAGCCTATGTTTACCGATCACGGCACATTTATTATTGGCTTTAGCGTAGCCAAACATCATTTGGCTGTTGCCCCTGAAAGGGCAGGGATTAATCATTTTTCTGATGACATTGTGCAGGCAGGCTATGATCACAGCAAGGAGTTGGTACGTATCCAGTGGGATAGTCCGGTTGATTTCTCATTACTTGAGAAAATGATCGAGTTTAATATTTTGGATAAGGTAGACTGTTCGACTTTTTGGCGGAAATAGAAAAACTAGGATAGAGCATCAAGGCTTATATTTGCGTTTTAAGGCCTTTTGATGCCTCGACGATCGGTTGCCGTTTAGTTCATTCCGCCATTAAGCTAACGGGTACGATAGTTAAACATAAAGGGTTGACGCTGCTTCATTAAACTCCCATGGAAGAACGCATTACTTCCAATCTGCGGTGTCGCGTGAGCGGCATGGATGGCTAATGGGCAGGATACTTCCAATAAAACATCGAATATTACTTTTCTAAAACAGCTTACTATTGTTGTGCAAATCGATGGGGGACAGACTAGAATTGAAGGATAACTCGTGTTTGAAATGACTCACCTGGTAACGAGAAGTGGAGGTTACATTGTTGGAAAAGAATTTCTTTCATCATTTGATAACACAGTATGTAATTACTTTGTTTCCCCCAATGGTAGCCGCTCTTATGTTTGATGTTAACCATTATATAACGAATTTTTTTGAGGAGTTCGTTGGCTATTCAGTTGGAATAACTGGATTAATCCTTATGGGTATCTTATCATCGTTTCTCCATAACGAATTAATTGTTTCGATAATCTTCTTGGTTATAAAGATCTTTGTTTTATATCCATTTTTCGTGATTATGTACATAAAACTAAGGAGAGTCAGATGGCTACCTCTTATGATTAGTTCGCTTCTTAGTGTATGGGGAGTGATTTTTGGTGTTTTTTGGATGTTTTCTGCAATGCAGTGAATTAAGTCATGGGCTGGAGGATTACTTCAGCAGGTAACTGTATACTTGATCGGACAAGCTATTATGAAATATTTAATATTCTTTGCTGTTGTTGATTCGGCAAAGCACGGAGCGGTCAATGACCGTTAATAAGCAAAAGGGTGTGACGGTTCACACGAGAGCAAGTGAAAAGGGATTGAGCAAGTACGTTGTTTGTATGGCTGATGGCATGCAAACGCTCACGCTATTGACGGTGATTAACGATTCGTCAAATAGCGTGAACAATGATATTATGCCAGATTTAAGTTCTTCCTGAAGGGTTAAATACTGCGACTAACAGGTTTACTGAAGAGTTGCGAATTAACAATAATTAAGCGTAAGATTGAATTTCAGGCGATCATTTCCATACGCGCTTTTGCTTGAAAATCTCTTCCGCATAACCGGATAGAGCCACAGGGGCGATGATCATTTGGAATAAGAATATGAAGCCCAACAGCCCTACAAAGCTTTTCTTTTGATGGATGCCCAGTTGTCCCAACAGTCTGTTCTGATATAGATTAAGTAAATAAAAAATGATCAGTGTCACAGGTAATACCAAGATGGCATTGGGTCCGACCACTCCGTAATATCCGAAAGCGCAAAGAACTAATCCCGGTATCCAAATAAAGGTATAGGCCAAGTCAATATAAGGAACGACCAAATCGAGCCCAGTAAAATACCGTCTTGTCGGGCTCTGGATCTTCCAAGGAGAAACTTGTTTAAGTGCTTCAATCATTCCCCGCGCCCATCGTTTACGCTGCCGGATTAGATGGACGAAAGATTCAGGAACATCTGTAAAAGCGATGGCGGCCGGCTCAAAGCATACACGTCCATGATTCTCGAAAAATTTCCACGTTAGGACGATATCCTCGCCAATGGAATCCGGCCAACCTCCAGCTGCTTTGACCGCATTCGAGCGAAAGATGCTGAAGGCTCCTTGGGCTACTAGAGTGGATTGATAAATACTTTGCATTCGTTTAATTGAAGCGATACTTAAGTAATATTCCCATTCCTGAATGCGGGCCAGAAACGAACCTCGATTATTCTGTACAAGCAGAGAACCAGCAACAGCATGAACGTCTGGGCTTGAGCTCTGCAGCTTTGCAGCTAAAAACCGAATGGCGAGTGGGTGCAAGAACGTATCTGCATCCAGTGTAATCAGATAAGGAGTGTTTACTTCTTTCAAGCCGCGGTTTAAAGCGTTGTGCTTTCCCGGGATTTCCTCATGAAGAATAATCAGGGACAGTCCCATCCGTTCTGCGGTTTGACGGGCAATTTCTACGGTTCCATCGGTAGAGCCGTTATCAATGAGAATAATTTTAATAAGTCCTGAGTATTCTTGCCGGGCAATGTGTTCAAGCGTTTCACCGATTCCCATTTCCTCATTCCTGGCAGCGATCAATATTGTGATTGGAATGGAAGGGTTCTCTGTAGGGAGCTTTGCCTTCTTGTCCATTAACAAGCTGGTCAAAGTGAATGCACTGATATAACCAGGTAAATAGGCGATACCCGCAATAATCATATAGGCGGCGATCATGCCTGTTGATTGTGATAATTGATGGATCCACGGCTGGGATAGCCAGATGACGAATAAAAGCCAACCGATAGCCACGATCTGGCTTATCCAAAATTTCCCTACGTACGGTTCAGCAGCACCTGTAAGCTGTTTGTCATGAATTCTGTTGGTAATCAATTTAGACTGCAAGTTCTCACTCTCCAATTATTCAATTCCTATAGAGCATTCGGATAGGGAGACGATTAAGAGGGGATACTAGACTAGTAAGTCCCATAATTCGCTTTAAATTGTGACGAAAAGGTAAAAATACCACAACTCTCAAAAGTATAGATACCGCTACAATAGCTTTATCCTAGGTTAGGAGGCAGACTGCTATGAACTGGAACTACTATAATACGTTCATTACCGTTTCGCCGGACTGCCCGGCGGAGTTCGGGACGGTGCCCCCGGACAAGAAGAGCGGACGGACGAAACCGAGTCTCGAATACGAGCTGGCCGCAGGTCAGCCGTACGGGTATACGCAGGAGGAGCTGATGTACGAGGTGTATGTTCGCCATAAGGAGATTGCGCCAGAGGAGCTGGAAGCAAGGGGGGCGGAAATTCGGAATGAGTTTTTTTCAAAGCCGATGGCTTGTCTAAGGGCCTCCATGCTTCCTAAGAAATATGGCTGGGGCATTCATTTTAACGAGGCTGGCAAAATGGCGCTCATACCTGTGGAATCAGCCGAATACCATCGCTTCGTTGAAGGCGGGTACGGTAACGTGAACGTTCTGCAGGGGATGCGGAACAGCAAAAAATAACGGCGAAAGCTGGATCATTCTATCGTCATTTTAAACAGGGAGCCGATGTATCCTTACGGATGTGCATCGGCTTTTGTCATATAGAGATGTATGATTGGCCTGACATACAATTAATGTTATAGGTAAATATACCTATTCATTATTGCGTATATTTTGTCGATTAATGTTTTATCATGGACAGCTGGAGTTGATTTAATGGCCGTATTTCGGAAACTTTCATTAACATTCAAATTTATTACTGTAGTTGGTTTAATTATTGCAATCGTTCTAGGCTCCACTTTATTTGTGAATTTAAAGCAGCTAAGGACGTTAAGCATAGTAAACGGGGAGCTTCAAGCGGAGAAGGCAGGCAAAGACTACGCGACCAAGTTTCAAAATAATGTTGCGGCGCTGGAATCAACCTTGAAGGGATTGTCGGAGCTGCTGGCAGAAACGCGAACCAGTCAAAGCCTCTCAAGGGAGGAAGCCGTTTCCATCATGAAGCATATGCTTGGAAAGCGCCCGGAAATATTAGGCCTCTACACGCTCTGGGAGCCTAACGCATTCGATCATAATGATGCAGCAAACCGGAACAAATCGGAATATGACGATGCGACGGGACGATTCGTGCCTTATCTTATTCAACAGAACAAAAAAATCATTGCCGAGCCTTTAAAGGGCTATGAAACGAAAGGTACCGGCGACTATTACCTTATCCCGAAGGCGAGCAAAAAGCTAGCTTATATAGAACCGTATACCTATGAGGCAGCAGGCGAGAAAGTGCAATTGATATCAATCGTCCAGCCTATACTCGATAACTCGGGAGCTTTTCTAGGAATAGTAGGCATAGATCTGTCACTTGCTCAGCTTCAGGAGGAGGCAGCGCAGTATAAACCGCTAGGCGGATATGTCTCTCTTATTAGCGCAAACGGCATCTACGCTGCCAATCCGAATGATCCGGAATCGGTATTAAAACCGTACGGCGATCGGCCTGAGAAGGAGCAATTATGGCAGCAGGTTAAGAACGGACAGAAGATGAAGGCTTACACGGTTAATTCCAAAGGAATCGAAGTGCTGCGCGCATTTGAGCCTATTAAGCTGCCGGGCAGTGAGCAGACATGGTATACGCAGGCTGCAGTTTCGAAAGATGTTATTTTGGCATCATACAACCGGGACAGAACAAAAGCCGGCATTGCGGCGCTGGCAGCGATGCTGGTCTTGGCAGCCGTTATGGCGTTCCTTATATGGCGCATGGTCGTGAAGCCAATTCGAGCGCTATCGGATAAGCTGCAAGTGATGGCGCAGGGAGACCTGACACAGCAGCTGCAGATCCGCACGGGCGATGAGTTTGGGGTAATGAGTGGGCATTTTAATGAAATGACCGGCAAGCTTCGCGGCATGTTCCAGCTGGTCTCCGATTTATCGATGTCGGTTGGAGCGACCTCGCAGCAGTTGACAGCCAGTGCAGAGCAGACGGGCAAAGCAGCCGAGACGATCGCTGTTTCGATTGGACGCGTCGCCGAAGGCGCGCAAAATCAGAATGATTACGCATCGGAATCGTCCCATGCGATGAGTGAAATGGCGATCGGCGTTCAGCGGATTGCGGATTCCTCATCGGCTGTATCGGTATCCGCCGAAGAGGTGGCCAATCAGACGAAGCAGGGCAGCGCACAACTTCAAGCTGCAGTAGCGCAAATGGCCGAGCTTCAAAGGTCGGTAGAGGAGACGGGAAGCGCGATTCAGCGATTAGGAGAGCGGTCGCATCAGATCGGCGGGATGATCGATATGATCACGAACATAAGCAAGCAAACGAATCTGCTCGCATTAAATGCGGCGATCGAAGCATCTAGAGTCGGTGAGCACGGAAGAGGTTTTGCCGTCGTGGCCTCGGAAATTCGGAAGCTGGCAGAGCAAACGAAACAAGCGGCGGAGCAAGTGACGGATTTGGTTGAAGATGTGCGCATGGATACGAAGCATGCATCGCTAACCATGGCAGTCGGCAACGAGAAGGTGCAGCAGGGCGTCAAGAGCGTAACGGACAGCGGTCTTCTATTTGCATCTATCCTGACGGAAATGTCCCAGGTTAATGATCAAATTCAAGAGGTATCGGCGGCAGCCCAGCAAATGACAGCAAGCACCGAGCAAATTTCTGCCAGTGTCGTGCAGCTTGCCGATCTTGCTTCGGAGGCCTCCGCGGATTCGCAAAGCGTTGCGGCGGCATCGGAGGAGCAGCTGGCGTCCATGGAGGAAATTTCCGCTTCAGCTGAAGCGCTTAGCACGATGGTGCAGGAGCTGCTGGAGAAACTGACTCAATTTAAAATATAAGCAGGCAGATCTGGCAGCCGCTGCAGATTGAGATTTTTGTATCATAACTCAAACAAACCAACGCCCAGACTGGACGTTGGTTTGTTATTTTTCAGTTGACGTTGATGATGAGGCGCGTTGACATGAAGGGACTGTTACCAAACAACGTTGCCGCAGAAGCAGCTTCTCCATCATTTTGTTTGGTGTGCAACATTTGTGCAAACGTTGTCATTTAAACAAAAATTGGTGAATATACATATCGAAATAGGATAAATCGAAGAAAATGAATTGACATCGCTTTATTTTCAGTATTAATATGAGAGTGGGTAAACGCTTACACCACTCTTTTTTTGGCATTAAACGCTGCGGAAAGAGGTGTGGAAGAAAGGTTTGCATTTATTTCGCTTTTTGTGCAAACGATTGCATTAACTTTGCAGCTTTCAATGAGGAAAGAGAAGGAGGTGTTATGTCAGAGAATGCTTGCTGTATAAAGGCTATCTTCCTTCTATGATTTGAACGGGCTTTAACGATAAATGAGGAGGTTCATCCGAATGAGCTTTGTTTTAAAGCAAAAGAAAATGCTGTCCATGGTGCTTATTGCAGCTATGATCTGGTCGATAATCGGCGTAATTCCGCTGCAAGCAAGTGCCGCAGCTCCTGCTAAGGTTGTGCTTGTCGGCAATTTGCAATCCAAGCTCGGCGCAGGCGCGGACTGGGATCCGGCAGCCGGAGCAACCGAGATGATTGACAGCGGCAGCGGATATTATAGCTTTACCGCCGCTTTGCCTGCAGGCGATTATGAATATAAGGTGGCCCTTAATGGCAGCTGGGATGAAAGCTACGGCTTTGGCAGCTATACGAATCCGAGCGGTGAGGAAAACGGCGGCAATATTAAGCTGTCTATCACAGAAGCGACCGAGGTAACGTTTTATTATAATCATAATACTCATAAAATCGCTGACTCGACGTATTATGCTCCGTTAGCTGGCGGCAAGCTTCCTCGGATCGTAGGGAGTTTACAGACTGAAATAGGGGATTCTGCAGACTGGTCGCCGCTATCGGCGCTCGCACTAATGGAAGATTCTGATTTTGACAGCGTATATACCATCACTAAGGATGTGCCCAAAGGAGATTACGAATTCAAAATCGTGCTGGGAACGACTTTGGACGATGAGGCGTATCCGCAAGCAAATGGGGCGCTCAGCCTTCCGGAGGACCTGCCGGTAACCTTTAAATACAATGCCAAAACGCATGCGGTGTCGGCTGATTTCCAGGCGCCTGTTGAACAGGACCCGGACCAGGATCAGGTGGATCCGAATTTGGATCCGGTGCCGGCTGGCCATCTTCGCATTCACTACAACCGGACCGATGGTCTCTATGAGAATCAAGGAATATGGGCTTGGGATGATGTTGCCGCGCCTTCTACGGGCTGGCCGCTCGGCGCAACGGCTTTCCCAGGAGACAAGAGGGACGGCTACGGTGCTTATGTGGATATCCCGCTTGCCGATAACGCCAAGAAAGTAGGCTTTCTTGTTGTGGGCCGATCCGATGGCGCGAAGGACGGCGGTGATAAAGCGGTCGCAATTAGCTCTCCGGAAATGAATGAGGTTTGGATTCAGCAAGGCTCTGATAAAGTCTCTTATTATGAACCGGTAGAGCTTCCGGCTAATACAGTACGGATTCACTACGTTAGAGAAGATCAAAATCAAAGTGCTTACGGCTTGTGGCTGTGGGATCAGGTGGCGGTGCCATCGACAGGCTGGCCGACGGGCGCTTCTGCGTTCGCTGCGGACAACGTAGACCGCTATGGCGGTTACGTGGATATACCGCTTGAAGAAAATGCGCAAAAAATAAGCTTCCTGGTCGTCAATCGCACATCAGGCGATAAGGAAGGCGGGGATCGGGCTTTCAGTCTTGTAGGCCGCTATGATCAGCTTTGGATCAGAGAGGGCGACAACCATGTATACGTTTCGCCTAATTGGGAGCTGCCCACCGGTCTTATTTCCGCAGAGATATTATCTGAAAGCAATCTTCTACTCGGGTTTACGATGACCGACGGTCTCGCGGCGGATGAATTGAAGAATGCGATCACCATTACGGATAAGAACGGCGCAGCCGTTGCTGTTAATCAAGTCACGCTAAATCCAGACAAGAAGACCGCCTTGGCAACGGCCGATATTCAACTGAATAATACGCCGCTGAGCGTCACCTATCAAGGGAAAACGGTATTGGCTGCTGCAGGCTGGCGAATGCTCGACGAAGTGTATGCTTACGATGGGAACGATCTTGGAGCGAGCTACGATTCCGATTCGGGCAATGTTATTTTGAAGCTCTGGGCACCAAAAGCAAGCTCCGTCGTTGCAAACGTCTATGATAAAAATGATTCCACAACGCTTGTCGGCAGCGTGGATTTGACGAAGGGCGACAAGGGCGTATGGATGGCAGCGATTGAACCGTCTGATCTGGATGTTCAAGGCATAACCGATTTGAAGGGCTATTTCTATCAATATGAAGTTACGAATGACGGCGTAACCAGAAGAGTGCTCGACCCGTACGCGAAATCGATGGCGGAGTTCAGAGTCAACACGAAAGGTGAAGCAGGATCTGATGGGGATGCGGTTGGAAAAGCGGCAATCGTTGATTTAAGTGAGACCGATCCTGCGGCAGACTTTGATTTTGCCGATATCGACGGTTACGAGAAACGGGAAGATGCGATTGTTTGGGAGGCGCATATAAGGGATTTTACATCCGATCCTTCGATCGCAGATGATTTGAATGCGAGATGGGGCTCCTACGGCGCCTTCAAGGATAAGCTGGATTATATCAAGTCGTTAGGCGTTACCCATGTTCAACTGCTTCCGGTTATGGCTTGGTACTTTGGCGACGAGGCCAATATGAACGAGCGGGAGCTTGCGTATTCGGCTGTAGATAATGAATACAACTGGGGCTATGATCCGCACAGCTATTTCTCGCCGGACGGCGCTTATTCGGAAAATGCGGCAGATCCTGAACTTAGAGTCAAAGAATTAAAGGGACTAATCGACGCCATCCATGATGCCGGTATGGGGGTCGTGCTTGATGTGGTCTACACCCATATGGCGAAAGCAAGCTTCCTGAATGATATCGTTCCTAACTACTACGCGTTCCAGGATGCGAACGGCAACAACATTGGCGGCTTCGGAAACAATCTGGCGACTTCTCACAAAATGGCGGAGAAGCTGATGGTCGATTCCGTTAAATATTGGTTCGATGAATATAAAATCGACGGTATGCGCTGGGATATGATGGGCGATGCCACTTATGACGCCGTTCAGCATGCTTATGATGCCGCGGCAAGCATTAATCCGAACGCGCTCTTTATTGGCGAAGGCTGGAGAACGTTTGGCGGCGCTGCCTCCGATGCTTCGTTAGCGGGCAAAGGAGCGGATCAAGACTGGATGGACAAAACGGACAATGTCGGCGTATTCTCCGATGAGATTCGCAATGAATTGAAATCCGGCTTCGGCTCGGAAGGGGAGCCTAGATTTATAACAGGCGGCGCAAGAAGTATTGCATCGATTCTGAATAACATTAAGGCGCAGCCCGGCAATACGCCAGCCGATGATCCGGGAGACATGGTGCAGTATATTGAAGCCCATGACAATCTCCCATTGTACGACGTTATCGCACAATCGATCAAGAAGGATCCGGCCGTAGCGGCCAATAATCTGGAAATTCACAAGCGGATACGACTGGGCAATTTGTTGATCTTAACGTCTCAAGGCACGGCCTTCCTGCATGCAGGGCAAGAATACGGGAGAACGAAGCAATGGCTGGGAGAAGGCATTCCGGAGCAGAAATATCATGAGCTGAGAGACGCAGCGGGCAATCCATTTGGTTATTTTATTCATGATTCCTATGATTCCTCGGATGCCATTAACAAGTTTGATTGGCAGAAGGCTAATAATGCCGTGCAATTTCCTGTAAACCACGTTACGAAGGAATATACGGCAGGATTGATCGAGCTTAGGAAGCATACGAATGCGTTCCGGTTGGGCGACAAGGATTTGGTTAATTCCAACGTTACGCTTATCGATGCGGAGGAAATGCAAGCAAGCGACCTTGTTATCGGCTACAAAAACAAAGCAACCGACGGTACAGGAAATTACTATGTATTTATGAATGCGGACAGTACGGCAAGAACGCTTACGCTGTCGGAGGATTTAACCGCAGGTACGGTGGTTGCAGATAATGACGAGGCAGGAGCCCTGGCAGTTTCCGAGCAATCCGGCTTTGAGCTGACAGCGGACTCGATCACGCTTGAGCCTTTGACGGCTGTCATTATTAAGGTGGAGGCGGAGACACCGGTGCTGACGGAGCTGGAGCTGGACAGCGCGAGCTACCCGCTGCAGGTTGGTAACACACACCAAACGGAGGTTTACGCCAAATACAGCGACGGCAGCAAGAAAAAAGTGACGGACACAGCTGCATATTCATCCGATAAGCCAGCCGCAGCGACGGTTACGGCGAACGGCCTTGTAACGGCAGCCGGCGCAGGCAATGCGATCATCACGGTCTCCTATAGCGGGCTAACCGCGAGCGCTGCGGTGGCTGTTACAACCGATTCGTTGAAACGGTATGTCCAGTTGAATTACATCCGTCCGGATAAAAATTATACGGATTGGAATCTTTGGGTCTGGAACACCGGTGTGAAAAATGACCAAATCCTTTTCGATAAAGTCGAAAACGGCATTGCCACGGTCATGCTTGAAATCTCGCCGGATACGACAAGCGTAGGCTTCGTGCTTCGCAAAGGAACGGATTGGAACACCGCGAAGCAGGATATTCCGGATGACCGCGTCATTACGATCGCGCCGGGTGCGGCTTTTACAAAGGTGAATATTACGAGTATGGTCAGTCAGCTTGATATTTTGCCAGCTATTAATGGACCTGTTCTGAAGGATGGAGGCATTACGTTTCTATACCGGGATGACGAGTTATTTAAAAATGGGGATATGAGCGATTTGACAGGCGTGAAGGTGAAGGTAAACGGTACGGCGTATGACATGATTTATGATGCAGCTAAGGAATGGTTTGCTTATTCTCTGACAAATATAGAAGGCGGCACGTACGAATATACGTTCCTTGTAACGAAGCAGGATGAAGCTGCAGTTGAAATAACCGATCCGAAGAACACGCAGGGTGGCAAGTCACTCATCACGTATCGGAAGCCTGTCGTAACAATGACGGCGGCGGTCAACCCAAGGGCGATATCGTATAACGAAAATGCGGTGCTTACCGTGCAGGCAACCGCTTCGGAAGAGGTTGCTTTTACAGAAGGCTATATGGACCTGACAGCATTAGGCGGACCGGCAAAGGTTTATTTTGACACCGGGCTGCTCGCTCAAACGATTGCGGTGAAGGACACGGTAACAGCCGGCAGAAAGCAAATTCCGATTACGCTAATCGACGAATACGGCAATAAGCATACGCATACGGGCTCGGTAACGGTTAAGGCGAGAACGTTTGCCGGAAAACTCGACTTTGACTGGGATGAGGCACGCATCTATTTCGCGCTGACCGACCGTTTCGCGGACGGCGATGCGGCGAATAATGCGGATGTGGATAAGGAGCATCTCGAAGCTTATCACGGCGGCGATTTCAGAGGGATGATCGGCAAGCTGGATTATTTGCAGGAGCTTGGCATCAATACGCTTTGGATTACCCCGATTGTCGACAATATCGATTTCAACAAAGGCGTCGACTTTAACGGCAAGCAATACGGCTATCATGGCTATTGGGCCAAAGATTTTACGAAGCTCGACGAGCATCTTGGCGATATGGATACGTTCAAGGAGCTTATCAATAAGGCTCATGACAAAGGGATCAAAATTATGGTCGATGTGGTGCTTAACCATACAGGCTACGGCTTGAAAGCGGATGAAATCCATCCGGGCATTACACCAGAGGACAAAGCGCGCTTTGAGGGCATGCTGAGAACGAATGGCGTTCAAGCAGATGTAAACCCAATTGAAGGTGAATTGGCATATTTGCCGGACCTCAAGACGGAAGATCCAGCCGTGCGTGAAAAAATAATTGCATGGCAGGCAGGATGGCTGGAACGCGCTAAAACAGATCGCGGAGATACGATTGATTACTTCCGCGTAGATACGATTAAGCATGTCGAGAGCACGACGTGGAAGGCGTTCAAAAATGCGCTGACAACGATCGATCCAGACTTCAAGCTGATCGGCGAATATTTCGGCGGAACTGCAGACAGCGACGGGGGCATGCTTCGCAGCGGCCAAATGGACAGTTTGCTCGATTTCGGCTTCAAGGGCAGAGCGAAAGATTTTGCGAACGGCTCGATTGACGCAGTCGACGCTTATTTGGCGGATCGTGAGACGAAGCTGGATAACGGGGCCACCATGGGGCAGTTCCTAAGCAGTCATGATGAGGATGGTTTCCTCTCTCACTATGTGGATGGAGACAAAGGAAAGCTGAAGATCGCAGCAGCTCTCCAGATTACGGCAAAAGGCCAGCCCGTCATTTATTACGGGGAAGAGCTGGGCCGCTCGGGAGCTAATGCGCGTGATATGAGTGCAGGCTTGTTCAGCGAAAATCGCGGAGATATGCCGTGGGATCAGCTGACGGCGGAGCAAGCGCTGCATGACCATTACGAGAAGCTGCTGAATATTAGGGCTAAGTTCTCGAAGGTATTTGCCAAAGGCGCTCGTACCAAGCTGGCTGGCTCGGATGCGTTAGCGTATCTGGCCTTCAACAAGCAGTATAACGGCGAAAATGTCGTAACGGTCATTAATACGGCAGTGGAAAGCAAGTCCGTTACATTAAAGGTTCCATTCTTGGCTGGTTCACAGGCAAAAGACGAATATAGCGGAACGCTTTACAAGGTTTCAGCCAGTGGAGAGCTGACGATTGACGTACCTGGCAGAAATGAGGGCGGCACGGTCATTCTGAGCGGGGTATCGAGCATCGTGCCGACGCCGAATGCGCCGGAGAGCACGCCACAGGCGACTGACGTTCAGGTTGTTGATGAAAGCAGCTTGAAAAACGGGAAGGACGGCAAAGCGTCGGTGCAAATGGATGAAGGGAAAAACACAGTGTATCTGCCGCTTCATGCAGCGGCCGCGCTGGGCGGCAACGCTTTGGAGCTGAAAGCAGGCGGAATTACGATTACGCTGCCGAGTGGAGTGCTAGCTTCGGTACAAGATTTCGTACCCGCGGGCGAAGCGGACGGCTCCCGTATTTTATTTGAAGCGAAGCAAGTAGGTTTAGCAGAAGCGGACGCCTTGATCGGCCGGACTCAGGAAGATCAAGCGAATGTGAAGGCTGCTTCGTTGGTCTATGAATTCCACTTAGGCATTCTTACGAAGGACGGAAAGGCGATTCCGGCTGCGAAGTTTGAAAAGCCGATTACGCTCACCTTCAAAGTCAACGCTAATGCAGATAAAGACATCATCGGCGTCTATTATGTGAGTGATGACGGCAAGCTTGAATTCATCGGAGGAACGTTGAACGGTGACAGCATGACGGCGGAAGTATTCCATTTCAGCAAATATGCGGTCCTGGAATACGATAAGTCGTTTATAGACGTTCAAGCCGGTCATTGGGCTTCTGCAGCCATCAAGTCCTTGGCTGCGAAGCATATCGTGACGGGCATTAACGATAAGCAATTCGCGCCGCAAGCGAACGTAACCCGCGCACAATTCGCGGCTATGCTCATTCGCACGCTTGGCGTCAACGCGGAAGGCACAGCGGTCTTCGCGGATGTTGGCGCGGATAAATGGTATTCCGCTTACGTGGCGGCAGCCAGCAAGCTTGGCATCGTTAAGGGGCGCAACAACAATACGTTTGCGCCAAACGAAACGATTAACCGTGAGGAAATGGCGGTCATGATCGTACGGGCGTACGAGGTGAAGATGGGGCAGGAGGGCACTGCGGCGACGGCTGAAGCGGCGTTTGCTGACCGCGGCCTGATTAGCGAATGGGCCGCAGCAGCAGTTGCTACCGCAGCAGAGCTGGGGCTGGTTAAAGGCAGAGCAAATAATGCCTTTGTGCCGAAAGGCGAAATGACGCGTGCCGAAAGCGCGCAGGCCATCTATAACCTGTTAGGCAAATAAAAGAAGAGGGGCTGTCTCCAAAGGTCAGATTAGACCGGCGGAGTCAGTCCCTATTTTTGTTGAGCCCGTTAAATATATATGCCGCTTACTATTTATTGTGGAGCAGTGGGATACTTTTTTGAATGGTTAGGATGCTATATTGCACATATGCATGAACTTGCAGCATGCAGGCTTTGGATAAAGTGCTATATTGCAGATTCACAGTGTAGCAGCTTGATTTGGCGTTCATGAAGAGAGTCAGGGCCTGCTAGTCTGCAAATGTACAGGATAGACCACTACAGGACAGAAAAACTGCCTTCTATCCTGCAAAACTGCAATACAGCAACTGAGAAGAAGCGGGGTGCGGCGAAAGTTACTTCACTCCGGCGGCAATCTGTATGGTTGCAGACCAAATAACTAAGGGAAATCACGAAAGTGTGCAAACGCTGCTTGCATCAGGCCAAAAGGGGAAAACTAACACATGAAAAAAGACTATAGTCTTTTAGCGCTCTCCGTATTTGGGCTCTTTGTAGGGAGCTACAAAGCTTTTAATCAATCGGGATTTCATTTCTATGCAGGTTTGATTTTTATCGTTTTTTCATTAGTTCTTCTAACGATTTTTTTTGTTTCTTCCTCAGCGGAGGTCCGCTCTTGGTTGTCTATTCCTTCCCATGCCGAATAAACAGCCACACGCCGAACAAAACTAATGCGCCAGCCGCCAGCTGATAGCCCGTTAACGCTTCCTTCAGAAGAACCCAAGCGAGCAGGGAGGCAATGACAGGCTCGCCGAGCACGGACATCGATACCGCGGCGGCGCTCATATGCTTCAGCAGCCAATTGAACAGATAGTGGCCGAATAACGTCGGAACGATCGCCAGCAGTAAGAATATGCCCCATTCCTCCGGACTGTAGCCGGTAAAGGAATTGCCCAGGGCGATATTATAGATGGCGAGCGCAGTAGCGGCAAGCGCGAATACCCAGAAGTTATAAACGAATGCGCTCATATCGTTCCGCAGCTGCTTGCCGATCAGCACATGAAAGGCAACCGCTGCCGCGCCAAGCAAGGAGAGAACGTCGCCGAGCAGCGCTTCTCTCGAGAGCGCAAAGTCGCCTGATCCAATGATGATAGAGCCAATGAGCGCGATGCCTACCCCCCATAGCATCATGCGATTGGTCTTCGTGCGGAACAGCAAATAAGAGCCGAGCATAACGATGACCGGCTCCAGCGTTAAGATTACGGTGGAGCTGGCGACCGTGGTCAGCCGCAGCGAAGCCATCCACAGCAAAAAATGCAGCGCCAGCATGATGGCCGAGGAGGCTAACAGCCGCCACTGCCTTGCGCTCAGCCGGAACAATTCAGCCCGATATTTGAGGACGAGCGGAAGCATAATTAAGTTAGTTAAATATAGCCGGTACATCGCGATGACGGCTACGTCGGCATCGGACCAGCGAACGAATATAGAAGAAAACGAGATAGCGATAATCCCGACGATGTACAGCAATTCATAGGCGGCGATTGATTTGGTGCTGCGGTTCATAAGTGTATTTTCTCCCATACTTGCAAAACCCCTGACCCAAACGCAGCGGCTGCGTTCGAAGAGTCAGGGGCTCTCATTTTATTTTGTGTGACACTTATACGGTCCTGCCTTGTTATCCGGCTTGTCCAGCCGAAGGCTTTGCCGCCTTCTCAAGCTCTGCATCGAAATACTGCTGCAGCTCCGCGACCTTCCTTACGTCCTCGAAAGAGGCCTTTCCAGCTAAGTAACGTTCAGCGAACACTTCCCACTGCGGAACGATCTTCTGCGCATTCATCGTACGAATCGCATTTTTGACCATTCTTCGTTCCTTCGCATTGGTGTACATATCCTTGTACTGCTGCTTCAGCCCGAAGTCCAGCTCGCCAAAAATTTTGCGGAATACTTCAGCCGTCATGCGGGCGTCATCCAGCGCACGGTGCGCTGAGCCTTCTGCGGTTATTTCGAGATCGATGAGAGCGGCTTCGACGCTGACATCATTCGTAACATTTTTATAGCGAATGTAGCCCTTCAACAGGTCGAAATAATCGGCTGCCATCCAGAAGCTGTCATCGAGCTTATGCATCCGTGTATCATACACAATTCGCTTCAAGTCCTCGCCGCCCCAAGTGAACAGCAGGAAGGTATCGCTTTTGTTCAGCCATGCCGTGAAATCGCCGATTACCTTCGGGAAGCGGCTCGCTGTGTCGATGTCTTCCTGCGGAATTCCGGTTTTCTTCCTAATAAAGCTGTTCAGCTTGGAGAAATAAACCGGCTTGATCAAAGCGGAAAATTCATCAACCTGCTCTAGTTGGCTATTTAAACGAACTGCGCCAATCTCAATGACTTCCATGGGCAATTCGCTTGCAAACTTGCGTCCGTTAAATTCAATATCCAAAATAATATAGTCCAAAATCCTAACCTCCGATAGATAGCCTGTGTTCTCTATTCTATCAGAAAAAGCAATCCAGAAGGTAACTACAATATGGTAGAAAGCTTTTGCACGTTATTTTTGATTCTTCGCCAAATGATAGGCTATCACAATCGCTCAGAATGCTATCGTTCAACGAACGAAAAAAGCCCGTTTAGTTCGATTTTGCCCACTAAAAAAAGACCCGATTACGAAATTGGGGCATTTAGTATCATATTGCCAAATTAAATCGCCGTTTTCACCACATACCTCGATAAATCGCAAATTAGATTCGCAAAATCAAACTAACAGACCACTTTTTGCGCTGAGCAGCGCATTAGTTTTGCAAAATCACACTAAATGGTATACATCTCAATCCTGCAGCGTATCCGGCAACCAATACCATCCCCATACTAAGCGAATAGCATTTCCGTTTTGCGGTAAGAGATGGATTGTTCCGAGCTTTTTATTTACATAAAAAAAGCCTTCAGCCGCAGCCGTTAAGGCGGAGGCTAAAGGCCTTGTTTGCTAGGAGCGCTTCGTACGGCGGGAATTAAGCCATAACGGGATGCGGAACAATAAATTGATGAGAAGCACGACGAAAACGAGGACGGCCGCCGCCTTCTGGGCAATTTCCTGCGCATCGCCGACGATGGCTTCGGACTGTACATACCAGAGGTGAACGGCGAGCGTGGCGCCGGGCGAGAAGAGGCTGAAATCCCACATTTCGCCTGACGTAGATACGCCTGCGGTCAGAATGATGACGGCGCTTTCCCCGAATGCGCGGCCGGCAACCAGGCAGATGCCTGTTATGATGCCGTTAAGCGAAGCTGGGAGAAGCGCGCGCATGATGGTTTGCAGATGCGTGCCGCCAAGCGCGAAGGAAGCGCTTTTCAGCTCCTTCGGCACCGCACGGATCGACTCTTCGGTTACGCGTGTCAGTACGGGCAAATTAAGAAAGGCCAAGCTGACCGCTCCGCCGAGAATGGTTAAGCCAATCTCGAAATATTCGACGAACAGCGCGATCCCGAACAAGCCGAAAATGATGGATGGCACAGAAGCGAGTCCTTCTACGCAAATGCGTACGAAGCCGATCAGCTTATTGTCAGGCGCGAATTCCGCCAAATAAATGCCTGCGGCCATTCCGAGCGGAATCGAAATGACCAAGGATATGAACAGGATGTAGAAGGAGTTCAGCAGAGTCGGACCGATGCCGCCGCCTTCCTCAATCTCGCTCGGCAGACCGAATATAAAGTCCCAAGTCAGCTTCGGCAGTCCATCCTGCAAAATAAGATAGAGGAGGCCGAATATAAACGCGATGATAAGTACGCCAAGCGACCAAACCACGCCTGTGAAAATGCGGTCCTTTACCCGGTTAAGCCCGTTTTTGCCGCTAAATGGATTCGTTAATCGGTTCGTATGGATAACTTGCTTCATGCCCCAGCACCCTTTCTTTGCAGCCAGCGAATGGCAACGATCATAATTAATGAAATGACAAGGAGCAGGAAGCCCATCAAATAAAGCGCGTAATTCCAGGTCGAGTCAAAAGGAACGTTCGAAATTTGCATAACGATGTTGCTTGTGAGTACGGAGGTGGGCTTGAGCAGGCTGTCGGCCAGCTGCGGCGTATTGCCGATTACCATCACGACGGCCATCGTCTCGCCGATCGCACGAGCCATACCAAGAATGACAGCGTACATGATGCCGCTTTTGGCCGAAGGAAGCTGCACTCTCCATACCGTTTGAAAGCGGGTGGCGCCAAGCGCGTAGGATGCGTCGCTGAATTTGGACGGGACCGCGCTGATCGCATCATCGCTTATGCGGCTTACGGTAGGCAATACCATGATCGTAAGCACGAGCGCAGCGGCAAGTAGTCCGTCGCCCATGCCGCTTCCTGTGACATTCCGAATCAATGGAATAAGCACGGTTAAGCCAAGATAGCCGTAGACGACGGAAGGGATGCCGACTAGCAGATCCAGCACCGGACGCAGCATGTTTTTGAGCCAAGGCGGAACGAAGACAGATAGAAACACGGCAATGATTAAGGAAACTGGCACACAGATGAGCAGCGTTAACGCGGTCAAAGCAAAGGTGCCGAACAGGAAAATAAGAGCGCCATACTGTTCATTCTCGGGATTCCATTCTGCGGATAAGAAAAAGTCTGCCAGCGAAATTTGGCTGAACGTCAAAACGCCGGTGCGGAACATGAGCAGCAGAATGAGTAAGAGGATGAGACAAACAAAGCCGGCAGCGGCGATGCAGATGTAACGAAAGAGACGATTCGTAAAAAACAGGCGAGATCTCCGGTCAAACGGCTTGCTGCTGCCTGCCAGAATAGCGCTGCCGAGCTCAGCAGAGAGTCTCGGCTGCCGAGCGGTATGAGTGGATTCCAACATAATAATAGGCTCCTCCAAGCGAAATCGGCTGACGCCGGCCTATTGGCAGCTAAGCACGTTTCGCGGTGAAATAGGTATGGCGTTCATGGTGAAATGTAAATGCTATTGCAGTAAAGAACGGCCGGCTTAGGCGCTCATTAGCGCAAGCCGACCGCTCTATTTTGATACTAATCTATTTAATTGCCGAGATAGGAATGAATTTAAGCTTTTTCAAAGATCCGTTTTGGAACTTTGTGCTTTGTACGTATTTGATGAATTCCTTCGTTGCGCCAGTCGGCTGGCCTTTAGTCATGTAGTAGCCGTAGCCCCAAACTTTGTATTTGCCGTTAATAACGTTCGCTTCTGTCGGCGCGACACCGTTGATTTTCACAGCCGACATTTTGTCCGTTACGTAAGCGAGGTCCATGTAACCGATGGCATTAGGGGTCGTTTCGATTGCCGACTTCATGTCGCCGCTCGTTTTGACTTCCTTGTAGTTATCGCCTTTGGTCATAAAGCTTGTACCGTCAAGCGCTTTGTCCTGGAAGTTGACGCGGGTGCCTGAGCCGAATGTACGGTTAACGACGATAATTTCAGCATCTTTGCCGCCAACCTCTTTCCAGTTTTTAATTTTGCCGGAGAAGATGCCTTGCAGCTCTTTAGTCGTCAGGTCCGTTGCCGTTACGTTCTTGTTTACAACCGCTGCGAAAGGAATAACAGCGACTTTATGAGCGACTTGTCCATCAAATTTTTTGAAGCCGGGTACGTCCTTCGATGCATCCCAGTCTACGGCTCCGATGTTAGCGATGCCTTTGCGAACGGCTTGCGGTCCCGTAACGGAGCCGGCAGCGGACGCGGAAATTTTTACTTTAGGGTTCAGCTTTTTGAATTCATTAGCCGCTTGAAGGGTAAGCGGAAGCAGGGCAGAGGAGCCGTTGATGACGATTTTGCCGCTTAGCTTGCTGGCTGCGGTAGCGGTAGGCGTGGAAGCAGGAACAGAGCTGAACCCGATTACAGCGATAAGCGCTGCGATCGTTAATTGTTTAAACCATTTCATTAGAAAAGACCTCCATTAAATTAGTTAGTTATGTTTTTCCATTTGCCGTTAGAAAGCACAGCCAGCTGTCCATCAATAAGTGCCGCGATATCCGAGTTTCCTGAAACGAGCAGTTCCGATACACTGTCAGATACGGTATGCACAAGCTTGCTCGTGCCTGTCGCACTGTCGATCTCATAGATCGCGTTCGTGCTGCTGCCATCAGCCGTTAGCAGATACAGCTTGCTTCCGCCTTGAACGAGCTGATAAACGTCTTTGTCAGCGAACAGAGGAGTGCTTGCCTTACCCGCATTGTCTACGGAAACCAGCTGTCCGATGCTCGCATCGTCTGCGCTTACGCTGACATAGCTAACTTTGGAGCCGTCGGCCGCCAAATGCAGGAACACCTTGTCCGCCGTATCTTTAGTAAGCTGTACGGGCTTATTGTCCGCGGCAGCCGTGTTATAGAAGAAGATTTGCGGCTCAGTGCCCGTTGCATCGATAGCTACATCATCAAGCTCGACGTCCTTGCTGCTGTCCGCCGTTACTTTCGGCTGTTTGAAGACGTAGTAAGCAACTTTCGTACCGTCTGCAGATACCTCAAGGTTCGCCTTGTAGTCAACCTTGTCTTCGAGCAGCTTGGACACTTTGCCGTCAACAAGAGAAAGCTTCGCGATCACAGAGCTTTTGTCGCCTTGCAGGTAGAAGAGGGACGAGCCGTCCTTCGACCATTGCAGCTCATTTTTGATCGAGTTGTCCGTGCTTATTTGCGTCGATTTTTTTGTGCTCAGATCAATCGTGAATACGGCGCCGTTCGCATCGGAGTAAGCGACGCTCTTTCCATCAGGAGACAGGACAAGATCGGACGCGCCTGTGGAAGTCAGCAATAGCTCGTATTTTCCGTTAGCTGCATGAACTAAGTAATCCTCGCGGCCCTCGCCTGCAGAGTTCGATACAAGAAGCTGGGATGAGTTAACCCATACGGCATGTTCGGCGCCTGCAAGCAGCTGAACCGTCGAAATCATGCTGTTGTCATAGGTGCCGCCAAGCGCTTGAATGAAAGCAGCCGGTTCGATGAAGGTCGAGTAGGCCACCTCTTTAGCCTGGTGCTTAAGGGAAGAAGAAACGCCGTTAAGTACAATTGTTTTTGAAGAAGCTTTCAACTTCAGCGTTTTGCCTTCAAGCTTCACGACTACAGTATGATCACGGTTAATGTGAAGAGTAGCGCCAATCGCATTAGTCATGTCGCGTACGGAGGCCAGCATGACGCCGCCATCCATAATCGTGCGAATCGAAACCTGGTTTGCGTTTACGAGAAAAGTTGCACGATTAATTTGTACAGCATGCTGGTCTGCTGCCGTTTGTGCGAATACCGGAGTGACTGCTGCTGCGCTTATTGCTGCTGTGATCATCGAGATTGCCATAGCTTTTTTCATTTGCATGGAATGAGGTCACCTTTCTCAAATGGGTATTTTTTCTTATAAACCAAGTGTCCGACGGCCGTGGTCGGTATGTATAGTTGGCTTAATCCCTCCCAGGCAGCGTTAGTTCGGAACGTTACATATGTAAACCATTGATTGCCACCTGATCATAACAACGATTTATCATCCCATTATTTAGAAAATGTATGGAATTTGTAAATGTATAGAGGAATAAGAACCAAATTCCTCTGATTTCCGAAGCGGGATAATTTTCTCCTTTAGTAGGAGAAAAGTCCGCCATAGCCTACAGTTCTTAGGTTTCCTCATTCATATGGGGTCGCTGAAAAGTTGATCATTGGGGAGGTATGATAAATGCAACATTTTTTGACGTATGATCGTTCAATTAAAAGAACGGACAAAATCTAACGAACAAAAGAGGTGGACGATCATGAAGAAACGTCGGAGTGCAGCCGCGGCAGCAGTCGCAATCATGCTTTCCGCATCTATTGCAACACAGGCCTTTGCGGCTGCGCCCTTTAGCGACATCGCTAATGTAAGCAGCAAAGCGAAGATTGAAGGCCTGCAGCAGCTAGGCATCGTAAAAGGGGTGAGCGATACGGCATTTCATCCGGAGGACAGTCTGACTGCCGCGCAGGGCATTTCCTTAATCGTAAGAACGACGCAGCTCAGCCTTGCCGCCATTAGTTTCCCGAGCGCGCCGACAGCCGACGGTTTTTATACAAAGGTAAAAAATAACGCGTGGTACGCGGAGGATTTCGTAATTGCTCATTATAACGGCCTGGATATCCCGGCGGATATTGATCCGAAGTCGCCGCTGACCAAGGAGCAGTTCATCCATTACCTCGTGCAGGCAATTGAGCTTACAGGCCAATATCCGTTGGTCAAAATGTTCATTCCGATTCAAGACGAGCAGGACATCACAGTCGCGTACCAAGGTACGATTCAGCGGGCGCTGCTGTATAAGATCGTTTCCTTGGATGAGGAAGGAAAGTTTGATCCGGCGCATCTGCTGACTCGTGCCGAGGCAGCCGCCATTCTGTACGACGCGCATAGCTTTATTGAAGCGCATAAGGATAATGCCGCCGCTCCGGAGCCGGAAACAAACGCTTAATAGCTGTCCGAATGAAAAGCAGCTCACCCGGCTTTACTGGTGCCGGACGAGCTGCTTTATTTATATTGATGGGTATTTGAATTCACCACTAAGCGCGATCCAAATCTGGAAGTGATTCCATGCTCCTAAACGGAAGAAAATAGCGTATGCTTGTCCATGAGATGATCCTTTTTAGTGGATTATGGACAGGGCTAGTTGGTTGGCTGTGAAGTGCAATTTATACAGTAGTCCGGACGATATAGTCCGCTGTTCGGATAGCAAGAGCAACTGTGGTCAATGTGGGATTTGCGGCCTTCAGAGACGGGAGAACGCTGTTATCTGCGACGAATAGCCCGGATACTCCGTGAATTTGTCCAAACCGATTGGTTACAGAGGTTGCGGGGTCTTCGCCCATACGGCAAGTACACGATTCATGGTCGCCAGCGATGATTTCCTGGCGCCCAAAATGGGCAGTTCCGAAACCGAGCGCAGCTGCAACATTTTTCAAAGCATGCTCTGCCATACCGAGATTATTGATGTCCTCCGTAGTATATGATACATGGATCTCCACCTTGGGAACTCCGAAATAATCACGTTCGTACGGATTCAGCGTTATACGGTTTTCATAACGCGTTTGAACGACCCCTACCCCGTTAAAATAGATTTCCTCTTCGCTCTGGAGAGGGATATCTTTATTATGATAGAACTGTGTGCGCGTTGGGCCGTCGATTTGGATCTGAAACGGTATTCCCGCGATTTGGGGCAGCAGGATACCAATCGTGCCGAGAACATAGGGGTATTGTTCGCGGTTTATTTTTTGAGGGCCTCCGACAAGGGAATGAGTAGTTAAATAATGTCCGATCGAGTGGCCTGGGATGCCGGAATAGAGCAGAAGGCGGGGCGTTTCAATCGTGCTTGTGCACAAAATGACTTTCTTTGCTTTCAAGACATAGGATTTTTTTTCGGGTGTCATAACATCGACGCCTTCGATTTTCCCTTTATCGGCTAGCACGCGAACCGCACGGGAAAACACGGCTAAATCGTACGGACGCCGATATAAAGCCTGGGCAAGAAATGATATGGAGCTGAAGTAGACGTTGCTATGCAGTTCGCCATATTTGGTAGGCTGAAGATCTGTAGCCGTAGGCATATTCATCGCATGGGCAAAACCGTTGTTCCATAGACGGTTCAGGAAGATTTGATTAGTCGGAGAGCCGTTTACATAGCTGTCGGAGACATTCATAGCTTGCTCGGCGATTTTATAATACAACTCCATTTCCCGGATCGGAACGGGCCAATCCTGTGCGGTCAAGTACATTCGCGGCGTCACGGCATTCCATGCAAGCGTCCTGCCGCCCAAAGCGATCATTTGGCGGAGTCTCGTGCCTGATACGGGAATGAAAAGACCCGGCGTATTGTATGCGAGATCATTCGCGCGAGCGGGATTCATGGTTTCGATATTGCGAAGGTTGGTAGGCAGCACTAGGCCTCCGGCTTCGATAACGCCGATTTTCTTTCCGTTATTCCTCCATTGCTCGCATAGCCGCCAGAGAACTGCTCCTCCGCCCGCCCCCGTGCCGACAATAAGGACGTCATATTCGGTCTGACTCATGTTTTTGAGCGGAGTTGTCGGTATCCAGTTCGGTTTGGAGATTTCAAGACCGCTGGTCCTATCCGTATTCAATCTCAACATAATCACATCCTCGCCCGAACGAAAGTTTTTCTGAAAAGGTCTCGAGATCATAACGCTTTATATATATTCAAGAATGCTTTTTCTGATGTGTCATGATAGATTAACACAAAAAGCTTAACCTGTTCGCAATCGCGACTGGTTAAGCTTTTTACATTGATCCTCCTATTCGCGATTTAATCAGCTGTACGAATGGCCAGAGAGGTCGTAGTCAACGCCAGAGAATTGGAAAGAAGATAACAAAATGACAAACAAACAACTAACTAAAATAACTAAAATGTATTATAGTTATTTTATTTAACCTAATAATTATTGACGTTAAAAGCGCTTGCCACTATGATGGATATGTTATCTTTACATTTTTATCTGAAGCGATCATAAAAACAAAAAGGAGGGGGAGGTCTGATAGATAGGATACACAGAACTATTTCTATGTCTTTTTGTTTTTATTTGTTAGTGAATTTGTTAGTTTTGTTTGTAGCTGGCAGTACCAAAAAATATATGAAGGAAGCTACCAGAGATAGGAGACAAATGACTATGTTTATCTATAAAAATGAAGTACCCTGCAATCCTAATGCTACGGATGAGGTCAAAGCAGTATTGAAATACCTGAGTGAAATTTCGGGAAAAGGAATAATTACGGGGCAGCATACCCAAACTACGGTTCAAAAGGAGCTTGCTTATATCCAGGAGGTGACAGGAAAGCTCCCGGCGCTTTGCGGGTTCGAGCTGCTTGCTTATTCCCCGAATATTAACTATGAGAACGCAAGCGAGGAATGTGTTCTGGAAGTTAACGAGAATAAAAACACACTGGATAATGCCTGGGACTGGGTATTGAACAAAAAAGGACTGATCACATTTACATGGCACTGGTTTTCTCCTTTTGGCAGCTGGGATAAAGGGTTTTATTCCGAGAACACCACCTTTGACGCAGCGCAAGCCGTCATTGAGGGTACGGAGGAATATAACGCATTGATTTCGGATATGGACCATATGGCCGAGCTTTTGAAGCCATTTTACGAGAAACGGATTCCAATTCTGTGGCGCCCTTTTCACGAGTCTGAGGGGACATGGTTCTGGTGGGGACATAAAGGCAGCGATGTGGCAAGACAGCTCTACCGCATCATGTACGACAGATATACGAATGTTCACCAATTACACAATCTCATTTGGGTATGGAATTCGCCGCTGCCGGAGGGTTATGTCGGAGACGATGTGGTAGACGTCATCTCCCGGGATTTATATCCGCCTAAGCATACGCATTCGGACTTGAAAATAGAATTTGACGAGCTCGTCCAAATTACGCCGGCGAACAAGCTGGTTGCGCTTGGCGAAATTGGCGTTATTCCCAGTATCCCTCAGCTGTCAGAGAAGAAGATTCCTTGGGTATGGTATATGATCTGGTCGAACGACTTTGGATCAACAGATGAATGGACCTCCAAAGAAGAGTTGTATAAAGCTTATCATCACGATTATGCCATAACGCTGGATAAGCTGCCGAGATTATATAGATAATAGCTAGCTTATAATCGCGAATTCCTCAAGCATTCATCGACAAGATGTATGCTTTTCTGTTTTTAAACCACTGTCTGAAACCTTTATAACTGGCAATGTCAGCAATTCAAATAGGCGGTGCATCTATGTCTCGTATCTCAGCAATTATGAACAACATTCATATACGCAGAAAACTGATCGTGAGCTATGTATTTGTCGTGTTTCTTCCTGTTATGACCGTTGGGCTTCTGCTCACCAAATCACTTCGGGACCAGTCGATTCAACACGCGGTTGAGCAGTCCGTTAACAATGTAGAGAAAATCAAAAAGCAAATTGAAGAAACACTTGCGGTGCCAAATGACGTGTCAAAAAAAATCTATTTCGATAAAAAGCTTAAAAGGTTAGTGACCACAAGTTACAAGAGCGACCTCGACGTGTACCGGGCTTATTCGGATTACACGGATTTTATTGACTTCATGGAATTGTATCCTGAAATCAGCGGAATTCGAATCTATGTCTTAAACAAGACAATGCTGGAGAATTGGACGTTTTTTCAAATCAATGAAGAGCTGCTGAAATCAGATTGGTATATCGAAGCTCTAAAGAAACGCGGAAAAATCGGCTGGTATTACATACCGGACCCTACGAAAGAAAATAATAACTATTTAAGCCTGGTCCGTCAGCTCTATACGGCGGATTTGGTCTACTGCGGCATGCTGGTGATCCCGGTTAACCCGCATAAATTGCAGTCCATTATTAGTCAGGAGCCCTTTTATACGTATATAGTAACCGATCAAAATCGTGTAATCACTTCGAACACATCATCACATCATGTGAAAGCAGTCGAACAATTGCTGGGGTCAGATCATCATCTGAAGAAAAGAGCTGTTGTTATTAAGGATGTGACTGTAGAAGGAAAGCCGATGAAATTGATTATTCAATCACTGGCGCTTGAGAATAGTGACCAAACACTCAGCATAGTAAGCCAGATCCCGCTGGAGACGATTCTACAGGATGCGGAGCGGGTCAGTATGATCGCGTTTTTCATTATTGGAGGAAGCCTTTTGTTATCCAGTATTCTTATTTACTTTTTTTCCGGTATGTTAAGCAGTCGCGTTCAGCTTTTGAGTCAGGACTTGCGAAAAGTAGCGATGGGGGATCTATCGCTTCGATCTGCCATACAAGGAAGTGATGAAATCGGCCAATTGGCGAGGCACATCAATTACATGGTCGAAAGCATTGAAGAACTCATTAGAGAAATTAATGAAGCTAAGAGCCTCCAGTACGAGCTTGAGCTGAAGCAGAAAGAGATCCGGTTTAAAATGTTGGCTAGCCAAGTCAACCCGCATTTTCTTTTCAATGTGCTGGAAACCGTTCGGATGAAAGCCTACGTGGCAGGTGAAGAAGATCTTGCCAATGTTGTGAAGTCATTGGGGCGAATACTGCGGAATAACTTGGAGATCGATCAAGAGCCGGTGTCGATTGAATCGGAGATTGAGCTTATTCGGATGTACCTGGACATCCAGCATTTTCGTTTTGGGGACAAGCTGACGTTCACGCTGCCGTGTGCAGAGGAGGCGCAGGGTATTACTATTCTTCCGATGCTTCTCCAACCAATTGTGGAGAATGCGATCGTTCACGGCATTGAGAACAAGCTTGGCAAGGGGCACATTCACCTTCAAATCGTCCGGGATCAATCAACAATATGCTTGGTTGTAGAGGATGATGGAGTCGGTATCCAGCCGCTTCGGTTACGAGAAATCGTTCGCGAGATTTGTGAAGTAGAGGATCGGTTAGAGCAGAGGATTGGACTTCGTAATGTTGAGCAGCGGATCAAGCTGTACTATGGAACAGAATACGGGGTGCAGATCACGAGTCAGGTTGGTGCCGGAACGTGCATTCGAATTATTTTGCCCTTACAGGAGGAGGCATTAAATGTATAAATTAGTCATTATCGATGATGAACCGCTCATTCGGCAAGGTCTGCGTGCCATAATCGACTGGTCCAGTTACGACATCGAGCTGTGCGGCGAGGCGGATAACGGAATCGACGGGCTGAGACTTTGTCAGGAGCTGAAGCCGGATGTCGCCATCGTGGATATAAAAATGCCGGGACTGAATGGACTTCAGGTCATCGAGCAATCGAAGAAACTAGGCTTGCATATAGACTTTATTGTATTAAGCGGATACTCAGAATTCGCTTACGCACAGAAGGCGACGGAATTCGGGGTGCGTTGTTATTTGCTCAAACCGATCGAACAGACCGAAATTATCCAAAAAATAAAACTGTTCCGGGAGGAATGGAAAGATCGTTACAAAGAGAAGGAGGAGCTGAAGGAAGCGCGCAGTCTCCTCATGGAACAAAAAATCATTCAATTGATGACGGGTGACAGCGTGATCGGGACGAAAGAGGATGAGAAGCAAGTGGCGGCTTATTTACATTTGCCGTGGCACTCATATGTGATCTTACTGGTCGATAACGAAGGCAGGGATATGGAACCGGGTGAGCTTAACGGCTTAGTCGGCAGTGTGAGAGCGTGGTTGCAAGGGTCGGACATAAACGGTATAGCGTTTGTGTTTCGCCGCTATATTTGCATTTTGGCGGAGATGGTAACTGTGCAAGATCTGCGGGACGGCATTCTTGCCGCGGCGCAGCAGCATCGCTTGAATTTGGTTGTCACTGTCGGTGAACAGGTAGATAAGCTGCCGAAGATCAATGTCTCTTTCGAATCCGCCTATTCCGTGATGAAAGACAAGTTTTTCATGGAAAAAACAGATGGCTTCGTGATCGCGCAGAGCAGAAAGGAACCAGCGCGGAGCCTCCCATCAGGTGATGCATTAAAGCATTTTGCAGAAAAAGCGGCGAGTGCGATATGTTTGGGCAGTCATGCGGATATTTTGAGGATCGTTTCGAGTGCCGAAAGCTGGATGCTCTCGCTAGGGTGGCAGGAAAATCAGATTAAGGCGAGTTATATTGCACTATATACCGAGATAACGAGCATTTTATTTCAAATGG
>DATJKM010000003.1:0-16970 GCA_035491515.1 Candidatus Udaeobacter sp. | reverse complement strand
GCAAAAAGAACTATATGATGAATTACACAAAAATGGAAGAAGTGTTTATTTTCAGCCACTTCAGTATGCTCAACATTTATTTAACATTAATATAAAATGAACTAGCTTCTTCCGTTAATAGAGCAGCTTGCATGCGTGCATTTTCTTTCATGTTCCATATGAGTGCATCTTTTAAGGTGGAATGTAACACGAAATCGACGAAGAGGGTTAAAAGCCGCCTTCGTCTTTTTTTTTCGTTACTAGATGTTGTGTTACTGGCAGCACCTGTTGTGCTGGCATTTGTATTAGTATCGGCATTTGAATCTGATCAAAATTTATTACTTCATGTGTGAGGAAGGAAAAATAAGGTTATGACTAGAATCATTCCGTAATCTATTTTAGGAGTGAACATATGAGCATCTCAACGTACCCGGAGTTCGTACAGCTGGTCAGTCAGTATAAGATTTTCCCATTCTCCGATCTTATTCCCGAGCATCCTTCCCTTACCTCCGTCGTTCCCAGTGACAGCTGGCATACGGGAACCGAGCTGGATCCATGGCTATGGCGCGTCAAAATCGTAAAGGATAAGCATGCGGCTTACGGCAAGTTTTTTAGCACTAAATTAACCTTCATTCATATTGATCTGTTCCCGCTTATTCAAACGCTGCTTTCCCAAGGCAAAAGTGTTGAAGAGAGATACACTAGCGGCCTAATGTCGCCGGACGCCAGAAATATTTATCACATTATCAAAGAAGCCGGAAATATCGATTCGCGTAATTTGCGGAAGGAAAGTAAGCTTACCGCCAAGGAGCAAAAGAAAGATTACGAGCGGGCGCTGGTTGAGCTTCAAAATTCCGCCGATATTGTCATTACCGGAGCACAAGAGAGCGATTTCGACGGCGGCTGGAGCAGCATGTGCTTTGAAAGCTCGGACCATTGGCTGCAAGTAGCGCTCGGTAAAAATGCAGCGGAGGCGGCTGATCTTCCTGATGCTAAAGCTGCCGTCAAAGCGGAGCTGAGCGAGGTTTGCACGGAGAAGGCATTGAAATATTTGGACAAGAAGCTGCGGTTTAACGTCTAGCTGCAGCAAAAGGGGAGATGCTTACGATTAGCGCAGGCTAATTAGCATCTCCCCTCTTATATATCATTCCATTATTTTCGGAAAGTCTCCTCACGATCTCTATTTCTCATATAATACGCTGCATTCTCTACGATAATCGCAGGCTTTAAACATTGACCTGTGATATAGCCTGCCTCATATCCTTCGTATTGTCGCTCAACACAGCTGATGCATCCCGAATCTGCTTCATCATGTCCAGCTGCCGGGCGGTCATCGCTTGAATCTGCTCCGTCATCTCAGATACTCCGCTTGCTATATGAGCGATGCTGCTCACCGTAGCCGCGACCTCCTCGGAGCCGGCGGTTAATTGCTCCGTCGTTGCCGATACCTCCATAATTTGTTCGCTTACAAGACGGAACGACTCGACGGCATGCAGGAACGATTCCGCCGCTTCGCCCGATAAAGAGACACCAGCGCCAATCTCCCCCGAGGCCTTCTCCATTTCGTCGCTAATTCTTCCTGACTCCAATTCAATATGGCTAAGCAGCGATGAAATTTGCTGTACGGAGGATGCGGAAGCGTCCGCCAGCTTGCGAACCTCTTTAGCTACAACCATGAAGCCTGCACCATGCTCTCCTGCCCTAGCCGCTTCAATAGATGCGTTCAATGCAAGGAGCTTTGTCTGATCCGCAAATTCGCGAACCGAGCCGATTACATGACCGATCTCTCCCGTGTAGCCTTTCAGCTGCCTAGCCGTATCGAGCGTCTGCGCGGCAGACTCTGAGATGCTTCTGATCTGGTTATTTAATTGCTTCATGGCGGATTCGCCCGCTTGTGCGATTTCCAGCGATTGTACAGCAGCGGTGGAAACGGTTGATGAAGATTCCGCAATTCTAACGATGCCCTGCGCGATTTCCTCCATCGCAAGCGCGCTGTCGTCCGCGCTCTTCTTCTGGGCATGCGCGCCCTCGTAAATATGCTGCACCGAGCCGTTCATCGTTTCGCCCATTTGCAGCATTTGATCGGTATGGCTGGCAAAGGTTTGCGAGGACGAGACAAGCTGCTCCGAGGTTTTCTCCACATTGACGACCACACCGCGAACCCGTTCGTTTAAATGCTCCGACATGGTAAGCATAGCCTTGTACACTTTACCGATTTCATCTATGGACTTAACCGGCCTTGCCCGCAAAATCGCATTCGCCTCTGCCAAGTTTCCTGAAGCCATCTTCTCCGCGCTGTCGGTCACCGTTTGCAAAGGCCGCAGCGATCTGCGAACAAACCATACAATGGCTCCAATTAGAGCTATCGTAATTACCAGCATCAAAATATAAAGAGGCGCGCTTTCCCAAATGACATCCAAAGCAAGCTGCTGGAATACAGCCGCATCGGTATCGATGCCAAGCGCCCCGATAACTGCGCCGCCCGCATCCTTCATCGGCACATAGGCGGATAAATAGGAGCCGTATACCGGATTTTCAATAAGCGGCGAGCTTGCGTTCTTTCCGGCTAACACATTTTCAGCCGCCGCGGCGGGCATATCCGTTAATTCATTAATAGGAGACGCGGAGCTATCCCCCTTAGGCATACCGTCAATCATAATTAGCGGCTGCCGCTTTTCATCGAAACGAACAAAATATACATATCGCGCACCAATTTGCGTACGGAAATGATTAAGCTCTTGGCGAAGCGACCAGTACAGCTCCGTCTCCTGCGGCTGTTTAAGGAATTCGGCAAAGCGATCCGGCTGAAGCGTTGCGGCGTAGCTCTCCCCGATCCGCATATTGTAGCTGTTAATCGCCTGTTCAACTGCGGATTTGGTTTGTACGACCTGTGTACCGACGTAGCCTCCCGCTATCAAAATCATGACTGCGGTCATTGCACATAAAATACGGACAATCAGATGCTTTTTCAATACCGTGATCATTCGCTGGCTTCCCCTTTGCGCCCTACCGATCAAGTTATAGCACTGGAAAAATCGGGCCGATGATTTTTTTAATATATTCCTCATCATACCACCATTTTTCGACATTAGGGAATAATATTCCACACTTTATACCTAGTAAATATAGTCCTTCAGACATGATTCCCTTCACTGGCATGAACAGCGCGTCAGCATTGCCGACTTTCCCTTGGATTAAGCCAAAGCCGCCCTGAAGAACGACGCTCGCTTCAGCAGCTCATTCCGCATAGCGCCACCAATCGTTTCCTCATTTTCACCCTTGATATATAATAGGATAAGTCACCATCGGACGTTGAAAACACAGCACACGCTTACGAAGCAAGTTTTGTTACATAAAACTAATCGCATGCTTACGAAATAAGTTTGGTTATTCAAAACGTTAAGGAGAAATAAATCATATGGATATTATTGAAATTGTTACGGATTTAATTGACGAGGATACCGATCAGCCCAGGTATCAGTTTGACGAGGAAGCGCTGCAGGAATTGATGAAAAGCATCGGGGAAATCGGTCTGCTCTCACCGATTAAAGTGAGATCAACGAGCAACGGACGTTATAAAATCATCTATGGCAACCGCCGCTATAAAGCAAGCAAGATGCTCGGTCGGCCAACGATTCCATGCATCGTCTCCACCGTTACGGACGAGATGGAAATTTATTTAGAACAAATCGCGGAAAATTTGACGCGCGAGGGCTTCTCGCCGATTGAAGAGGCGGAGGCATTCAATAAGCTGCTCAACGATCCGAAGTTCAGAAGCTCGACCAAATTTTTGTCCGGCAAGCTGGGCAAGCCCGAATCCTACATCAAAAACAAATGCGAGCTGCTGAAATTCGGCAATGCGGTGAAGAAGCTGATCGTGAGCGGCACCGAGATTAGGAAGGACAAGCTGACGGAGGATCAGCTGCTCCCTCTAAAAGACCTGCCTATCGAGCATCGTGATCCGCTTGCGCTTATCGCGGCAAGGGATGAGCTGCCGGTGAGCGACGTGAAAAAAATCGCCAAGTTGTTTAAGGATAAAACCATTTCAGACAGCACCAAGGACAAGCTGCTCTTCAAAACAGGAAGCGGCCTCATCGAAACCTGGTCGACCCATGAGCAGAACAAAGCGGAGCGCGCCAAGCCGGCTGCCGAGCCGAAAGCACCCGCACCGAAAGCCGAGAAGCAGGCTAAGCAAAAGACTGAAGAAGCTCCGAAGGTCAGCCCGCCTGCAGTCTCAGCGGCAGCCGGGGCTTCAATCGAGCTAATTCTTCAGCAGCTGGCTGCCGCCCTTCCGGCTGACAGCTCCCTATCAGCAGATACGCTGCAATCCGTAGAAGCGATCGAGGCGGGCGGGCAAGCCCCTTTCATCCAAGGCGTGGACACGTTGATCGACCGTTTGGAGAAGCATTTGGCGGAATGGAAGACGGTACGCGAGCTAGCGGCTGCGAAATGGCAAGCGGCTTCCGCAGCCGAATAATGCAGCAAAAAGGCTGTTCCCAAAGTTATCCGACTTGGGATCAGCCTTTTTTTGCCGCTATTTCAACCAGCCTGGCGCCCACCAGTTCCATTTTCCGAGCATGCTCATTAAGGAGGGCACCAGCACCATTCTGACGATCGTTGCATCGATGAAGATAGCAGCCGCGATGCCGATGCCAAGCTGCTTCACCCCGGCGACCTCGCCGAATGCGAACGGAGCGGTGACCGCAATCATGATGGCCGCCGCCGAGGTAATCATTTTGCCGGAAGCGGCCAGCCCCTTCACAATAGCCAGCTCATTGCTGCGCGTCCTGCCATATTCCTCATACATGCGCGAAACGAGAAATACGCCGTAATCCATGCTAATTCCGAACACGAGGCCGAAAATAAATACCGGTATCATGATGGCGATGCTGCCCGGCTCGATCCCCAATCGGCCATCCGCGAAGAGCCACACCAAAATACCGAAGGATGCTCCTATGCTTAGAAAGTTCAGCAGGATCGTTTTTAGCGCAATTGGAACGGAGCGGAAGGCGGCAAACAGCACGATAAAATTCGAAAAAAATAGAAAGAACAGCACGCGGCCCAAGCTGCCAAAAACATGGTCGAATACTTCCTGCTCATATTTCGCCTCTCCGCCTAGCGAGAAGGTTAACGGCGACGTCTCCCCTCTCCGCTCCCATTCCCTCAACCAATTCATCGCTGCGCCCGATGCTGGATCAGCCGATATCGTCACCTGCAGCAGCATTCGGTTATGGTGCAGGAAAGGCTGAAGCGCCGCTTCGTATTTCTTCTTTTGCAGCGGCTTCAAGGCGATTGCCAGCAATTGATTGGCCGGCATCTTAAGGTTTGAGAAAACCGAGTCGACCCGTATCACGCTTGGATCACGCTTGAAGCGTTCCGCAAGCGCATACGCATCCGTCCAATCCGCCAGCTTCAGAAACAGCGCGTTTCCCTCCACGACAACCCAAACCTTTGACGTGGCCGGCTGCTCGAAATAAGCGTTATAAGCCTCAGCGGCCAACCGGGAATCGTAGCTTTGCGGCAGAGATGTCTCATTTGGGATCGTAACCTTCATACGGCTCACGGGCAGCATGCATACGATTAAAAGCCCCCCTGCCAGCAAGCCCATCACAGCAGGACGCCTCATCACAAAGCGGGCAAGCCCCACCCAAACTTCCGCCTGGCCGGATGCCTCCGGGCGCTTTCTCACCGCTTGCAGCGCAGGCAAGCAGACCGCAAGGAGGGCAGGCAGCAGCGTGAACGCCAGCAGCAGCGAGACGGCCAATACCGCCATAGCCCCAAGCGCAATGGACGAAAACATCGGCAGCGGAATCCAGACGAAGCTTAGCAAGCCCATAAAGACGCTGGCCGATGAAAATAAAACAGCCCTTCCGGCTGTTCTTATCGTTTGGACCAGCGACTCGTCCGGCAGCTTGTTTTTTCCCAGTTCCTCACGGAACCTGCTGACGAGCATAAGCGCGAAATCGATGCTTAGAGCGAGCCCTACCATCGGAATAACGTTTAAGACAAAATTCGAAAGAGCCAGCTTCGCGCCAATCCCGTACATCATTCCCATAGCCGCCGTCACGCCCGTAATCCCTATAACAATCGGCAGAAGCGCAATCACAATTTTGCGGAATACGAGCCATATAATCAGGAACGCAAGCGGTATTCCGATCAGCTCGGCTTTGGCCAAATCATTATGGCTCGCTTCATTTACATCGGCTTGTATGACCGGTTGGCCAGTCACCTTAACCGAAATGCCGTTATAGGCAGGCAACTGCCGTTCCAGCTTCTCAAGCGCCTCCTTCATCCGATAAGGCGGATAGGTAAATGACAGGAGCGCATAGGCGTAATTGCCCTTCAGCATCCCCTGCCGCTCAAGCGGAGAGACAAGCTCCTTCAAGCCGTCAAGCTCCCCTGCTTGAAGCAGCGTTTGCCCGATAAACCACTGGAAGCGCGAATTCGGTATGCCTTCCTCTCTCTCGAACAGCAGCATAACCGGCGTATCCGGTATACCGAAGTCGGAAGCAAGCATGTTCTGCACCTGCGCATATTGGCCATCCTGCGGATATAAGCCGTGATCCTGAAGGACGGTATGCAGCTTGAACGCATAAGGGCCAACAAGGAGCAGCGCAACCATCCATAGAAAGATCATAAATCTTGGAAAACGGAAGGAAAGAAGCGCAAGTCTGTGCACACCCATGAACCTGCTCCTCCCGGCATCGATTGAATGCATGACCATTAGAATGGCTTTAATCTTGTCGCCCGTACAAGCCCTTGCGCTAAAGCCGGGGCCATACGCGCTGCATGCGGCAGCCAGCCGGACACGGTCGGCACGCCGAATAGCCATTGCAGAAAGCTGCCCCATCGCAGCGGCCCTTTAAACTCGCGCTTGATAGCCCCCGTATAAACATGCTGCCATTCAGCCATAGACAGGTTCCCGCGCAAATAGCCGTCTGCAAGCGGCGCGCAAAGGTAAGCCGACCGCAGCGCCATCGACATCCCATCTCCGCAGAGCGGCGGAATCATCGCAGCCGCGTCGCCGAGAAGCGGAAGCTGCTCCCATGCCAGCGGCTTGCGGTTTAAATATACAGGCGCAACAGCAGCCTGCGAACCCATAACAGGCTCGGCATGCGCCAGCTTGTCGCGCAGCTTCGGATTTCGCTGTGCAGCAGCGTGCATAATCGCGATAATCGTTTTTCCCGCATTCGCCAAAGCGTCCCGCTGCAGCAGCGCCGACGCATTCACCAGCCCGCCTTCAATCGGACATAGCCCCATATAGCCGCCCCGAAAAAAATAAAGCTCGATGACCTTCTCCATCGATATGCCGCGAAAATGCGATTTCACGCCTATGTAGGAAAGCTTTGCAGAATCCGGTTTGCGGAAGCCCGGCAGTCCCTGCCGCCGGCTCGCCCCCCACGCTGCAATAACGGTTCGCGCCTCTACGCAGCACCTTTCCCCGTTTTGCACCATCTCGATTTTGTAGCCTCGATCCGCAGGGTGGACAGCCGTCACCGTTGTTCCCGTCTGCAGCTTTGCGCCCGCTTGCTGCGCGGCCAGATGAAGAGCGGAATCAAGCGAATAACGGCTAAGCCCTAAAGCTTTACCGGGAAGCGAAACCTCCACTTCGGTTCCATTCTCAAAAATCAGCCGTATCCGTTCAATTCCGCTCGGCCTAAGTCCCGCTACGGTGTCGCTTATGCCAAGCGCATGCAGCGTGCTTTGCGACTCCGGCGATAAAAACTCCCCGCATACCTTATGGCGCGGGAAGGACTGACGATCGAGCAGCAGTGTTTCCCAGCCTTTATCCGCAAGCGCTTTGGCAAGGCTGCTGCCGGCAAGGCCGGCTCCGAGCACAGCCGCATCGAGAATACGCGTCATCCTACTCAACTCCGTCGATTAAACTTTCCTGCGCCTTGCTTATCACGACAGCATATCGAAACAAAGGCATCCATTTACAATACATAGCGGGGAGTTCAAGCGTTTGTCCTAGACGCTTCCAATCATCCGCGCGAAAGCCTTTCGCCACCGACAGCGGACCGTCATGCAAAATATACCGGTTAGACGAGATGATCCGGGTCGTCAACCACACCGCAGCCCAAGCGAGCCAGTGGCGGTGGATGTCATTGATCACGACCCCAAGCCTTGCCGCTTTCAGCATCCTTGCGACTGCATGCGGCAGCTCTCCTTCGGCAAAATGATGCACGAACTGCGTTCCCGTCACGATATCCGCGCATCCATCAGGCAAGGTAAATAAATTCCCCCGCCTTACCTGTACCCTTGGCTCATCCCGATAAATAAGCCTCGCTTCCTCGCAAGCCTCCTCGGTTATATCTACCAGCCTAATGATAAGCCCGACCCCTTGCTCGTCCGCCCATCTTAGCAGCTGACCGTTCACATCGCCGGAGCCCGCTCCGATATCGAGAATGGACAGGCTTCCCGGTTTGCCCGCTTTCTCCCAGAGCCGCTTTACCCCATGCAGCGTCGGCGCTGCGGCTGCGAATATACGGTTTAGAAGGCGAAGCTGCCGCAGCGCTTCACGCAGCTCCGTCCCTCCGATTGACAGATCATCCATTAATTCCGCCTCAGCAGCCCGATATCGCAAACCTTTAGACATATGTCCCATCCACCGTCTGCTCCAGCTCATGCTTGATGGCTGCCGGCACATAAGCAATCTTGATCATCTCGGCCGTAAGGCCGGGCCCGAATGCCAAGGCGATTCCGCTGACCGGCTCCGAGCCGGTCTCCTGAAGATGGTTCCTCATCGCGCTCAGCACAAAGAGAATCGTAGCCGAGGATACATTGCCATAATCGCGAAGAATCCCCAGGCTATGCGCCGTTTGCTCATCGGTAAGCTCAAACTTATTTTGCAAAATATCGATGATGCCCTTGCCCCCCGGATGGATGGCCCACAGCTCCAGCTCTTCCTCGCCGCATAAGCGCTCCACCTCTGCGGGTATGAATTCGCCGATCAGCTTTGGAATTTGAGGGGAAAGGTACAGGTCGAAGCCATGATTGCCTACCTCCCACACCATCTCCCCGGCGCATTCAGGCAGCAGGACGGAGCGCTCCTGTCCGAGCAGAAAAATAGGCTTGTGATGAGGCTTTGCCGCGCCAATCACGCAGGCGGATGCCCCGTCTCCGAAGAACGAAGCGGCGAATAACGATTCCCTGTCGCCTGAAGGCTGAATATGCAGCGTGCACAGCTCCACGCACACGATTAATACATGGGCGGCATGATCGTTCAATACGATTTGACGCGATAGCCCTATCGCCTTAAGGCCGGCGGCGCAGCCTAGAAAATTAAGCGGAATGCGGGTTATGGTAGAAGCCAGTCCTAACTGCTGCACGATAGCTGCATCCATTCCAGGCAGAAACTGTCCGGTGCAGCTTACCGTTATGAGATGCGTAACATCAGCAGGCTCGACATCGCCGTCCGCCAGTGCTTGTCTCGCCGCACTCAGTCCGAGCGGAACCGATTCCCGCTTATAGATGCCCATGCGCTCCGCCGTCGAAGGCGCATCCTCGGCTGAGGCGCTAGAAAAGTAGCGGCATTCTGCCGCTTCCGCAAGCAGGTTCGGCTCACAAGTATAACGGCTTTCCACGCCGCATTGCTTGAAGATCCTTCTCCCCCAGCGGGCGGAATCGGGCTTGTCGCTTAACGCATCGACTAGTCTTCGCGCCGTATCGGCCTGATCTATCAAATAAGGCGGCACTGCTGTGCCTATGCCGAGTACCGCAGCACTCAATTGTGTTTGGCTCATATCGTTAATTCCCACCCTCTCTGGACAAGTTACTTTTAACAAGTCTATTCAACGCATCTCCCCGATATGACGCGGGCTGGGAGTGCAATTGTGAATATTACCGGCTTTCCCAATCATTTGTAATCATCTTGAAATCTAATTTTCATCTCGTTTTAATGAAAGCAGCCTATAATAAAAACAACCCCCTTTTGTAATATATAATTAAGACCCACGGCACCGAATGCTGTGGGTCTCTTTTTGCGCTTTTTTATCTAGATCTATCATTCTAAACCCATTTTTATTAGACATAGGACAGATGAACAACCCCTTAGTAGAAAATAGACATAGTATACACAAATCTGCTCGGAGGCGCTTTAATTGGTTTGTCTGAAACCCCGTAAAAAGATAGAGAGTAGTATAAAAACAGAGAGTTGTAAAAATGAAACAAAAGTTATTAACTCTTTCCAATCTAACGTTATTGTCGTCTGTAAAAAAAATAGAAAGAAAATTAGACGCAGATTAAGGCGATTGCTCAAATGGTACGATTTTATAGAAATTCCTAACCCTATGGTTCCTGGCGGTCCGGCTATTACAACGTTCACGCTCCCAACCCCGCCTGACACGTTTGGTCCGGAAGTTCCTATAAGTTCATCCTTCATAACCTTGAGCCGTATCGATTTGAATGACCGCGCAGAGTTAAAAGCGACCCTCGTTTGGAATTTTGGCGTTACACTCGTCGATGCCGGTCCTGAAATCACTGTGGTTTCGCAGCAAATGCAATTTAGTATTTGGCGTGATGCCCCTTTAACCGGGACACTTCTTTGTACAGTCGTTGATACCCGTAATCTAACGCAAATTTCACTGGATGCACCTGCCGGTACAGTCATGAGCAGTACAGCTACAACCTCTTTTTCGTGTACGGATTCATTAATTTCCGGTAGAACACACAGATACTTTTTAACCGGTGCAGCCGGAGTTGCTAATGGTTTTATTGTAGATTTAAACGACGGCGGTGCTCCAACACCTATTACCGACTTCAACAGCCCAACCGTTACCGAACTTCATTTCAGCGGCTCCATTATTGACCGCAACTAGGCTTAATGGATTATATAAAAGATTAAACCCGCTGCCTGAAACAGCGGGTCTCTCTTATTTCCCGGAAGTACCATACTCCCTTTGCCAATCCGGATCGTTTTCGAGCAGCTCCTCATTTTCTGCCGCCCTCATTACTTTGCTTGCGTCAGCTCAACCAGCACGACCTCCGGCCGGTTAAACAAACGCTGCGGAATAATGCTGTTGCCGAGTCCGCGGCTGACAATCATCGCCCTGCCGCTCTCCGTGTACTTGCCTCCGTCATACTTCGGCAGGAAGCCTTGGCCCGGAGCGATCAGCCCGCCCAGGAAAGGCAAGCGGACCTGTCCGCCATGAGCATGACCGGAGAAAGTCAGATCGAATTTACTTTGTACATATTCCGAAAACAGCTCCGGACGATGGGACAGTAGTATAGTAAACCGGTTCTCGGAGCTGTCCACCCCTTGAAGAGCAGCCGCGATATGCTCCTTTATTCTGTCGGCATCGCCATCCGCCGTATGATTAAAGGTCGGATCATCTACGCCCGCGATCCGAATCTCTCCAGTCCCCAGCTTCACGAGCTCGCTCTTGTTGCGCATAACATGTACGCCCAGCTCCTTCAGCCCTTTCTCGAGCGAAGGAAACCTCGATCCCCATTCATGATTTCCCGTCACATAATAGACGGGCGCCAATTCAGTCATTCTGCGCATCAGCGTAAGGCTGATCTCCGCATTGTACCTTTTACTGTCTACCAGATCTCCCGTCATCACGATAAGGTCGGGCCTCAGCTTTTTTACCTTGCGGGTAATCGTACTCTGCTCCTTGCCGAAGGACTTGCTATGCAAATCCGTTAGATGAACGATACGATAGGAGTCAAACCCGTCCGGCAGCTTACCGGAGCTCAGCTCGTACTTCGTGATGCCGATAGCGTTGTTCTCAAAATAGAGAAAGGCGATCGCAGCTAAAATGACCAATGGTAAGATCATAAACAGACGTTTTTTCTTCATACGCATAACAACATAACTCCTTACTATCCATAAAATATTTTCGGCATAACGGACCCGTTCTTCCTTCCGGTCACTTCGCCCTTTGCTTCGATAAGCTCCACGATTGCCACTTGTTATGCGAGTGCGCCTGCTCCTGCAAATGCACGATTACCTCGTTTAGCCCCTCCAGCTTCGGATGCATTCTATGCAGCTTTAGCAGCTCGGGCGCGGCATCCGTCGATAGCGTACCTAAATAGGCGATATCGATATTTCCGGTCCGCTCGAAGCGGCCGATGTTTTTGGCAGCGATGCGCGCATCCAAATTGACATAGTTCATCGCGACAAAGGCGATGATAGACAAGCATATATATGCTTTGCCCATGGAGAAATGTTCTCTCCAAATGCGAAGCATGGCAATCGCGAGCAGCACGCCCAAGTACAGCATGAATCCGTGCACCAATAATCTCGTTTGCGAGAAGCCGTAAGCCTCCTCGTATAACGACAGGCGGCTAAACGCCGATATCAGCATAACGAGGGTACAGCCAATGAGTACGGATAGCGACAGCTTACGGACCCACTCTGCCGCGGCGCTCGTTCGCCGGATCAAATGCAGACCGCACATGAGCAGACCGACGTTGATCAAAGCGACCAGGACCAATTCGGCGAAGCCTCTGCGCGCATACTCGGCATAAGCCGCTCCTTCAGGGAGCAGACCGTTTGCCGCTCCGAATAAATACGAGAACTGAATAAAGACGAACAGCACATATACGAGATTGATGCTAATAAGCAGCGTGCCTGCCGTAAGCGGATCAATTTCCAATCGCCTGCTTTGCTTCAATACGGCCTCCTGCGAATCGGCTGCCGGAACGCTTGGCGTATCGGTTAATTTATTGAAAAGCAGGCCCCATATGTAGCAGAAGGTATACAGGGCAAAAAACGCCGCTACAATTAATCGCCAAATGCCGTCTCCTAAGGAGAACCGACCTAATGCGCCGGGAATTTCAATCATCCACGACAGAAATATTTCATCAGCAGAAGCCAGCAAAGCGATGACAACGATCAGAATAGGCGCCGAGAGCAATAGGCCCAGCAATATTTTGGCAAGCTTGCTCCTCGCAGAGTTCAGGCTATCCTTCCCTTTCAAGCGATCGTTAAACAAGGTGAATGGCACGCCGATAAACGCAAAAGGCTTTATCAGCGCCAGAAATAATAGCTCTGTATAAAAAACGCCCCTATACCAAGGCTTTGTACTGCTGCTGGTCATGACCGCCGTTTGAGAAACGATTAGCGCAAACAATGCAAACATATTCAGCTGCCGGAACAAGCTGTTCGCATAAAGAGCATAGGTCAGCGTCAGCAGAAAAATCGGAATGAACAGCAGCCGGCCCGAACTTGCCTGCCCCTGCCATTTCTCGAATCCGCCCATTCTTCCTTTAATGGAATAGAAGAACAAGCCGTAAAATGCAAGAATGAACACTAAAACCGAAATGCCTGCCGGCGCTCCGACAAACAAATATTGACTTACCAGACCGAACAAAAGGGCAAGAAGAAGCATTCTTTCGTACCTTTTTTGCCATGGCGCCGGATCTCTCATGTCACTCACTCCACCCATTTCAGTATACGATTTGTTAATTTCCTCCTTTTATTGTAACCTAGAAAACAAGAACAAAAAGTGTAAGTTATAACTGGAAAACTTCATATTTTAAGGCGGGAGAAATTTGCATGAAAATACGTCGGCATTACTTAGCGCTCAGGCGATCTTATCCGAGCATTCAAGAGAATGTCTCCTTTGAAGTAACTACGCAGGAGCTGGCAAATTTGCTCGATTGCACACATCGAAATATGGTACTTCTATTGAAGCGGATGCAGCAGGAGAATTGGCTAACCTGGGAGTCTAAGAGGGGACGGGGCAACCGCTCAGCGCTCTCCTTCCTCGTAAGCAAGGAGCAGGTCGCGCTCCAGGAGGCACAGGAAATGATGCAAAAGCAGGATCTGCATTCGGCGCTCGAGCTTCTGCGGCAGGTAGAGGAGTCGCCAAAGCTGCGCGATCAGTTTCAGGATTGGCTGTCCGGTCAATTCGGCTTTCATTCCGAAGTGCAGGGTAAGCGGCGCACCGATATATTGCGCTTTCCCCTCCCGCAAACGATCTATTCGCTGGATCCGGCAGCTATCCATTATACGGGCGAGTCCCATCTCGTCAGCCAGCTGTTTGACGGGCTCGTCCGTATCGATCCGAAAGGCGAGCAAATTTTGCCGCATCTTGCGCATGCGTGGGAGGTCGATGAATCGCGGACGCGATGGACGTTTTACTTGCGCAAAGGGGTGCTGTTCCATCATGGCCGCGAGCTTGATTCGTCTGACGTCAAATATTCGCTTGAGCGGCTCAAGCGGCTGGCGCCGCTGGGGCTTTACAGCTGGGTCTACTCCAGTATCGTCTCGATGGACACGCCGGACGATACGACTATTCGCATTCAATTGTCTGAGCGCAACGAAGCATTTCTCGCTTTCTTATCGACCAACCGCGCATCGGTCGTCCCTCAAGATGCTTGCGAAGCGGCAGGAGCGCAATTCGGCGGGAAGCCGATCGGCACCGGCCCCTTCCGATTCGCGGGAAACGAGCAGGGCGTTTGGATTTTGGAGGCTTTTGCCGCTTATTTTCAAGGAAGGGCCTTTCTCGATCGGGTAGAGGTGTGGACCATTGCAGAGGCGGCAACGCGTGAGAATAACGCTGAGCTGCAGCCGTTTCAGGTCATGCACAACGCGAGATTGTCGGATACGGCAGCGAAGCGGTGGCAGCAGGTACGGCAATCGGGCATGACCTGCAAGTTTATTACGGTAAATGAACAGAAGGACGGCTTGCTGGCGAACCACGCCATACGAGCGGCGATTGACCACGCCATCGAGCGGACGGAGCTTCTGAAGCTGCTGTCGGGGGATGTGATTGAAAGCGTGGACAGCTTCTGGCCGGAATCGGAAGTTGGCAGTCAACCCGAGGCACCGAGGGAGATTCATGCCATTAAAGAAGCGCTGTTAGCCGCCGGCTACAACGGTGAATCGCTCATTCTTGCCACGATTCCGCAATACGCGGCAGATGCCCGGATCATTCAACAAGTATGCTCGAAGTCGGGCGTTCCACTTGAGATCAGCCTCATCGATGCGGAGCAATTCAAAGGGACGGCCCGCATGTCAGCCGACTTATTGCTATTTGCGGTCATGCTGGACGAGCATCGCGAGCTTCGTCTCATCGATCTTCTCAAGAGCATGCAGCAGCATGCCCGGCCAGAAATACATGAAAGGCTCGAGATGAGCATCCGGATGATTTTATCAGAGCCGAACACAGAGCGCCGGGCAGCGATATTTAAGCAGATTGAAGCGGAGCTCAAAGAACGGCACAGCCTGCTGTTCCTCTACCGCAAACATCTAAAGACGGCATTCCACCATTCCGTCCGCGGCATTTCACTTGAGTCGCTGGGCTGGGTCCGCTTTCGGGATATTTGGTTTACATAGAAAAGGATTGCATGGTCTGGCATCTATAGATACATACTGAGAAAACAATTGAGGGATCTGCAATAGAGAAAGGGGTTATCCAAATTGGAGCAGCATATTTCTAAGGAGCAAACACAGCGCTTGTTCGTCGCCATTCCGGTACCGGAGCCTATTTCGAGGAAACTGGAAGACTGGACGCGCGCCCATAAAGAAAAGCTCCCTTTTCGCAAATGGACACATCCGCTTGATTACCATATTACGCTTCAATTTCTTGGCGATACGCCGGCAGCAAAGCAAGAAGCGCTGCAGGCCGTTCTGAAGGAAGCGAGAGTGACACCGTTTTCTCTAGCATTGAACGGAGCAGGCACCTTCGGCCCGAAAGCATCGCCCCGCGTTCTTTGGGCAGCCGTCAGCGGAGATCTTGAGGGGCTAACCGCTCTCCACCAGAAAGTCATCAAAGCTACCCGTTCGATTGGATTCGAGCCGGAGGATCGACCCTATGCACCGCATATTACGCTTGCCAGAAAATTTGCCGGGGACGGCGAAATGCCTAATGAAGCGATTCTCTCCGCTCCCTCCTTATTCGAATGGGAGGCCGATCGCTTCGTGCTCATGCGCACCCATATGAACGCTTCGCCAATGTATGAGGTTATTGGCGCCTTTCCATTGTCCTAAGCAATAACGGCAGTCAAAATGCTCATAGGGGAAGCCGGCTCACGTCTGCCCCTTCCCCTTCGGCTGCTCCTGCTTTCTGACTAATGCGGTCACGGTCAGCACCAGCAGCGGTGCAATAAACGCGGCATACGTCCATACCGGGTGTACGGCGGACACGATAAACCCCCACTCTGCAGCCCCGTCAAAAGCAACGAGTCCGGTAAGGAAACCTAATAAAGCCAGCGGCATAACTACAGCTCGATTGTCCTTGAACCCGCATAGCTGGCTTAAAAATAAGCTGAACACATACAGGGTAATGGTCGTTTTCATATAAGAGCCTAAAATGAGCGACATACCTATAATGGATTCCATCCTTTGAATAATTTCCTGGAACTCGATGACCCGCGCCAAAGAAAACAGCACGTACGGCCGCTCTCCGGCATAGGCTCCAAAAACCATAATCGCGCACACCGTGGACAAACACAAAATAAAAATGTTGAATCCCAGCGTAATTCGCATCGTCTTGCACAACTTAGACGATGAGCTTTTGTCGACAAACGGAAACAGCATCGAGAATAGGAAAACCTCGGCGTAAGGAAATCCGAATGATAAAAAGGCGCCATGGAACACCGGCTTAATTCCTTTAGGCATAATAGGCAGAAGATTAGACGGGTGATAATCGGGAATGGCCACCAGCAATACAGCAATAATAGAGAAGGTGATCATGATCAGAATCAGTGTAAACATTCTCGCCATAACCTCAATTCCGGCACGGGCGGTTGCGGCTGAAATGGCGTAGACCAGGAAAGAAAATACATACATCGGCGTTTCCCTCAGCATGGAGCTCACCATGAACAAGCTCACATCGATAACGATTCCCGCCTCCATTTGGAGGAATAGAGACATGGTGAAGACGGAAAAGATAGCGGTAAGCGTCGTTCCGATTAATTGGCGGCTGAACTCCACATAAGTCATATCGGGGAAGCGGCGATACAGGAACAGCATGCAGCTTAAAAGAAGGAAGCCGAGCCCGCCTGACAACAGGAGCGAAAGCCATGCCCCGTTATTC
>DATJKM010000002.1:0-6253 GCA_035491515.1 Candidatus Udaeobacter sp. | reverse complement strand
GTGCTGGGCTATGTGGGATTTCGGAGACTGTCGATTAACGATCGAAGAGAGTATGGCGAGGCAGTAGGGAGGTAATTTTTGTTCGATAGTGCTCCGCGCGCTCTTGAACAGGTCTTGAACGGTTCATGGCTCTGAAAATAGAGCTAAAAATTAGATCTATTTCAGCCAAACTAACCAATATTGCAAATATAGAGCTAGAAATTAGCTCTAATGTGCGCTGCTCGCCCTCGAACCGTCCTCGAACGGCCCATTAATCTGAAATAGAGCTAAAAATTAGATCTATTTCATCCAAACTAACCAATATTACAAATATAGAGCTATAAATTAGCTCTATATTTGTGCCACATACCCTCGAACAAGCTTTACCCCAAACCGCAGATTAACGCCGAAGCTCGAGGAAAAAAAGCTTTCTTCTTGAAAGAAGGGCAGACCTTCAAGTAGGTTTACTACTTGAGGGTCTGCCCCTTTATTCCATTTCAGCAGGTTCTCTTGATGCCGTGAATTTTTATTGCGGTTAATCGTTTTGACGCGGCGCGTCCGCTTTCTCTTCCGCTATCTCTTTTTCCTTCTCCTTCTCCTTCTCCTTCTTGTCCTCAGCCTTCATCAGCTTTTGTTTCATCTCGTCCCTCTTCTGGCGGCGGTCCTTGAGGGAGGCATGCTCCGGCGACTCCTCGTACAGCTTTCTACGGCCGATCCGGCGCAAATTTTCTGGCACCAGATTAAATTTTTCGTCTTTCATAAGGGCGATGACACCGGTGCTTTCCGCCGGCTTCGATAGGCCGTAGATTTCGTTGTAATATTCGTCCGCTCGTCCCGGTTTATAATTTTGCGGCTCGGGATACCCGACGATGACCCCTTCATAATTGCGCAGAATCACTTTATCCTGGCTTTGCGAGATCAAATAGTTGGGCTGCAGCGCGATTTTTCCGCCGCCGCCGGGTGCGTCGACCACGAAGGTCGGAACAGCATATCCGGAGGTATGGCCCCGCAGCGCTTCAATGATTTCGAGCCCCTTGGAAACCGGTGCCCGGAAATGGCCGATTCCTTCAGATAAGTCGCACTGATAAATATAGTAGGGGCGTACGCGAATTTTCACCATCTCATGCATGAGCTTCTTCATGATGACCGTGCTGTCGTTAATGCCCGCCAGAATGACCGCCTGATTGCCCAGCGGAACGCCCGCATCAGCCAGCATTTCGCATGCCTTTCGGGCTTCGGCCGTTATTTCCAGCGGATGGTTGAAGTGGGTGTTCAGCCAGACCGGATGATACTTCCTTAGAATCGCGCACAAATTGTCCGTGATGCGCTGCGGGAAAACGACCGGCGCACGCGTACCGATCCGGATAATCTCCACATGGGGAATCGCCCGCAAATTTTTCAATATATACTCCAGAATGTTGTCATTGATCAATAAGCCGTCTCCGCCGGACAGCAGCACGTCGCGAACCTCCGGCGTATTCCGGATATAGGCGATGGCGTCGTCCAGCTGCTTCTTCGGCACTCCCATTCCCACCTGACCGGAGAAACGCCGGCGCGTGCAGTACCTACAGTACATGGAGCATTGGTTGGTAACGAGGAACAGCACGCGGTCTGGATAGCGGTGGGTTAAGCCCGGCGTAGGCGAATCCTCATCCTCGTAGAGCGGATCTTCCAGATCATATTTCGTTTTGAGCAGCTCGGCGGAAATCGGAACGGACTGCATCCGGATCGGACAGCGGGGGTCATCCGGATGCATCAGGGATGCATAGTATGGCGTTATATTTAAAGGTATCGTCTGCGTCGAAATACGGACGCCTTCTTCTTCATCCGGCGCCAGCCGGACGACTTTCTTCAAATCGTCCAACGTACGGATCGTATGCGTCAGCTGCCAAAGCCAATCGTTCCACTGCTCATCCGTTACGTCTTTCCACAGCGCGACTTCTTTCCAGTGCCGTTTGCTGCTCAAAGGTACAAGCGGAGTCTCGGCTTTTTTGTCTGTCATATGCTGCACCTCCATCAACTTATTTTCTAATACTTCTTTTAATAAGCAATAACGATGCCAATCCGCGTGCTGGAAAAAATAAAAAAACAGGCTCTGGACGGAGCCTGCTTTTTGACCGGTTTATAGCGTCTGTTTTTTCTCGATTCCGTAGCGGCTCAGCTTGTATTGCAGCGCCTGCCGTTTCATGCCCAGCGCTTGCGCGGCGAGGCTGATGTTATAGTTATGATTTTGGAGCGCGATCATGATCGCTTCCCGTTCGATTTGCTTCACCCGGTCCGATAAACTTTGCGAAGAGGCTTCCGCCGGTTCTTGCCGCCATTCCTGGGAACCTGCGGCCGCGCTGCGCACCGGAGCATTTTTCAAGTAAGCGGGTAGATGATGCTCTTCAATCGTTTCGCATTCCAGCTCCATCATATTGTAGGTCGATTCGATGGCATGGCTTAATTCGCGGATATTGCCGGGCCAATCATATGATGTCAACCGGTTCATGACTAAAGGGTGGATGCCGGTGACCTTCATGCCGAACACAGGATTCAATTTCTCGACAAAATGCTGCGCAAGGAGCGGAATATCTTCTTTCCTTTCTTTCAAGGGAGGAAGGGATAAATTCACCACATTAATCCGGTAAAACAAATCCTGGCGCAAAATGCCTTTCTCCAGCGCTTCTTTCGGATCGATGTTCATGGCGGATATAATCCGGACGTCTGCCTGCTGCTCGGACGAGCCTCCGATTCTGCGCACGATACCGTCCTGAAGCACGCGCAGCAGCTTCGCTTGCAGGAACAAATCCAGACTGTTCAACTCGTCCAAAAAAAGAGTGCCTCCGTTCGCCTGCTCGAACAGGCCGGCCCGGTCAATCGCCCCCGTGAAAGCGCCTCTGGCCGTTCCAAACATAATGCCCTCCATTAACTCGCTTGGAACGGCCGCACAGTTCTGGGCGATGAACGGACGGTTTTTGCGGATGCCGGCGTTATGGATGCTCTGCGCAAACAATTCCTTGCCGGTGCCGGTAGGGCCGCAGATCAAGACGGGCGAGTTGGTGCGCGCGGCCTTCTTGGCCATCGAAATCGCATCCAGGCTCTGCCCGCTCGTCCCGATGATATCGCTGAAATGATAATGCGCGGACCCGCTGTGCTTTTTATCTTTTTGATGGGATTGATAGATTTGATGGCGGAGGTCCAGGATTTGGTCATGAAGATGGACGATGCCCGTAATATCCTTCGCGACCTCCAAAGCGCCGATCTGACGGCCGTTATCGAACAGCGGATAAGAGCGGTTAATCGTCGTGATTCGCTTCCCTTTTAGATTGACATAGGTTTGTACGTTCTCGGCCGTTTCTTTGCCCGTTTGCAGGACATGGATAAGCGTACTCGTTTCGTCGGTCAGCGAAGGGTAGAGGTGAAACAACTTTTTCCCGATGACCTGCTCCCTTTTCAATCCGTCGATTTCCGCCATCTTATCATTATAGAATAACGTGATTCCGTCCCGATCGATGAGATGCACGCCGATATCGATCATGTTCAAAATCCATTTGAAATGGTCTGACCCGAAGCCATGCTGATCCGGCATGGATTCACCTACCCTCACGAAGGATCGTTCAAATTTGCAGTATGTTGTATCGTATGTAAGAACGGCCGAGGATAATACAATGACGTGCGCCGCGACAATATCGTAAGGTAACTTCGGCTTGTCACTGATGGCTTGCACAATGACTTTTGGATATCTGAACTGCTAACAGAACGTTGTTGTCACAAAACGATTCCTTATCTCGTTTTATGTGCAAACCGAATAAGGAGTGGTTGCCGTGAAAGATTTGACATGCATCGTCATTGGCGGAGGATATGCTGGCATTAATGCAGTTAAGGCGATTCGAAAAACATTTAAGGGTGAAGCAAACGAACGAACGCTTCGGCTTATTCTAATCGACAAGAATCCCTATCACTTTCGTAAAGTATTGCTTTTTAAGCCCGCAGCCGGAAACGAAGATATTACTGTCCCTCTGGCAAGCTTGTTTCCCGAGGGGGTTGAATTCGTTCAGGCTGCCGTAACGAAAATCGAATCAGGGGATAGAAGGCTGCTTTATAAGGATGCCGAAGGAAATGAGAATGCGATGAGATATGACATTCTCGTTGTAGCGGTAGGCAGCGTCGTGCGGCAACCCGATCCTATTCAGGGGGGAATGGCATTGGCGGACTTGGACGCCGCGTGGAAAATCCGGGAGGCGTGGCGTGCGAATATGAAGAAAGCCGTTAAGGAAACAAACACGGAAGAGAGTCAGAGATTAATGACAATTGCCGTTGCGGGAGCAGGCATAAGCGGGATCGAGACATCTGCCGAGCTGGCTCATTTCGTTCGTGAAGATGCGGCACAATTGGGACTTGACCCGGGTGCTGTGAGGATAAACTTAATCAACGCGAACAAGAGCCTTTTCCCGGATGGCCCGGCCAAGGTTGGTCTTAAACTGGAAAGTTCACTTGAAGCTTGCGGAGTAACCGTCTTACATGGGAGCAAAGTCGTACAGGAGAAAGAAGGAACGATAACCTTATCTAGCGGTGAAACGATGACCGCCGGCTTATGTGTCTGGACGCTGGGGCTGTTACCCAATCCGATGCTGCGAAGCATCGGGCTGCCGGTCACTTCGGACGGCTTCGTGATTGTAGATGAAAGCTACCGGGTTCAGGGTTTACAGGGTGTGTACAGTATCGGCGACTGCGCGCGAATCATAGACCCTGCCAGCGGACGGGAAGACGGGAAGACGTGTAAGGAGGCGACCGCTCAAGCGGCAAGGCTTGGAAAGATATTGTCGGCGGATATAGCAGGGCGCCCAGCACCTTTGCATAAGGGGTTTATTGATTTTTTCTGCTTTGGCTTAGGTCCGGAGCATGGAATGGCATGGGGACATAAATGGGGGGTAGATATTATATTTACAGGAAAGCTGGGTTGGCGAATAAGAAAATTCACATGGGATTCGGCGAGTCTGTTAAAATAATGGGAATAGAGGATTAAAGGAAAAGGATGGAAGTGGTAAATGCAAGAGTTATATGATCAGTATAAGAGGTTGCTGTATACGCTTGCCTACCAACTGACCGGGTCGGCCTCCGATGCGGAGGATGCTGTGCAGGACGTATTCCTAAAGGTATATGACGTAAATCCGGAACGATTGGTTGAACCGAAAGCATACTTGTGCAAAATGGTGACAAATCGCTGTCTGGATTTACTTAAATCAGCGCGTAAGCGGCGGGAACAGTATTTCGGACAATGGCTGCCCGAGCCCATTCTTACTCCAAATGATGAACCGTTTGAATCGGTTGTTCGCGGCGAGTTGTTATCTTACGCTATGCTCGTGCTGCTTGAAAGGCTGTCCCCTGCGGAACGGGCCGTGTTCGTGCTTCGGGAGGCGCTAGGCTTTGAATATCCTGATATTGCCGGGCTCGTTGGCAAAAGCGAAGTGAATTGCCGCAAACTGTTCAGCCGTGCTAGAGGAAAGATGGGGATTACCCCCGAAGAGCCTATCCACGCTGAAGCGGCGAGCGAAGAGTGGGTTCGCCGGTTCCTATCGGCTCTCGAACAAGGCAGCGTGGATACGGTTGTATCCATACTCGCCGAAGATGTCGTATTAATCTCAGATGGAGGGGGCAAAGCGATTGCCGCTGTCCATCCTATTGAATCACGCGATCTCGTCGCCCGGTTCCTTCTCGGTCTAATTCGTAATGCTCATCAATACGAAGGAGGCGTGCATGTCGAAATGAGGGATTTAAATGGCCAAACAGGGCTTATTATCCGTTCAGGTAAAGGCATCGAAGTTGTTGTGCTGATGCATGTCGAGAGAAATGCGATTCGTCACCTATACTTTGTTAGGAACCCGGATAAGCTGAGGCACTTATAACTACTTTCCTATACAACTTCATGATCCGATTTCTAAGCCTTCTGTCCTGGCGGCAGGAGGTTTTTTGCTGTTTCTTCAAACAGAAGGTCATCGATTAATGGCCGTTATCGTCATCCAATGCATGAATGCGGATCCATTCGATGATTTTAGCGATATTACGGTCTCCCTGCGATTTATCCGGAGAGATCTGATAATGGTTGATCATCTGATTGGAGAGCTCGATCAGCAATAAGGTCGAAATATAATGCGCGGCCTGCCGGGTATAGTAGTTTGACATTCCGATATGCTGAAGCTGCTAAAATAAGATCCGGGTTTTTTAATTTAGCCAGTTCCTTCGCCAAGGCCTCCTCGTCCAAACGATCATAGGATTCATAGGTAAGGAAGTG
>DATJKM010000001.1:0-36396 GCA_035491515.1 Candidatus Udaeobacter sp. | reverse complement strand
CAGCATGTCAGTAGCGTTTTAACATTTTTTCAGCTTCATCGCGAACCCGATTCCGGAAGGATTCCGGCTCTAGCACAGCGACATCCGCTCCCCAGCCAAGGACCCAATACAGTAAGTCCTCGGGCTGACGAACGCGAAACTTGACAAGCAAACCTTCCGGATGATCCTCTGCTGCTTCCATGTAATAGTTGTTCGATTCCTTCACTTTATCCGCAATGTCACGATTAACCAGAATGCATACACGTATGTTGCGGTCATCCTTGGGCTTGTAATCATACAAATTAAAATCGGACGGTACATTAAATCGGTACTTCAAAACGTTAAGCTCGCTCATCCTAGACAACCGGAAATGACGAATTTCTTGCCGAAGATCACAATGGGCAATAAGCATCCACGTTCCTTGAACAAGCACAAGTCCATAAGGTGCGGCAACACGAACACTTTGACGATTCCCATCGACTTCGGGCACACTTTTCGAATAACGGAATCTTATCTTCCGCTCCTCCAATATTGCGTGACGGATCGTTTCGATATACTCTTTCTCTTGTCCATAAGTTGCGTCTTTACCAGAATTCAGCAGCCGCATGGTCTTACGTACCCGACATGCCTCGCTGCGAACATCCTCTGGTAGGATGGCTTCGATTTTCCTGCGGGAAGCTTGGGCCTTGATGCCATAGTTGGTGTCAAATCTTTGTTCAATAAAATCCATCCCAATGAGTAAAGTCACGGCTTCTTCCACTGTGAAACTGATCGGCGGCAGGAAATACCCCTCCATTAAGGAATACCCCCGGCCGGTAGACCCTACCACTGGCACTCCCGCTTCGCTAAGAGCCTGTATATCTCGGTATATGGTCCTCACACTTGTCTCGAATGTAGCCGCCAAATCCTCAGCTCGCAAAACCTCTTTCCGTTGCAGCTCAAGCACAATGGCTAACAAACGGTCTGTTTTGTTCATACTGCTGCAACCCCCTCATGAAATCGTATCTTATGTTATCATTCTATACCAAAAAGGCAAGATTCAGCTCAGGTACGCGTTCTTGAGTAAATTGCAGAAAAATTTAGTGGACCGAGATATTCAGGGACCCAAATTATCAAGGCGATTTATTTTCATTATTTGCAAAATATAAGGTAATGAACAAGCAGCCCCTAAAAAAGAGGGCTGCTTCATTACAAAAGTATTTTTTAGAGCTCTTGTACTGTTGGACGAATAATCATCTCATTAATCGCTACATCAGATGGTTGTTCAATTGCAAAGGCAATGGCACGGGCAATGCTAGCAGGCTCGATTGCAATTTTCATATTTTCATCAATTGCAGATTTTAATTCTGAACCTGAAATTGCTTCTGTTAATTCTGTAGCAATAGATCCTGGCGAGATGATGGTTGTACGAATATTGTTGCTACACTCTTCTATACGGAGACCTTCTGTAATGGCACGTACAGCAAACTTTGTACCACTATAAACTGCACTAGCAGGGAATACTAAGTGACCAGCTATGGAGGAAACGTTAATGATATGCCCTTCTTTTCTTTCTCTCATGGACGGAAGAACAGCAGCGATACCATAAAGTACACCCTTGATGTTAACATCAATCATCGAATCCCATTCATTGATTTTTTTCTCATAAACAGGTGATAACGGCATGACTCCTGCATTATTGACCATTACATCAATTTTTCCAAACGCTTTAAGCGCATAATCAGCTAACTCTTCCATTTGTTCACTTAAGGCAACATCCGTCACTTTATAAATAGCTTGCCCGCCATTATTTTGAATTTCTTCTTGCAGCTTTTTTAAACGATCTTCACGACGAGCGGCAAGTACCAACTTCGCACCTTTAGATGCAAGTTCTTTTGCAGTAGCTTCTCCAATTCCACTTGAGGCACCTGTAATAATGACAACCATATCTTGAATATTTGACATATAATAATATCCCCTTTATCAAAACGTGATAAAAAACAGTAAACTTTTGTTATTACGATATTATTCTTCGATCTTAAACCATGGGCCTGAAGCTTGAATTACACCCCAAAGTTTCTTCGGAAGCTCAAGCTGACTAGCCTTTGACGCCTTTATCGCTGTTTGGATTTCAGACTCTTGTCCATTTTGAACCTTTTCAATCCAGTCTGGATTCATGATTAACGTGTGGCCAATCGCAGCTAGAGATAGCCCCTTATCTAATGCTGTTTCAACATCATCCGGAGTTACCATAGAACCAGCAGCCATTACAGGTATTCTGCCGTTTACATGTTCAACAATTAATTCAACATATGTTTTTTCATCTTGACTATCGACTGGCTTTGACGAAATAGCATTAACCAATGAAGCATGTACATAATCAACACCCTCTTCATTCAGTCGATCAATCAATGCATAGGTATCCATCATTCTTAGACCGCCTTCTTCTGATTCGTCAGGAGAAATCCTGTAGCCGAAAATAAACGGTTTTGTTGCATGTTTTTTAATCACATTGTTCATTTCCTGAACGACTGCCAATGGGAAACGCAAGCGGTTTTCTAGAGAACCTCCCCATTGATCCTCACGTCTGTTGAAGAAAGGAGAAAAGAAGTTTTGAAGTAAAAATCCATGCGCGCCATGAATTTCAACGCCATCAAACCCTGCTTCAATGGCTCGTCTTGTTGTTTCTCCAAACGCATGAATCACGTCCAATATTTCATCGTGTGATAGTTCTCTAGGCAAAACTGAAGGAGCAAATGCAGTGGCTTCAGTCTCTATAGCGCTGGAACTAACCACATCACCATTTGGAGTTAAAACCGGTAGTGCTTTATTACCTGCGTGGAAAATTTGAAGTACGGCAGGAGCTCCCCCATTTTTCGCCGCATCCGCCAATTTCCGTAAACTAGGAATAAATTTATCGTCATAAGCTGCAAATTCATGCGTAAAACCTATACCGTTTGGTTGGACATGCGTACATCCTGTTATAACTAGACCTACGCCATTCACTCTTTTTTTGTAATACTTCACTTCATCATCTGAAATTGTGTAATCGTCTTTACTAGACCAAGTGGTCATAGGTGCCATAACGACCCGATTTTTAAGGGTGATCCCATTTTTAAGTGTGAAGGATTCTAATAAGTTGTTATATTTTGAGTTCATTTTCTAACCTCTTTCTAAATGTTCATTTATAGGATGTAGTAATTATTGTCGTATTTTGAAGCTCTAATTCGGATTTCCAGTAACTCTAATTCAAAACACTCTCTTTCATTTTTGAATCAATTTAAAATCGAACGTTCGTTTATTTATTAGCAAAAAATTATCCTGCACTTCTTTATTACCCTCTTTATAATAGACGATCATTCGATTAAAATTAAATATTTTTTAATCAGAGGGATTTGTTTTTCTGGAATTTCCTCCCTCTGAAAGTCTCATATTAGGCTTTTAACGCATCCCAGCTCATTTGAATTAATTCGCTCAAGCTTTCCTGTTTCAACTCTGTTTGACCGCCAAAATACTGCTTAGCAAATTCCATTGCCGGGCTAAACATGAACATATGGAGCAGGTTCGTATCCACTTGCTTGAAAACATTTTGACTCTTACCTTTGTCAAATAAGCTAAAGAGCGGCTCAAACAATTCTGTTCCTTCTTTTAGAGATAACTTATGAAGGAGAGGTGAGTTTGAAAATTGCACAATAAATAAAAATTCATCTTTATTGGTCAAAATAAAGGTTAAAAACTTTCTCAACGCATGTTCAAAAGCTGATTGTAACGAGAAAGAGTCATCGTACTCATAAAACACTTCAAGACTCATCTTCTTTTTGATACTCAAATACAATTTATTCAGCATATCCTCCTTGTTTTCAAAATAGACGTAAATCGTTGAAGCAGATACGCCGGCTTTTTTCGCGATCTTGGACATCGAAGTTTCCGCTAAACCATGTTCATTTATCAGCTGGATCGCTGCATTAAAAATGCTGTCGCTTTTATTTTCATCTTTATGTCTCATGCGCCTATAATAAATGATCGTTCGATTAATGTCAATTGCTCGAATTTGGATATCACGATATATAATTTAAGGAATATAGTTTGTTAATCCTTATTTTTTTATTCAACTATCCTGCCCATAGTTCAACGAGGCTGCCGTTTCATGCCGGCAGCCTCGTCGAGGTGATTGTTAACTATATTCTCCGTTAGCTCAATACTTCATGTACCTTATTTGTTCCATTCATTTGGAACATGCAGCCATATTGCAGGTTTAAGACATTTGATAATGCCATCAAATAGTCTATGCGATTTTGAGAAATATCTTATATAAATTCGTTCAAATAATCCACTACAATCAAATGTTTTCTCAGCGACTTCTCGTGAATAAGATTCAATTTACCGTTGTCCATCCTTCCCAACTTCTCGGCAAGCTGCTCATTGTTATGCGTCCAATCTACATACTTCAGGATGTTCAAGCAGGACACCCAGTCACGATTATACGTGCCGTTATCTTGTACAAGATAGCCATGTGCATATAAGGCGATTGCCTCCTGCATCACTCTGCTAGATGAAATAAAGCTCGTGAGTCCTGGCTGCTCTGGCATATGCGGAAGAATTGTGTTCATAAACTGATGCAGAAGCTCCACATGAACCGCCGGATCCTTGCGGATGCGCCGAGCCAGATCATAGGAGGGCTGCATCTTGCCCGTATAAAGCATGGAGGCTGTCGCATACAGCCAGCTATAACAAGTATAATTTTTGTTGAATGCCGTTAAGTTGTTTCGGCTCTCAATGCCGGCCGTCTTTAGCAGCTCATTGTAATCGGCCACCTGCTGGATGACGGTGTTAAGCGGGTCACTCCCGTCGAAAGCATGTCCGAGCTCCTTGCTTACTAACTGTACTTTGGAGTTGATGTCACCGAATAGCTGTTTCTCTTCCTCCTCGCCAAGCCCGATATAGAGCTGGACGGAAAGCTCACTCTCCAACAGGTCGAGCCGCCTAGATTCGAGCTGTGCTAATAGCCCCTCTGTCTGCTCCAGCTCTTCACGAAGCTCATTATTCTCAGGTGATTTCCGGCATTTGACCTTGAGCTTCATCACTTCACGCTCGTACTTCCGGCTTTCTTTCTGCATTTTCTCATTGGTATGTCCAAGCGCCTGAATCCGATGCTGTCCGTCAAGGATGCTGAGCTTCCCTCCATGAAGCAGGACGAGATGGTCTTCCTCTTTAGCGAATGCGCTTACATCTCTCAGGGAGAGCGTGACGGGTCCAAAGAAGATATGATCCAATTCACGCTCCTGCAGGTAATGCGCGATCTTTTTTCGCTGACTTCCGCTTAATTTTCGTTGCACCATCGGATCGATAGCCGTATAGTTTAGCAGATCATGAACCTTGAGCGACACCGTTGCCATTCCGTAACGTTCGCAATAGGGGTGAATTGTCATCCGTAACCGCAAGCCATCCATTAGACTACATCCTCCTTATCTACCAGTAGCAAGATATGCTGATCATTATAGAAATCGCAAACATATTGGTAAGCTTTCATAATCCGACTTCTACGCGGCAGCCGATCCTTCTCATCATCTTTGTAAACCGCCTTCCAGTCGATATGGCTAAAGATTTTAGCAGCGTAAGTAAGTGTATAAACGTTGAACTGCAATGTCTTGAACGCTTCCCTATGCAGAAAGAGCGCTAGGGCAATCTGAATATTTTCTGACCAGCATACTTCGCGACGATCCGGATCCGGCAATGCGTCTATCAGTATGTCAAAGTACTTCGATGCCTGCACCAGATGTTGCTCCAGCACTTCTTCTGAATAATGGTATCCATTATTTTTCACATTGGCTTTCATACGGCCTTCGAATAAGGCCACCAGTAATTCGATCAGGAACGAATATGAGAAAAGATGTTCTTCATCTTTGCCCCGTTCGGAATATATATCGGTTGGGATCCTTTTCATAACGTCATATTCTTGCACTAGCCTGGAGGCCATAATATGGTAGAACCGTCGTTGATCGCGTAAAACAGCAAGATTCCCACCGATCTTTCGCGGTAGCTTGTTAATATCGGAAAAGAGCTGGCGTTCCTGTTTGGCGTTGATATCGAGATAGATCATGACGGAGACCGGGAATTCGTAGAGCTTGCGTAGTTTGCTAGTTATCTCTTCCACACGTTCGTATTCTCTACGATCTTTAGCCCTTGCAAGGTTGCTTTGTAGCGTCTCCATCACTCGACGGAATGCGGCCAGCCGATGCTGTCCGTCTACGACATAACACTTCTCCATTGGCTGCAGACTGTACGTACCGGTATCTGCAGCATAGTGGCCTGCACCGCGGGCTGACAGGATGATGCCAGGAAAATAGATATTTTGACCGTGATCCAAGTACAAGAGAATATAATCGATTAAGCCGGACACATTCTTGGGAATAAGTTGTCTTTGAACCTCTAAATCAATTTCATAAATGGAAAATAGCTTACTCATCGGCACTGTTGCAGACAAGGTAGACTGCCCGAAGGTTCTTGCCGCCTGACTGGGTATTTCCATGAACGAGCTGGTCAATCCGGATGTCAATAAATCAGATAATGAATTAATAGATTCCATATAATTCCTCCATTCATGATTGGTTATTACAGAGTAATCACAGACCTAATAGTTAACAAAGTTTCCGCCATTCCTACCCAATAATATTTCTAGATTAACATAAAATGTCCTTTGATTGGGTCAAAATGATCGCTGTTATCGTATTTTTCTCCTCTCGTTTATAAGATGATTAATATTCCCAATTATTAACATATTTGCGCGATACAATTGAATTCCTTTGACCAGGGTGTTGAGCTATTCTGCTCGTTAGTCATTCATGCAGCACAAGACCATATCGAGAAACCATTTAAATCCCTCCAATCTAAAAATGACCGATTACGTTTGCAAAATAGAGCTAATTCGCCGTTCTCCCACACCGAGCGCGATTTAGTTTTGTGAAATGAAACTATATCACTTTTTTACATAATCGAATCAGGCTCGTATACCCGCTTGCGCATATCCAAAAACAAAAAAAAGGCTGTCTCTCAGGTTTTTAGACCTTTTTGAGACAGCCCCCGAATGTTGCCGATCCCATTCCGGGTACGCGGGTGGGCGGATTTCTTCTAATCCTTTAACTTGTAGCTGACAAAAGCCAGTTGACGGCTATCAGGCGACCAGGAATTGACGTTGATCGTACCCTGGCCCCCGAACAGCTTGACCAATGTCCGGTATGGGCCGCCTGTGCCTGCCATCAGACGAATTTCGACGTCCTTGTTCGCGGGATGGTCGTTTGGAGCGACATCTCCCTTGCGATAGGCGAGAAACGCGACGGCTTCTCCGTCCGGAGATAGCACATGGTCATTGTTGCATTGGGTAATGTAACCCGAGCTGATCGTGCTTTAAAAGCGTGATAGCGCCAGCGCTCCCTCATGCTCAGGCTCAAGCGCCAACACGCGATTCGTATAATCCGACGCGGCCGCTTCACTACCCGTCTCATAGCAGCAGATCGCCAGTTGATAAAGCAGGTCGGCAGTCGCCTCGTACGCCGAAAGCGACCGTTCGAAGAAAACCCGAGCATCCTCGTACTGCTCCAGCTGAAACAGCAGCACACCGCAGTCGCGTGCTATATCATGCTTCTCGTCCACCTTGTAATAGCCTGTCCACATCGCATGTATGCCTTGGCAGAGATCATCCATTTCCTCCTCGCCGCCATCTTCAAGCAGCAGTATAATATGCTTGAAGCTTTGAATCAACAATTGCGCATCATAGCGGCTCAACCGCCAAAAGGCAAGAATTTGGGATAGCGCCATTTGCTCCAAATGCTCGTCAAACCACAGCTTCATGCTAAAAAAATCATCCGGTCCAAAACGATCGACAAACCGGCGGTAGGCTAAGCGCGTATTGACGTAGCCTGCCGGGCTATGCAGCATAAGCATGCAGCCCACATTCAAGTTTTTATAGTGATGTCCGGTGAAGCAGGACAATGCGCCCTTTTGCCCAAAAACATGCTGAATCGCATGGTAGTTTGCCGTCAGGGAGAAGCTTCCGTGATGAATCAGCTTAGGAGGCTCTGCGAATTCCCAATTTTCTATCCGGTGGTCGCCTTTATCCGCCGTAAGCAGAACAAAACCCTCCTGCGATAACCGTTCGAGCCGTTCTAAGCAGTCCAGCCCAATTGCCGGAAACAGAATATGCGAATCCTCAAGCTTATTCTTATACAGCTCAATAACGTCACGGTAAGGATACGACTCCTGCTCGTATTCGGCGGCTCTGCGATAATGATATTCGGGGACGGCCTTCTCCAGCATTTCCGATGCGGTAGACGCATCAGCCTCATCCGGAAACTGCAGGGACACCCTGCTTTCGTAAATTTTGCCTTCATCCACATAAAGCAATTCCTGCGGGATGCTGTCAAAGAAGTAATTCGCGATAACGAGCAGCGGCTGCTTCAGGTCGGCAGGCCGTATCGTGACGCCCGACTGCGTCAAATGCAGCTCCGTATCCTGCGCCGCATCGAACCGGGCAAAATCCAATACTCCCTGCAGGACGAAGGGCTGCAAGCTCGGATGCTGCTGCCAATAGGTTATATTTTTGACAGGCAAATCACTCATTACATAGCGAAATGGCGGAAGCGCCATACCTGCATAATCGTTCAGCTCGCCCAGCTCCTTAAGCACATGATGCGCTAATCTGCCCGAGCCCGCTCCAAGCTCAACAATCGTAACCGGTTCCGCGCTATGGCCCAGCCTCGCTCTATCCTGAAGAAATCCAAATATCATTTCCGCATAGGCTCCTGCAATAACTGGATTATTCGTAATATATTGCGGCACTTCCCCGCTCTGCCAAGCCTTAATGCCCTGCTCTTCAAAATATTCGCGCTGCAGCTCCCAAATGGGCGCCTCGCTAAAACGGTAAATATGCTGCTCGTTATTCGTATGGATCATCCTCTAAAACCTACTTTTCTTCATGAAATTCAAACATTCAGACAAGCCTCATCAAACAGCTTGCGGTTAAACCAGCTGCCTTAAACCTAGCATCTGTATGTTTAGTTGTCTATACTCTTTCTCATCAATACGCCGCTAGCCAAGTCCTTAACTAAAGCGCTACTGGAACAGTATGTATCATTCTAAGGGGTGTATGCCTGTGTCCATTATCATCTTATAATTGTGATCCGCCTGTTGCGTCGACTAATTGCCCGGTTACCCAGCGGCTGTCTGTTGAGCATAAAAAAGCGGCGATATCCGCGATGTCGGAAGGCTGTCCAACTCTTCCGAGGGCGGACATTTCGGACGCCAGCTTTTGTCCTTCCGGCGTATGAAGCCAAGAGGCATTCACATCTGTATCTACAATTCCGGGAAGAACGGCGTTCACCGTGATTCCGCGAGGTCCAAGCAATTGCGCAAGATGCAGTGTAAATGTATTTATAGCTCCTTTGGTAAGATTATAGGCCATGATATGCGGGTATGCGATTCGAGTCACACCGGAGGAGATGTTAATGATGCGCCCTTCGTTACGCAGTAGGGGCAGCGCTTGCTGCACGAGAAAAAAAGGTGCTTTTACGTTAACTGCAAACACTTCATCGAATGCTTCTTCTGTCGTCTCTTCCAATGTCTTCGAGGTTCCTATCCCGGCATTATTAATAAGAATGTCGAACCTGTTGTCTCCGGTAATTCGAGTGAGTTCCTCCTCCATAGTTTGGATCAATTGTTTCACGCCGGCCACGGATTCAAGCCTCGCGCCGACTGCAAAAGCTTTACCGCCTTTCTCTTCAATGGACCTTACAACCTTCGCCGCTGCTTCTTGGTTATTGCCGTAGTGTACGGCTACAAGCGCTCCCTCTTCCGCAAGCCTTAACGCTATCCCTTTCCCGATTCCTCTGCTACCACCTGTTACTAATGCCGCTTTTCCATTCAGTCTCTTCATGTCTCTTCACTCCTTATTTATTCTTAGCCACACTTTACACCCTCCTGTATAGGGGAGAGTCAAGACGAGTTGACTTTTTAAATAGAAAAAAAACATGTACCGGGCTGCTGTAAGCAGAATGGTACATGTTATAAATACTTGCTATTTGACAAGCTCAACCGGAATGAGTAATTCTGCCAGACGCATTTTTCCATACATATCTTTATCAGACGTTAAATAGGTTTCCCGGATTGGGGCATTATTGTCCCGGGCGTAACCGTTAAATGAAATCCATGCCTCCAACTCAGCAGAAGCAGAACAAGAAGTACTATAGGGATCGCAATGATGCACAAGGGAGGCCGCTGTCTTAATCCCGGGCAAATAGCCGACCTTCACTCTGTTGCTGCCGGGAATAGGGTTCGGAATGGGTAAGGCCACCTCGATATCGGCCAGATTCGTTTCTGTATCCTGATCATGCCTTAATATAATCAATGAGCTTCCGTGATCCTCGCCGTATGAGCGGACGTACTGCGTGGCCTCGTCAAGCAGCAGACAGAGTTGTGCAAGAGGGACTAATGAGCGTAAAGAGGCTGCCAGCTGCGAATCTACACTGCGGATGGTGACGGAATGCGCCGCTGCATAAAAAGCATTGGATTCTTCGACGCGTTGAAGCCTTCCTTGGATTTCATTCAGCTGATTTTTTGCCTCTTCTATGGTGCGGTGGAGCTCTGTTTGTTTATCTGCCAGCTTGTTTTTCACTGCTTCTAGCGATATATTTTCCCCAATAAAGGGAATGATCTGCTCCAATGTGAAACCTTGATCTTTAAATGCGGCTATTCGCTTTACTGTCAAAAGCTGTTCTTCCGAATAGTAGCGGTAACCGTTGTTCTCGTCCACGACAACCGGTCTCAACAGTCCCAGAGCATCATAAAATCGTAACGTTTTGACAGAAACGCGGCTCAACTTTGAAAAATCACCGATTTTTAGCATCTCTGGACTTTCTCCTTTCCCGAGATTTCTTGTTATTGAGCTATCGTTCTTTCCCAATAAAAAAGAGGGCTGCCCCATAAGTAGAAAAAACCACTTGAGGGCAACCCCTTTTGAAATCATTACCGATTACCGTCTAAAATACTTTCGTCGTCCATGATTCGCAATTCCATGTATCCGTAACGACATCGCGATAAAATTCCGGTTCGTGGGAAATAAGCAGGATGCTGCCTTTGTACGCCTTAAGGGCGCGCTTTAGCTCATCCTTAGCATCCACATCCAAGTGGTTGGTCGGCTCATCCAGCACGAGCAGGTTCGTTTCGCTGTTAATCAGCTTGCAAAGGCGAACCTTAGCTTTCTCACCGCCGCTGAGCACGGCAATTTTGCTCTCGATATGTTTGGTCGTGAGCCCGCACTTCGCCAGTGCCGCGCGCACCTCGAACTGCGTGAAAGAAGGGAATTCCTTCCACACTTCCTCGATGCAGGTATTGTAATTCGTTTCCTTCATTTCTTGTTGGAAATAGCCGATTTGCAGATGCTCTCCGCGCTGAACAGTGCCGGACAGCGCCTGAATCTCGCCTAAAATGCTCCGCAGCAGCGTCGTTTTACCGATTCCGTTCGCGCCGACAAGCGCGATCTTCTGTCCTCGTTCCATGCGGAGGTCAAGCGGTCTGGATAAGGGGCTGTCATAACCGATAACGAGCTCCTTCGTCTCGAATATCAGTTTGCCGGAAGTTCTTCCGTCCTTAAAGTTGAACTGCGGCTTCGGCTTCTCCTTAGCCAGCTCGATCACTTCCATCTTATCGAGCTTCTTTTGTCTGGACATCGCCATATTCCGCGTCGCAACGCTCGCCTTATTCCGGGCTACAAAATCTTTCAGATCCGCAATTTCCTGCTGTTGGCGCTTAAAGGCGGATTCAAGCTGCTGTTTTTTCATTTCGTGGACCTGCTGGAAATGCTCGTAATCTCCAACGTAGCGGTTCAACTCTTGATTCTCCATATGATAGATCAGGTTAATTACGCTGTTAAGGAACGGGATGTCGTGTGAAATGAGAATGAACGCATTCTCATATTCCTGCAGGTAGCGCTTCAGCCACTCGATATGCTGCTCATCGAGGTAGTTCGTAGGCTCGTCGAGGAGCAGAATGTCCGGCTTTTCGAGCAGCAGCTTCGCCAGCAATACCTTCGTCCGCTGACCGCCGCTAAGATCGTTAACGTCCTTATCCAGTCCAATATCGGTAAGCCCCAGACCGCGGGCGGTTTCTTCGATCTTCGCATCAATCAGGTAAAAATCCTGGCTCGTCAGCGTATCCTGAATCGTACCGACATCCTCAAGCATCTGCTCGAGTTCCTCCGGCGTTACATCGCCCATCCTTCCGTACATATCATTCATTTCTTGTTCCATATCGAACAGGTATTGAAAGGCTCCCTTCAGGACATCGCGCATGGTTAGCCCTTTGCTGAGCACCGCATGCTGGTCGAGATAGCCGACGCGCATCCGCTTGGACCATTCAACCTTGCCGTCATCCGGCTGAAGCTTGCCCGTAATGATGTTCATGAAGGTGGACTTGCCCTCGCCGTTAGCGCCGATGAGTCCAATGTGCTCGCCTTTAAGCAGGCGGAAGGATACGTCGTTGAAGATCGCGCGATCTCCAAAGCCGTGACTTAGTCGTTCTACGTTTAATATACTCATGAATGACACCTTTTCTTTTGGAATATTCTCGTATTATTATAAACGTTAACCTGCCTACAACTCAATCTATTGGATTCAGTTCCCTTCACCCGCTTCCGACAACCGGCGGTACTCCCTCGGGCTCGCCCCCATCTGCTCGCGAAACAGCGAAGCGAAGTGATTATAATTTTGAAAGCCGACATCGAATGCAGCTTCGGCTGCTGTCCGGCCTGAATGCTTGATAAGCAGGGCAGCCTGCCGAATCCGCATAACTTTAAGCGTCTCTACTAGCGTGGTGCCCGTCTCTGCTTTGAACAAATGAGACAGTCTTGAGCTTGAAAGGCCTACGGATTTCGCGATATCCGCGATTTTTATCGCTTCCTTCATATGTCTGGATAAATAATGCAGGGACTCCTCCACCCGCGGATCAACCTTTCTGCGTCCGCGTTCCGCCATTAGCAGCAATATCCCTCTAATTTCATTTTCGCATAGCGGCAGCCAGAAGGAGCGTTGTTCTCTGGAGTCCTGAAGCACATTCCTAAGCGCATAATAGACTCGATTTTGCAAGTGGGCGTTTCCCAAAGGCTGAATGAGGAGCTCTTCCTCAGGCAAATAATTCGTTTCGGTCAACCCTGGGAAATGCGCCCAAATGAAATTCCACCGGCTACCCGTTGCCGTTCCATATTGGTGGGGAGCGCCTTTTCGCAATAAGGCGACGTCACCCGCAGAGCAGCTTTTCTCGCCTGCAGGCGTGCGGAAATAACCGTTTCCCTCGACAGTATAAGTAAGCAGCCAGTCGGACATCCCCGCCGGGCGGCTGGTTGCATACTGATCGTTCTCATTGAAATGGCCGGCGAAGATCGTACCGTATGTCGGAGAACTATAGCTTTGGAAGCTGTCATAGATAGTCATCGGATAGTCTCTCCTTCGTATCGAAGCATCGAATCGCGAAGTTCGGCTTCGGATGTCATAAATGTGTCCGTTAACGGCATCGAATCAATCAAACGGCACGCCCCTAATGTTGCTTATAATCAGCACTCATGTTACATTTACCTTCGATTGTTGATCTCGATTTTCTCATCCAAGCACACATAGCCTACACTGCCGAAGCCATAGCTGTAAATTGCAATTTTGTATACCTAATTGATATGGTGGTGTACCCAGATTGCCAACACGATTCCCGGGGGCGAAACCTTTGTCTATTAGTCCGCTGACTCTCTCGATCCAAGATATAGCCCATGCTGCGGCCGGCTCCATCGTATATCCGCCCGGAGGCCGCTTTGGTCCCCGCGTCCAGCAGGATATTCAGCTCGTCATGCTCTACACCGGCGAGATGAATGTCACTGTCGATGGAAGAATGATTAGCGTTAGCCCCGGTCACGTCATCATGCTTAAGCCGGGCTGCGAGGAATCCTTCACCTTCTCCAGAACCGAAGAGACCTGGCACCGCTGGATCGCTGTCCATTTGAACCATATATCCGATCATACACGGCTTGTATTGGAACAGCTTCCGGAGTGTCTGCCGCTCACAGAGGAGATGAACCGCCTGCTCGATCTCATGCTGAATGTACAGCGGTATGCGCCTCTCGAGGACCCGGCAGTCGTTAGTCTCGGATTAGCCGCCCTTCATCTATATCCTACCGAATCCAAGAGGGCGCTCCTTCAAAAGGAGAAGCACCCTGCCGTCTATTCCGTGTTATCCTTTATTTTCGAGCATTACATGGAGGATCTGTCGCTTGCGGAGCTGGCGGACCGGGCAGGGCTGTCTCCCGAGCATCTGGTGCGGTTGTTCAAACAATATGAGCAGACAACCCCAATCGCCTATCTATGGAACTACCGGATTTCCCGGGCGGTGGAGCTGCTCACCAGCACCGGGCTGAACGTGACCGAGATCGCCCATCGCTGCGGCTTCAAAACATCGCATCACTTCGCCCGCATGGTAAAGCAGGTAACCGGACGAACCGCTTCCGACATACGCCGCCTGTCTTGGAGCGGCATGCGCAAATCATGAGCCTCCCTGTCATCGACAAACAGCAGCTTTCAGGAACAAGCGTCTCCTGTAGGCTGCTGTTTTTTTCATCTATTCGCTCTATGGCGGAATGCGATTTATCTTAAAGCATGTCGTTACGCAAATACACAGGATCATGGCATATTACCCTTCTCCCGCCGGCAGCTTTAGCCAATGTTCATAGCGAGCTCCAGGCCGGATGCTTGTCGAGCCGCTGCTTCATCAGGCCGTACGTTTTCTTGTTCCGTTCCAGATTGCCGTACACGTCTCCCCCCATGCCGTAGCCTTGAAATCCGATTATTCCGTCGTAGCCATGCTTCTTCAACGCGCCCAGGAAGCTAAAAACATCCAGCTCGCCCTGGTCAATGCATTCGATGGAAGCAGGCAGGCCTGCCGTCGGCGATTGCTTGCGGCTTCCGCAAATATTCACCGCGTGAAGATACGGCGCGCAAGCGGAAAATGCCTCGTTCAGGCGCTTTCCGTCGATTGCGAACCAGTGGAACGAGCTGAAAGTCATCCCGAGCAGCGGATGATTAAGCTGTTTAACCAGCCTAAGCGCATCCTCCCACCGCTCCAGCCAGAAGAAGACATGGTGGTAGAGCGAGATTCGGATGTTATTCCGCTGCGCGATCGGCAGTAAATACGCCAACCATTCGAGCGCCAAACGGTCTCCTTCCGGGTCCGACGGCGCATACCCGGAATCTCCCATCGTAAGCGCTAGCTCGAGCCGGCTGCAGCCTTGCAGCCGCTCAAGCATCGCTGCGATTTTTGCCGCTTCCGGATGATCCTTCGCTTGCGTGAGGTCGAGCACCGCATAGACGGCCTCGACCTCCAATCCATACTCGTCTTTCACGAACGGCATCCGGTCGAGATCCTTCCAGGCCTGCTCATCCCATAAGGTTAAATATACGGCGTCATAGCCGAGCTCGCGCAGCATTTGGCATCGAACATCGAACGGATAATTGCCCAGACTATGATAAAAAAACGTATCCATCGCATAAACGTTTTTCACCGGCTCCCCTCCAATGCGACAGCTTGTACTTCTCCGGTCCGGATGCAGTCGTAGATGGAGGAGAGAATGTTAAAGTTGAAAACGGCCTGCTCGTTAACGATTGCTGAGGAAGCTTGTCCGGCAACCGCTTGCAGGAAATAGACGATCGGCTTATCCATCATCCCTAGCGGTGCGTTTGCCACGCGGACGCGGCTGACAGCCGGCTCCCCGTTAACGTCATAATGACGAATCAGGTCGCCTTCGCCATCCAGACAAAGCCAATCCCACTCCAGCGCGCCCTCCGTCCCCTCGATTTCCGTCACGCTTCTTTCTTCACCGTGGCAGCAAGCCGCGCGCTCGTAATGAACCGGCACTACGCCTCCGCCCGGCAAATGGAACTTCATCGTCGCTCCGACATGCTGCTCCACATCGGACAAGACTCCGGCGGCGAGCGGATGCTCCGTCTTAGGATCTGTCATCCAAGCATGAAGAACCTCCACCTTGACGGGCTGAAGCACTTCGGTCAAGCTTGCGATGTCGTAAGGTCCCCAATCCATCAAGGTGCCGCCTCCGCTTACCGACCGGTTCAGAAACCAGCGGCTCGACGGCTGGTATTCGATGCCGGTCCGGGCTCTTTTGCGCCGCTGAACCCATTGAACCTGATAAACCTCCCCCAGCCCGCCTTGCCCGAGAATCGCTTTAACCTCCTCGGTGATCCGAAGGCCGGCGAACCGGGAGCTGCAGCAGCCAAGCCGTTTTCCCGCTTCCTCCGCCGCCCGGAGCATCAGCGCCGCCTCCTCCTTGTTCATCGCAAGCGGCTTCTCGCACAGAACATGCCGGCCTGAACGAAGCGCGCTGCATGATATATCCGCATGCGTCAAAGGCGGTGTCGCCACAATGACGACATCGTCCTCCTGAGCAGGCTCGCTCAGCACCGACATCAAATCCTCGAACGGGGTTGCCCAAGGGAACCGTTTGACAAACTCCGCTAAAGCCGTATGATTCACGTCCGTTACAAAAAGCGAAGGACGGTCAGCTTCAGATTCCGATAAATGGGCAATGGCCTCGGCATGGTATCCGGCAATGGCTCCGGCGCCTACGATATAAATGCGCTGCTTCATTTTCCACACTCCTCGTTTGTAATATGGACGCTTTTGGACGAATGAAAATTTGATTAAAGCTTAGAAAGCAACGAAACGAAGCCTTCTTTTGCCGCGCTGATGCTTTTGCGGTATTCGCCCGGCGTTTTGCCTACGCTCTCCTTGAACACCTTGCTGAAATAAGCGGCATCTCCAAAACCGCATACAGCGGAGATCCACTCCAGCGTAAGGCTTGATCATTTCGAAATGGAACGAATCATAACAAGCCTTCTCGACATGATACAGCGAGAACGCCATATTTTCCTGTATGCTGAGCTGTGTGCTCATCGGCTTACACCCGGATCACATTTTCCGGTTCCAGCGGTTCGTCATCCTATAGGAGCCAGCCCATAATCACTCTTTTTCCTGATAGCGGAAGTAGTCGAAATCCGCCGGCTTGCGGCCGCCGGACAAATCATGAGCGCATAATCCGATGAAGGCGCCCGTGAAGCCCCAATCGGTGAAATAACCGTCTACCAAATGCGTTGCGTATTCGTCGGCTATTTTGCTCGCATCCAGAACCGGTCCTATCGCACTCCACTCTCTGCCATCCAATGAATAATAGAATTGCAAATCGCAGTCGTTTAAATGCAAACGCAAATAAATGCGTTTCCCCGCAGGCACCGGGATATGCGGCTCTGTATGCTCGCAATAGATACCATGATCGTTCGCAACAACAGCAAGATTCGTTCCTGCTTCTTCGTCGTAACCGATGCGCAAATAATAATAGTTTTGCGAATTGTAATAGTAGATTAAGCCGGCCATCTGCTGGTACGTTTCCGGCTCGAACTCGGCAGCCGTCTCTGCCTCGCACCGGAACGCTTGCTGGCGCCGCCCGATCAGGCTGTGCCGGAAGCGCGAATTCGGCGACTCCATGCCTTTCAGGCGCAAATATCCGGGGCGCTCTGTCAGTGACAGCCAGTCTTCCGAGAAGGGCTGGCGGAGGGACTGCCAATGAATACTCAGCTCGTTTCCGTCAAAATCTTCTCTTTCCGCTTGCTGCGGGAACGGATGCTCCGGCAGCGCAGGGGCTTGCACCGAATGCTGCGGATCGTTCCCGCCCTCGGCGAGGCGCAGCCATCCATCCTCCGACCAGACGCAGCGCTGTATAGCCGTTTCCCTGCCGAGATTGCATCGTCTATCTTCCGTATTAAGCGGCCGTCCGCACAAATGGACGATATACCACTCGTCGCTTTGGGTATGCACCAGGCTGGCATGCCCGGCTTTTTGAAGCTGCAAATCCGGCTTATGGTGAGAGGTAAGCATCGGCGCACCGGGATCTGTTTCATACGGACCGGTAAGCGTCTTGGAACGCGCCAGCGTTACCGCGTGCTCATAGCTTGTTCCGCCTTCCGCAACCATCAAATAATAATAACCGTCTTTCTTGTATAAATGAGGCCCTTCCGTAAGCCCCAGCTCGGAGCCTTGATAGATGGAATAGGAAGGACCTATTAGCCGCCGCTTCTCTATGGAATATTCCCGCAAGTAGATTCCGTTGAAAGGATTCCGGTCTTTGCGGTAATCCCATTGCATATTGACGACCCACTTCCTTCCGTCGTCATCATGGAACAACGACGGATCGAAACCGCTGCTGTTTAAATAAACGGGATCCGACCATGGGCCCTTAATATCCGGAGCGGTTACGACATAATTATGGGTGTCTTTATAAGCGCCTGCATGGCTTTTCACATCCGTATAGACCAAATAAAACAAGCCGTCCTTATAGGAAAGGCATGGCGCCCATACGCCGCCCGAATCCGGATTCCCGGCCATATTAAGCTGGCTTAACCGGTCCAGCGGACGGACAAGCAGCTGCCAATGAATAAGATCGCGCGAGTGATGGATTTGTACGCCTGGAAACCATTGAAAGGTAGAAGTCGCTACATAATAATCATCGCCAACTCTTACAATGGACGGGTCCGGGTTAAAGCCCCGCAAAATCGGATTTTGAATGCGCAAGCGCTCCTGGCACCTCATTGTCTCACTTCCTTCATACTGATCGTCTTTTGGGATGACGGCCTGCAGTACAATGCCGCAGGCCGCCATTTTCATACTGTAATACCCGTTATTTCATTTTGTTCAAGTTGGCGTCATATGCGCTTTGCAAAATTTTCAAATAATCATTTAGCTTCAGACCGCCGAAGCCTTGCACGTAGCTGTCCCAGTCCTTCTCGATATCCTTGTGTCCGGTAATGAATTGCAGCATATTCGATTTCACGTAATCTTCAATGGTCGCTTTGAATTGAGCCGATTTCTCCCCGTCCTCGGCGCTGATGAAAATATCGACCGGGAACATTTCATTTTCTTTCGGCTCGAAGCCGTCATACTTCTTCGTCTCCGTCACCAGACGCAGCTCGTAGCCTTCCGGCGACAGCATATCCTGGGAAACGGCTTCCGATTCGAAGCGTTCGCGCGGCCTGAAATCGGGACCTGCCTGATCCCAGCCGTCCGAATGGATCGTTTCGCTTCTGTATGACGGGTCAACCTGATAGCTGGCAGGCTTGCCGTTCACATTAAGCTGACCGTCGCTTGCTTTGCTCCACGAATGTCCCTCGACCGAAAATACTTGTCCCCATGTCCCTTCCTCGGTCCATAGATAGTCCAGCATTTTAATCGCCGCAATTTGCTGCTCTTCATCCGCTTTGTCTGTGATTACAAAACGGCCCTGGTTGCCGACCGATTTGTAATAGCCGGAAAGCTGTACCCCGTTAGGCCCTTTAAGCGGCGGAACAGCGACATAATCAAGGTTGCGTTCATCCGTTGCGGCTACCGCCATTTGGACGTGGCCAATCGCGAATGAACCCAGAATCGTATCGCCAACGTTGTTGCCAAGCTGCTGCAGTCCTTCCTGATTTTGCGTGAAGGCCTGCGGATCAATTAAGCCTTCCTTGTATAACGACGCCAGATAGCGAAGGCCGTCTCTCCATTCGGGCTGGTTTGCGGAAAGCTGTACTTGTCCATCCTTGACGCGGATATATGAATACGATTGGCCGTCGCCGTTGTTATAAATGAACGGATTCATCAGAAAGCCAGTAATGTCGCCGTGCCAAGTGTAAAGCGCGCCGCTGAGCGGAACTTCGTCCGCAATGCCGTTTCCGTTCGGATCCTTCGTTTTGAACGCGCGCAGCACATTAGCGTATTCCTCCGTCGTAGCCGGCATTTCCAGTCCGAGCTTATCGAGCCACTTCTGGTTGATCCACAGCTTCTGCGCATACCAGCAGTGATAGCATTCGTTCACCTGCGGCATGCCGTAAATGTTGCCGTCCGAGGACGTAACCGCTGTTTTCAAATCCGGGCGCTCTTCAAAAATTTTCTTAATATTCGGTGCGTATTTATCGATAAGATCATTGAGCGGCAGAAACACGCCCTGCTTGCCGAATTTCATCTGCTCGGCAGGCGTGAAGTTTCCGCTAAGAAAAATTTCCGGATAGTCGCCGCTTGCCATGAGCACATTTCGTTTATCGTTGTTATCGTTAGGCGGCCCGACTGTAAATGCCAGCTCGACATTCGTCTTCTGTTCCACCTGTTTCGTAAATGGATTGTCCAAGCTCGCGAGGTTAGGCGATTGATTGATAAATGCGCTCAACTTGACCGGCGCTTGAACCTCTCCGCCTTCAGTGCTTCCATTCGTTCCTTGTCCCGCCGAATTATCGTTTTTCGAGCAAGCGCTCACAATAAGCATCGCAGCCAAAACAACACTCGCCATTAATTTCCATGATCTTCTCATTCGGACACCCCTTCAGAATCGTTATGGATACTACACGGGTATTTCTCCAACCATAATCTGTCTATTTTAACCTTTAAGAGAACCGATCATGACCCCCTTTACGAAATGCTTCTGAACAAATGGATATATGATAAGGACCGGCAGACTGGAAACGACGATCAGCGAGAACTTCAGCAGATCTTTCATTCCTTGTCTGGCTTCCATTGTCCGAACGTCTACCATCATCGAGTTATCCACGGAATTTTGGATCAGAATTTCACGCAGAATCAGCTGGAGCGGATACAAATTCACGTTCTTGAGAAAGATTAACGCATCGAAATAAGCGTTCCAGGCTGTCACGGCGTACATGAGCGCCAGCACGGCGACGACCGGCTTCGAGAGCGGGAGCACAATCGACCACAGGAACCGGAGATCGCTGCAGCCGTCGATATCCGCCGCTTCGTTCAATTCCTCCGGTATCGTCTCCTGAAAGAACGTTTTGGCGATGAATACCTGCCATACCGCAATCGCCTGAGGCAGCAGCAAAGCCCAGCGCGTATCGATCAATCCCAGGCTTTTAACCGTTAAGTAGTACGGAATGAGTCCGCCGCTGAAGATCATCGTCACGATAATGAGATACATAATGAGCGATCTGCCGTAAAAGGTGCGCTTCGATAATGGATAAGCGAGCGCAAACGTTAGAAAAACGCTGATCAACGTACCGGCGCACATATAGAAGATCGAGTTGTAATAGCCTGACCAAATGCGCGGGTTGCTCAGTACTGCCGTATATCCCTTAAGCGACAGCTCTACAGGGAACAGCCATACCCGTCCGGCTACGACCGCCTGCGGAGAGCTGAATGACGAGCTGACGATGTAAATAAGCGGGTAAAGCACAACGATCAGTATGGCGAACAATATGACGTAAATGAAGGTGAGCAAAATTTTGTCCGACAACGGTTCTTTGATTACATTGGATTTCGCCATCATTAGAACAACCCCGATCCTGTTGCACGTCTTGCCCCGAAGTTGGCAAGCAGTATCAACATCAAGTTAATCAATGAATTAAATAGCCCGACAGCAGCCGAGAAGCTATAGTTCGCTTGAACCAAGCCTACCTTATACACATAAGTGGAGATAATCTCGGAAGAACTGGTGTTCAGCGGATTTTGCAGCAAATATACTTTCTCGAAGCCGATGTTCAACAATTGCCCCATATTCAAGACCAGCAGCAGAACCATAATCGGCATGATGCTCGGCAGATCGATGTGGATGATTTTCTGCAGCCGGCTGGCGCCGTCCAGCTTGGATGCCTCGTACAGCTGCGGATTAACCCCGGCAAGCGCGGCGATATAGATGATGGCGCTGTACCCCATGTATTGCCAGACATCAGATAACACGAAGATCGTTTTGAACATTGATGCATCACCGATGTAGTTGACGGACTCAAGCCCAAGCGCTGTCCGGATATAATCGATAACGCCTATCCTCGGTGCCAGAAAAAGCAAAATCATCGATACCATGACGACGGTTGAAATGAAGTACGGCGCGTAAGTGACCATTTGAACCGTACGTTTGAATAAGCCGTTTTTCAACTCATTTATCATAAGGGCGAGCAGAATCGGCGCGGGAAATCCGATTGCCAGCGTGTACAAGCTAAGAAAGAGCGTGTTCTTGATCAGAATCCAGAAGTTCGGATGGTTGAAAAACGCCTCAAAATGCTTAAAGCCTACCCATGGGCTGCCCCAAATCCCCTGCTTTGGGCTTAGATCCTTGAAGGCGATCTGAACGCCCAAAATCGGTACGTATTTGAATAAAATGAAATAAAGCAGCGGCAGCAAAATAAGAATGTAAAGCTGCCAGTGCCTGCGCATCCTGCGCAGCGCTTCGCTCCGGATCGTCCGTCTGATCGGCTCCGCCTGCAGGCCGCCAGCGGCTGGTACATGAGTCATATTGGACACCTCGCAACGCCTCCTTGTGACTATCTGATTTGTTTGTTGGGGCAACTATACCCCACAGACGAATAGCCCGGCAATTTACAAGATTCCGCCGATATACAAAAATCGGATCGCGCCCTGACGGCACGATCCGACTGTATAATATACCTTATTCCTTGATTAACCGAGCTTCTCTTTGCGGTAATCGCCCGGCGTCATCCCTACGATCCGCTTAAAAACGCGATTGAACGAGACCGGATTCAAATAGCCTACCGAGCGCCCGATTTCCTGAACGCTGTCATCCTTCTCCTGCAGCAGCTGCTTCGCCAGCTCGACCCTCCTATGAATGAGGAAATCGATAAATTTAATATCGAATTGCTCCTTGAATAAGGAGCTTACATTTTTCGATGGAATATCGAACTGCTGGCTGAGATGGACTAGCGAAAGGTCTGGATTATAAACATTCTCATCAATGTATTGCTTCATCTTGAAGGCAATCTCGGCCGCGCCTCCTTTGCCCGCTTTCTCCGCGATCACATATTCCAGCTTCTCCATGATTCCTAAAATTTCTTCCTGCACGTCCTCAAGCGTCTCGAATTGGTCGATAACGTCCTTCATAATCTCTTTGTTTGTCTCGACAATCTCATCGTTCAGAATAGTGCCATGCACATGCTCGAATAAATAAAAGGTGAAATAATTGAGCAGATTAACAATATCGTCCCGTTTCAGCTTATTTTGCTTAAATTGTTCGAATAATGCGCCATACTTAGGCCGCCACTCCGGCTCCATCAAGCGGAAAGCGTATACGAGACTGCGTATTTGCTCCAGATGATGATACAGCTCGAACGATGCGCCCGTTTCCGTCTCCCAATAGCCGATCGTCCGGTTGTTGCCTAATACAACCCTATAGTTCACCGCTTCAATAGCAGATTTATAAGAAGCCTTCAACATCGGAACGGAATCGGTTGTCTGCCCGATTCCGAAGGTGACCGTGAACGATAAATTAGCTCTTATCCATTGAAGCGCATTATCAGACAGCTTGAGGATGTTATCCATCAGCAGATTCTGGTTCTCTTCCTGCACATAGATGAAGCCGCACATTTCCTTATCGTTCATCCATTCGCTCCAGCTGCGGAGTCCGTATTTCTGCACAAGCTCCACATACATATTCTGAATGATAAATCGGAATAAAATCATATCCTGCTCTCTATACCGCGACAGAACGTCCGAATATTTATCGATTGAGATCACGATGACGGCCGCCTTCCGGAAGCCCCCCGTGAAGCCATGGCGCTCCATTTCCGTGTTCCATTCCCCGCTCGCAAGCGATCTTGAGCCGCTCATTACCTCAAGGAATATCGATTTTTTGCGGTATCCAATGTTCATATCGGACTGGGATTTGAACAGATTGAAGCGCTGGACAAGCGAATCAACCGTCGATTCAATGTAATGAAACTCATTCCGCTGATCGCCGCCCTGCTCACCCGCCGTTTGCGATATTCTGTCCAGCTTCGTAATCAGCGCGCGGAGAGGCTTATAATTCCGGTTTGTCATATAGACGATCGCGAGCAGACCCAAAATAGCGACGATAACCGCAAGCACAATCCATAAATTTGAGAAGGTCTGCAAAATTGTAAAGCTGCTGCCGTTCTGCAACCCGCTCTCGTACGTCCAGCCCGTATAATCCGAAAGAATCGTCGAAATCGCGGTTCTGCGGGCAGAATCGTTGTTTTCCGCTGCAAAGATAGGCTTATCGTCCTTACCGGCAATCGTAACATAGCTCGACGTTTGATCGATTTTTTGCGATACCAGCTCATCAAGCGAGCTTACCCACACATTAACAATGATAAGTCCGCTTTCGCCGCGGCTCGTTATATATTTGCGGGCAAGCGATACGACAGGCTCTTCCCTGGAGGCATGAAATTCCTTAAATAAACGCTCGTTCGTCCAGTGATAAGAATAGTTGTCCTGCATGAGCCCCCCGATAAAGGCGCGGTCCGCAAACTGCTCGAGCGGCGATACCGTGTTGGAGCTAAGCACATAGCCGTCACGATCCCGCACTAAATAGACGGAATGGATAATTTGGTTAAGCTGCTTCATGTTGTTAAATTCTTTCCTCATTTGATACGTAAAATAAGCTGACGGCCGGCCTTCCTGATCGAAGAAATCCAGCATATTGAAATCGGCAGAATTGCTGTTACGAGTCTGAATCGTCACCATCATATGATCGATTGACTTTAGCGGCTGCTCGACGCTTTGCAATATTTGATTGTTCACGCTCGTATAAATATGAGACGTATCCTGCTGGGCACGCTCCGTTAAAATTTGAAAAAAGATGAAAAACAAAAATGAAATCATCAAAAAGAAAACCGGCATATAAGAAAACAGCAGGCGGTAATACCAAGTCTTACTCATTTTTTCATCTCCAATTCAAACGAAAATTGCTGTCCACCACTGAAAGCGCTTACGATTTAAGGCGTGATTTGTCTGCTTATTTTATCAATACTGATTGGTGGATTACAATGGAAATTGCGACCTTTCTTTTGTATTTTTTGCACAATAATTGTTTGGAAATCCAACGGAATCCGCCTCCAAAGAGGAAAATGAGAAAAACGGGTGTACGGGCAGAGGCGATGGTGAAGAGGGAGAATAGTGAGTAGCTCCAGCGAATGAATAACAGATCCGGCTGCCGAAGGCAGACGTTCAGTACTTACAGTACACATGCTTTTTATCTATCGTTCGATGGATCATGGGTGGAGGCGCGAGCCCCCGTCCCATCCACCGCTTTCTATCGTTATTCACGGTCTTGAGTCCTGTTACGGTTCAAGCGCTAGACTCTCTCGCTTGGTTTCGTCATGATCCAGGCATGCTCCGCGTCGTTGACGAACTTCCACGCACGGGTTGGTCCGGCCATCACATTCAAATAATACACTTCGTAGCCCGGCGGCGCGGACACCGGATGATAACCTTTCGGCACGAGCACAGTCTCGCCGTTCTTTACGACAACCGTCTCATCGAGCGAGCGGTCGTCCGTATAGACCCGCTGCACGGCAAATCCCTGCTCCGGTTGGACTTTATAGTAATACGTCTCCTCCAGCAGCGACTCCTCGGGCATGGCATCCCGGTCATGCTTATGCGGCGGATAGCTCGACCAGTGGCCCTCCGGCGTATACACCTCGACGACCAGCAGACTGTCCGCAGGCTCGCTCTCCGGGAGAATGTTGTAAATCTGTCTCTCCAGATTTCCGTAGCCGCGCGTTTCCATGGCGGCTTCCGTAGGCGCGATTAGCCGGGCCTTAAAGCTCCCGCTGCCAGGGGCGCTGCAAATCGCCAGTTCGACTTCGGTTAATGCTTTCACTTCAAAGTGATCTTCGTTCGGAACATAGACCGAATAAGGCGGCTTCTTCTCGAATACGCTCATCCGCCCGCCTACATTCGTCCACTCCGCTTGCTGCGTCGATACATCCGCAATGCCGGAGAGCAGCACCAGACAATATTCGAGATTCCCGGTATCGCGCTTAAACGTCTGTCCCGCCTCAAGCTTAGCGACCTCAAAGCCGACGTATTTCCAGCCCGCGGATTCCGGCGTGACGGACAGTACGATCCCGTCTTGATCCGGGCTCGCCTTCGGCTTAACGATCAACTTAGACATGACTCCCCGTCCCTTCCGTCTGCCGCTGCAGCTCTACCGCTTCGCTGATCTTAACGGGGCGCCCCAGCCGGCAGGAAAGCTTTGCCGCCAAAGCGATCCGCTCCGCCTTCACGCCGTCATCGCCAGTGACGGGCAGCGGCAGTCCATTCGCGATGCAATCGATGAATTGCGCCGTTTCCTCTATATATGCCCCATTGTACCGTTCAAGGAAGAAGTGAAGCGGTTTGTCCCTCAGGATCCCTTCCGCCGTACTGACCTCTGCTGTATTTGGATGGTCATTGCTAACTGCCACGCTGCCCTTGGAGCCGAACACTTCCACCCGCTGATCATAGCCGTAAGCCGCTTGCCGGCTGTTGTCGATGACGCCAATTGCTCCGTTCTCGAAGCGCAGCGTGACAATCGCGGTATCCACATCCCCGTACTTGCTGAAGACAGGATCGATGAGTACGCGGCCTTGCGCGTATACCTCCGTTACCTCGCTCCCTGTCAGGAAACGGGCCAAGTCGAAATCATGGATCATCATATCCATAAAAATGCCGCCGGACACCCGAATGTAATCCTCATGCGGCGGATTCGGATCACGGGAGGTAATCTTCACAATGTGCGGATTACCGACCGTACCAGTCAGCACATGCTCGCGCACCCGTTTAAAGTTATGATCGAACCTGCGGTTGAAACCGATCTGCAGCTTAATGCCCGCTTCCGCTGCAGCTGCTACCGCTTCTTCCGTCCGGTTGATATCCATGCTGAGCGGCTTCTCGCAAAACACATGCTTGCCTGCCTTGGCAGCCTGCTTGATGAGCGGAACATGTGTATCGGTCGACGAACAGATGAAAACAGCGTCTATCGCCGGATCATTTATAATTTCAGAGCTGTCCTTCGTTACTTTGGCGATTCCCCGCTTGGCCGCCCACTCCTCTAGCTCCGGTCCCGCGAACAGATCGCTGACCGCAGAAATTTCCACCTGCGGCAGTCTGAGCAGATTGTCGGCGTGGATCTTGCCGATTCTGCCCGCCCCAATAATTCCGATCGTTATTTTGTTAGCCATTGCCTATCCCTCCTGCTTTCTCCTTCGTTGAACCGAGTGTTACCACCGGGCAGTCACCATTTTTTTACGCGTATAGAACTCGACTCCATCGGTTCCGTTTGCATGAAGATCGCCGTAGAACGATTTTTTCCAGCCCGAGAACGGGAAGAAAGCCATCGGCGCAGGTACCCCGAGATTAATGCCGAGCATGCCGGCATCGATCGTCTCGCGGAATTGCCGGACGCTGCTGCCGTTCTTCGTGAAGAGGCATGCTCCGTTAGCGAATTCAGAACGGTTAGCCAACTCGATCGCATCCTCCAATGTCGCAACACGCACGATAGCCAGAACCGGAGCGAAAATCTCATCCTCCCAAATACTCATGCCGCACTCGACATTGTCGAAGATAGTTGGACCCACGAAGTAGCCTTTCCCATCGATTGCCGCATCTTTGCGTCCGTCGCGGACGAGCAAGGCGCCTTCGTTTTCTCCCGTCTCGATGTAATGCAGCGTTCTGTCCTTATGTGCGCCGCGTATGACCGGACCGAGGAATATATTCTCCTCCATGCCGTTGCCGATCGTAATCCGGTTCGCCGCATCCGTCAATTTGCTCACGAGCGTATCGCCGACTTCTCCAACCGCCACAACGACAGAGCAAGCCATACAGCGCTCTCCGGCCGAGCCGAAGGCAGCATTGATAATCTCTTTGACCGTCAAATCCAGATCAGCATCCGGCAGAACGATGGAGTGATTTTTGGCTCCAGCCAGCGCCTGCACGCGTTTGCCGTTCGCAGATGCCGTCTTGTACACGTATTCGGCAACCGGCTGCGAGCCGACGAACGAGACCGCTTGAATATCCTTGTGCTCCAAAATGCCGTTAACAACGTCGCGGGCTCCGTGCACGATGTTCAGTACGCCAGCCGGCAAGCCCGCTTCCGCGAACAGCTCGGCCAGCCGCTCCGCCAGCAGCGGCGTGCGCTCCGACGGCTTCAGCACGAAGGTGTTGCCGCATGCAATGGCAAGCGGGAACATCCAGCACGGAACCATCATCGGAAAATTAAACGGGGTAATGCCGGCGATGACGCCGATCGGATACCGGTACATGCCCGACTCTATATGGGAAGCAATATCCGGAAGCTGCTTGCCCATCATCAAATTAGGGGCGCCTGCCGCGAACTCCACGCACTCGATGCCGCGAAGCACCTCGCCGTATGCCTCGCTATAGCTCTTGCCGTTCTCCTTCGTAATAAGCCGTGCCAGCTCCTCCCAATGCTCGACCAGCAGCTGCTGATATTTAAACAGCACGCGCGCGCGCTTCGGAACCGGCGTCCGGCTCCAGCTTTGGAAAGCAGCCTTGGCTGTCCGGGCAGCCTTGTCCACATCCTCTTGCGTAGATAAAGGAACATGCGCGAGCGTCTCTTCCGTCGCCGGATTAACAACCGGCTCCGTTACAGAGGTTGAAGCATCCACCCATTCGCCGCCGATCCAATTTTTTAATATTTTAGCCATCCTGTCGTTCCCCTTTCGGCTTATCAGACTGTGATTTCACCGCGTTCGCAGCGTTCGATATAGTCGTATACTTGCTTTGTCGTCGGCATGGCGTCGGAGCAGCTGTGGCTCGAGATGACTACGCACGCTGCGGCGCTACCGAATTCCATACTTTTCTCTAATGTCCAGCCCTGCATAATGCCGTACAGAAACCCTGCCGCATAGGAATCTCCTGCTCCGAACGTCTTAATGACCTTCGCCGGGTAGCTCTTCGCACGGTGCTCCGACCCGTCCTTCGCATAAGCGATCGAGCCTTCCTTGCCGTGCTTGATAATGGCAATCTTAGCCCCGTAATTAAACCACTTGGAAGCAGTGACCCGGTCGTCATGCTCTGCATTGGCATCAAAAATTTCCATCTGATTAAACTCTTCCCGCGTTCCAATCAGAATGTCGCACTTCTCGGCAGCCAGGTTGTAATTGACGGCTGTCTCTTCCGCCGATTTCCACGTATACGGACGGTAATCAAGGTCAAATGCGATGATTGTCCCGTGCTTCTTCGCAAAGTCGAGCGCTTGGAATACCGCTTCCCTCGACGGGCTTTGCGCCAGCGCCGTGCCGGAAATGAGCAGCAGCTTTGCCTGCGCGACAATCTCCTCGCTCACCTCTTCCGGCCTCAGCAGCAGATCCGCAACATTATCGCGGTACATAAGAATGCTGCAGTCCGAAGGACTCTTAATTTCGGTAAAAGCAAGCCCCGTTACCGCGCCCGTGTCGTCGACCGCGACGCTCGACGTATCGATGCCTTCGCGCTGCAGATAGCCTTCAATAAAACGTCCCATCTGATCGTTTGCGATTTTGCCGATAAAAGCTGTCTTCAATCCGAGGCGCGACATCCCGATAGCGATATTCGCCGGCGAGCCGCCCACATATTTGGTAAAGGTCATCGTCTCTTCCATCGGACGATTTATTTCATTGGCGTTCAAATCAATGCACAGGCGTCCGATCGCAACAAAGTCAATCGGTTTATGAGCAGGAAAAGTCACATGTTTCATGTTAATGCCTCCTTCACGATGTAATGAGAGAATTTAAATAGGTTAATGATTGCTTGGCGTATTCGTAGGCGGGATGCTCGGCTGGATCCTGCTCCCCCTCGAGCATCGCCCATCCGTCGTATCCCCGTTTTAACAGCTCATCGATCACCGGCTTAAAATCTATGTTTCCGTCTCCGGGAACGGTAAACACCCCATTGCGGATGCAGGTAACGAAATCAGCCCGTTCGGCACGCGACCAGTCCAGCACTTCTTGGCGGATATCCTTCAGATGAACATAGGCGATTCTGTCGTAATGCTTGCGCAGGACGTTAAGCGGATCAGCTCCGCCGTAATAGGCATGGCCCGTATCGAACAGCAGATAGACAAGCGCAGGGTCTGTCAGCTCCATCAGACGGTCAATTTCCTCAGCGCTTTCGATGACCGTTCCGCCATGATGATGATACGTCAGCTTAAGGCCGTATTCCTTCGCAATCGCGCCGGCTGCGTTAAGTCCCTCGGCCAGACTTTTCCATCCCGCTTCATCCAGCCGCAGCACCTCCTTCTCGTTCGGCGAGCGCCGCGCATCGAAGTGCAGCGAGCCCCCGCCCTCGCATGTGCTGATAACGGTGCTGCCCATCTCCTTCAGAAAGCGCGCATGCTCGCGGTAAGCTTCGAGCTCCGCGTCCCGGTAGACGGGGTCGGAGAACAATACCGTCTTCCACTGCGAGACGAGGTTGATTCCACGCTTCGACAGCTCTTGCTTCAGCACGGCTTGACCCGTTGGATACTTGCGCCCCATCTCGGTTCCGGTCAGCCCGAGCGCCTCAATTTCATTCACGATTTGCTCGAACGTTGTGTTCTCGCCGTGCTCCTTCACGTCCTCGCCCACCCAGTTGATCGGGTGAATGCCGAGCTTGAAAGGGAATCTATTCATCGATGATTTCTCCTTCTTTTTTGGCGTTTAGATGAGTTGTACCGCGTCGATATTCCGCTTCATGTCCTTGTGCGCCGCGACTACCTTCCCGCTGACTGAAACTTCAGGGACGCCTACGTTCCACCAGGATTCATAACCTCCCGTGTTTGTACCTGGAACGACCGGAATTTCGATTAACGTCGTGCCCGTCTCGTTCCTGGCTTTAAGCAGCGCATCTCTCAGCTCTTCCGCCGTGCTTGCTTTGTAGGCTGCCGCGCCCATGCTGCGCGCGTGCGCCGAGAAATCGATCGGCATATAGCCGCCCGAGAGCCGGCCGGTCGTCTCGGAGCGGAACCGGAACTCATTGCCGAAGCCGTCGCTGCCGTGTCCCCGCTGCAGGTTATGAATGCACTGATAGCCATGATTGTCGAGCAGAAGCACCGTAATTTTGCGGCCCTCTTGAATGCTCGTAATCAGCTCCGAATGAAGCATCAAATAGCTGCCGTCGCCTAGAATGGCATAGACATTCTTATCCGGCTCCGCAAGCGCCGCTCCGAACGCTCCGCTAACCTCATAGCCCATGCACGAAAACCCGTATTCCATATGGTAGGTTTTCGGCTCTACAGACCGCCAGACCCGGTGCAGGTCGCCCGGCAGGCTTCCCGCAGCACAAAGGATGATGTCGGAATCACCAAGCGTTTCATTGATAACGCCTAGCGCTCTCGTCTGCGCCAGCCCGTCTTTATGCTCGGCTGCGTACAAACGGTCAACCTCCGCATCCCATTGCTCCTTTAATCCGGCGATTTCAGCAGGCTCATAGCCAGCGCGATAATTAGCGGCATTAAGCGATTGTTGAAGCGCCTGTAAGCCGGCTTTCGCGTCGCAAGCGACGGCAAAGGCGTCCAGCTTCGCCGAATCAAAGGTGCTGACGTTTAAGTTAACGAACTGGACCGCCTCGTTGCGGAAAGCGGATTTGGAAGAGGTCGTAAAATCGGAATACCGGGTCCCGACGCCAATAATCAGATCGGCATCAGCGGCGAGACGGTTGGCAGCGAGCGTGCCCGTGACGCCGATTGCGCCTGCATTTAACGGATGATTCCAAGGAAGCGAGCTTTTTCCCGCCTGCGTCTCAGCGACCGGAATACCGAATGCTTCAGCGAATGCAGCCAGCTCCTTCATCGCGCTGGAGTAGAGCACGCCGCCTCCCGCGACAATAAGCGGTCTGCGTTTCTTCTTGATTAATTCGACCGCCCGCTGCAGCGATTCCGGAGCCGGCTGACGGCGATCGATGAAATGTACCTTTTTCTCAAAAAAGGAAACGGGATAATCAAATGCTTCTGCCTGAACATCCTGCGGCAGCGCAAGCGTGACCGCGCCGGTCTCCGCCGGATCGGTCAATACCCTCATCGCCTGAATGGCCGCCTGCATCAGCTGTTCCGGTCGTACAATCCGGTCCCAGTATTTACTCACAGGCTTGAACGCATCGACGGCCGATATCGTATAATCGGAGACGACTTCGAGCTGCTGCAGCACGGGATCCGGCTGCCTCGAAGCAAAATTATCTCCAGGAAGCAGCAAAACCGGAATCCGGTTGACTGTGGCGGTAGCCGCAGCCGTTATCATATTTAAAGCGCCTGGCCCGATGGAGGACGTGCAAGCATAGATTTGAAGACGGTTTTTCTGCTTGGCGAAAGCGGTTGCAGCATGGACCATCCCTTGCTCGTTCTTACCTTGAATGAACGTCAGACTTCCCGGGCTTCTCTCCAGCGCCTCGCCGATCCCCGTTACGTTCCCGTGTCCGAAAATGCCCATCAGGCCCTGCACGAATTTGGTTTCCACGCCATCCACGGATACATATTGATTGTCCAGAAACCGCAGCAGCGCCTGTGCCATCGTTAGCCGTATCTTATCCATTTGTTGCCCTCCCATTAGTTAGTATAGCGCTTAACCCAGCAAGGTAAAGCGCTTAATTAAACTCAATATACACTATAAACAAATCCCCGGCAATCTTTTTATTTCACACTTCGGTTCCACTTGAAAGCGCATTCCAAAAAATCTCATTCAAATACAAAAAAAGAGCCAGTCAGAGAACATATCGTCTCTGTCCAACCCTTTTTTTCTGCACATCTGCGCATAATCGTCTAACTGTTTCTGGCAGTAGACTGACGAATGACGAGCTCCGGCCGCAGCACGACCCGCTCGTCATCCGTTTGCTCCCCTTCAAGCCTTCGGACCAATGAATCAACTGCCAGCTTGCCCATCATCTCCGTCGGCTGTGCGACCGTAGTGAGCGGCGGATCGGTCACCTCGGCCAAAATGGTGTTGTCGAAGCCGATGACCGATACGTCCTGAGGAACCCGCAGGCCCCGTTCTTTCACGGCCTGCAGCGCGCCGATAGCGAGCAGATCATTGCAGCAAAATAAAGCCGACGGGGAATTAGGCTGGCGAAGCAGCTCTCCCGCTTGAAGCTTTCCGTCCCGGACCAGATCATTTCCGCACGCTCGAATCATGTTTTCTTCCAGGGCCAGTCCGGCTTGCGACCACACATCGCGGAATCCGCGGACTCGTTCCCGGCTGCTGCTGACCTCGTCGCTTTCCGTCAACAGACCGACGCGGGTATGATTCCTCTCCAGCAAATGACTCGCCGCCATGCCGCCCCCGATATAATCGTCGATGATGACGGTGTTCGTTCCGAGGTTCGCCTCCCTGGCAATCGCCACGATAGGCACCGACCTCTTCATCAAATGCGCCAAAGCGCTTTTGTCCGCCATCCCTGTCCCGATGATCATGCCATCTACCCGCTTCTGCTGCATCAAAGCCAGATAACGCTCCGCGCGCTCCTTCTTGTTGTCCGTGCTGCATATGAACAGGCTGTAGCCGAGATGATGGCTTTGATCCTCCACAGCGCGCGCAATTTCTGCAAAAAACGGATTTGAGATATCAGGCACGAGCAGACCGATCGTGTACGTCTTCTTGCCTGTTAGCGCAGAGGCGATCACGCTGGGCTGATAGTTCAGCCGGGCCATGACCTCCATAATTTCATTCCTGCGCTCCTCGCTGATTTTCCCCTTGCCGTTGATAACCTGGGAAACCGCGGCGATCGAAACGCCAGCCTCCCGGGCCACATCGTAAATCGTTACTTTCATCGGAATTCCTCTTTTAACGGTTGTATAGGTTTCCTTCATTATGAAGACCGTTTGAGAAATAAGCAAGAAAGACCCTTTCGGGAATACAGATATTTTCTTAGCCTTGTAAAGCTCTGTCAGCCAAGGCTAACGCGCCGGTAAGCCCGGCATTATCGCCAAGTGACGGCTGTACAATGTAGTTGGCATTACCTCTGGCTAAAGCTGGATGTTGAATATATCCATTCAATAATGAGTCCAGCTGCCGCTGGATAAGCGGAAATAGCTGTGTCTGATTCATCACGCCGCCCCCTATAATGATCTTCTCCGGTGAAAGAATGAGAATGAAATTGAGCAGCGCTTGGGCCAAATAATAGGCTTCGAGCTCCCAAGCGAAATGAGCTGCTCCCAAGTCGAAGGCTTTCATTTTCCAACGGTTTTCGATCGCCGGCCCCGAGGCGAGTCCTTCCAGACAGTCTTTGTGAAACGGACAGCCTCCCTCGTAAGTATCGTCCGGATGCCGGCGGACAATAATATGTCCCATTTCCGGATGGGTTAGGCCATGTACAAGCTGCCCTTCTATGAATGCGCCTGCACCGATGCCGGTTCCGACAGTCATGTACAGGCAGCTGTTCAGACCTTTTGCCGCTCCCCATACCGCTTCGCCTAAAGCCGCGGCATTAACGTCCGTATCAAATCCGACCGGCACATCTAAATGCCGCTTCAAATAATTAACTACATTAAAGCCGCTCCAATAGGGTTTAGGTGTATTCGTTATACAACCATAGCTTTCGCTTTTCAGGTTTACATCAATTGGACCAAAGGTTCCGATCCCAATTGCATGAATTTCTTTACTTTCGAAAAATGCTATCGCTCTTCCCATTGTCTCTTCCGGCGTCGTTGTCGGAAAGGAGGTACGCTCCAGGATTTGACCATCCGGTGTTCCTATTCCGCATACAAATTTTGTGCCTCCGCCTTCAATTGCTCCTAATAGACTCATTATGTTTTCCTCTCTACCCTTCTTCGATAATCGAGCAGATTAAAGCAAGCCGTTAGGATAAACGATGATTTTCAAGCATTCGCTCTTCTGGTTAAGCGCACGCTCCATCGCTTCCTGCGTTTGTTCAAGCGCAAATTTGTCGGTGATCAGCTTGTTTGCGTCGACTATGCCGGAAGACAGGAAGTTGATGCCTTTCGGATACGTATTGGCATAACGGAAAATGCCGTAGATATCGACTTCATTATCCGCAATAAGAGGCACATTCAACGGGATTTCGTCTTGGGCAGGCAGCCCTACGACCGCGAGCTTGCCGCCGCGACGCAGTGATCCAAGCGCAGCTTGCAGCGCCTTCGGATTGCCGGCTGTTTCCCATGCGACATCGACGCCTTTGCCGCTTGTAATCCGCTTAATTTCCTCGAGCGGGTCCTGTTCACGGATGTTAATAATGTGAGTGGCACCCATCTGCTTGGCTGCCTCAAGCCGCAGCGGCTCGAGATCTGTCACGATAATCTTCGCCGCCCCGTAAGCTTTAGCCGCTGCTACAGCCATCAACCCGACAGGTCCCATCCCCATAATGGCAACCGTGGATCCAGGCTGCAGACCGGTACGGTTAGCCGCATGTATCCCAACCGAAAAAGGCTCGACTAATGCAGCTGCTTCATAGGAAAGCTCATCAGGAATGGCGAATACGAAGTCTTCACGGATTTTAATGTACTGCACAAAAGCGCCGTCAAACGGAGGCGTCGCCAGAAACTCAACATCCGGACAAAGGTTATACCGGCCTTCCTTGCATGCGTCGCAGCGTCCGCAGGTTACGCCCGGTTCTACCGCTACGCGGTCGCCTACTTGAAAACGCTGCACATTCGAGCCGATCGCCGCAATGTCCCCGGCGCATTCATGACCCAGAATAAACGGTTTGTCGACCACGTACTTGCCGATTCGGCCATGGGAATAATAATGCAAATCGGATCCGCAAATCCCGACTGCCATCACTTTTATCAAAACCTCGTCCGGACCGATTTGCGGAACGGGGTATTGTTCAATTGTTATTTCCCGCGTATTGTGCATGACTGCTGCTTTCATCGTTTGTGGCAGTTGATTAATCGACATCTTGATCAAGTCCCCTCTTCACTAATTTAATGTTATTAATTCTCTTGCTTCTTTGCAGATGTTGTTGCCCTTTTAATTCCATAACAATAGTCGAAAACCTTTTTGAATCAAGATTGTAAAACAAGGAAGCTATTATTCCCATTGCACAAAGCCCGGCCGGCAATAAGCAAAGCAGGAGTGCTATGCCTTTCAAAGCAGATGATGATTGTACGGCATCCGGAACATAACCGGATACTTGCAAAATATAACCCGATAGAGCGCCCGATATGGCAATAGACAATTTTTGTCCAAAGCTGAATATGCCATAAATAAGACCTTCTGTCCGGTACCCGTTTTTCCACTCCGAATATTCTACAGTGTCCGGCAGCGCGCCCCATATTACCGCTGCGGGAATTCCGCCGATCAGGCCGCCGACGACCGTCCAAAGGAGGATCATTGGGACGTTGGAGTAATCCGTGAGATATAAAGCGATTCCGCTTATTACGGTTCCTGCCAATCCAATAATGATGGCATATTTTTTCTCAAACCATTTTGAAAATTTCGGAGCTATTAATGTGCCTAACAAATTACTTCCGAATATGAGCAGCATATAAATCGATAAGAACTCGGTTTTGTTCATATTGTAATTAACATAATAAATCGATACGGAAGCCTTGATCCCATAGGCAGCTTGAAAAACCAAATAGATAAAAGTAATCAGCATCAAAGGTTTGTTCGTGAATATGATCTTCAGGGACTGTTTTAAAGGAAG